>NZ_JACCFP010000001.1:3612373-3931518 GCF_013410655.1 Nocardioides thalensis
ATCTCGATGTCGGTGCTGATCACCTGCTCGGCCACCGCGGCGTCGCCCGTCATCAGGGCCTGGGTGGCGAGGCGGACCTGGGACTCCACCTGCGCGCAGATGGCGGCGAGGTCGAGGAAGATCGCATCGAGCTGCTCGTGGAAGGCTTCACGCATGTAAGTCAGGCTAAGGCCGACAGTTGACCAATCAGCGAGCCTCGGTGAACGGGCGGTGAACATCCCCTACGTCGGCGTCCACGATTCCGGGGCGCCCGGTGCGGTCGCCGTACGATCAAGACGTGGATCCGACGACGCAGGCCTTCCTGGCCGCGCTGCTCGGGGCCGCGGTGGCAGGCGGCGCCGTCCTCGCCTGGCACATCAGTGACCGGCAGCAGCATCGGCAGCCCGCCACCGAGGAACCGCGGCTGCCGGCAGGCGTGGCAACCGTGCTGTCCGTGCTGCGCAGCAGCGCGGTCGTCGTCGACGACCACGACGTGGTCGTGAAGGCGTCCGCTCCCGCGTTCGCGATGGGCTTCGTGCGCGGCACCTCGTTGGTGTCCGACAAGCTCGGCGAGCTCGTCCAGGAGGTACGCCGCGACGGCCAGATCCGTGAGACCGAGCTGATCGTGCCGCGGCAGAACGGCCCGGCCCGCCACGTCACCGCGCGGGTCGCGCCGATCGGCCCCCGCCTGGTCCTGGCGCTCGTCGAGGACCGCACCCGCGAGCGGCGGATCGAGGAGGTCCGCCGTGACTTCGTCGCCAACGTCAGCCACGAGCTGAAGACGCCGGTCGGGGCGATCCGACTGCTGGCCGAGGCCGTGCACGACGCGGCCGACGACCCGGAGGCGGTGCAGCGCTTCGCCGACCGGATGCTCACCGAGAGCGACCGGCTGACCCACCTGGTCCAGCAGGTCATCGAGCTCTCCCGGCTCCAGGGCGACGAGCCCGTCGAGTCGCCCGACCCGCTCGACATCGAGCACATCATCGGCGTCGCCATCGACACCAGCTCGATCGACGCCGACGCCAAGGCGATCCAGGTCGTCGCCGAGACCGAGCCCGGGCTGGCCGTGCTCGGGAGCGAGGAGCAGGTCACGGCGGCGGTCGCCAACCTCGTCGCCAACGCGGTCGCCTACTCCGAGCCGAGCTCGAAGGTGCTGGTGCGGGCCCGCAGCGTCGAGGGCTTCGTCGAGATCTCGGTGGTCGACCAGGGCATCGGGATCCCCAGCGACGAGATCGACCGGATCTTCGAGCGCTTCTACCGGGTCGACCCCGCGCGCCACCGCTCGACGGGCGGCACCGGCCTCGGCCTGTCCATCGTCAAGCACGTCGCGGCCACCCACGGCGGCGACGTCCGCGTGTGGTCGGTCGAGGGGCAGGGGTCGACGTTCACGCTCTCCCTGCCCCAGCATCAGCACAGGACCCTCGACGAGGCGCCGCCGGCGCCCGTCGACGACGAGGGCGACACCGCCCCCGTCCCGGTGCCGCACCTCGATGCGGCGCCGTACCCCGACCACGCTGCCCGCGGGGTGGCGGGCGGGACAGTGAGAAGTCAGGAGAACAACCAGTGACCCGAGTGCTTGTCGTCGAGGACGAAGAGAGCTACAGCGACGCCCTCGCCTACATGCTCCGCAAGGAAGGGTTCGAGGTGGCGATCGCCGCCGACGGCAACGCCGCGCTGACGGAGTTCGACCGCAACGGCGCCGACATCGTGCTGCTCGACCTCATGCTGCCGGGCATCCCCGGCACCGAGGTCTGCCGCACGATCCGGCAGACCTCGAACGTGCCGGTGATCATGGTCAGCGCGAAGGACGACGAGGTCGACAAGGTGGTCGGCCTCGAGCTCGGCGCCGACGACTACGTCACCAAGCCCTACTCGCCGCGCGAGCTCGTCGCCCGGATCCGCGCGGTCATGCGCCGCGGCGTCGACGCGGAGCTGATGCCCGACACCCTCGAGGCCGGCCCGGTCCGGATGGACGTCGAGCGGCACGTGGTGACCGTCGACGGCCAGGAGCAGCGGCTGCCGCTCAAGGAGTTCGAGCTGCTGGAGATGTTCCTCCGCAACCCCGGCCGGGTGCTCACCCGCGGCCAGCTGATCGACCGCGTCTGGGGCTCCGACTACGTCGGCGACACCAAGACCCTCGACGTCCACGTCAAGCGGCTGCGCGCCAAGCTCGAGCCCGAGCCCAGCGAGCCGAAGTACCTCGTCACCGTCCGCGGCCTGGGCTATAAGCTCGACGTCTGAGCCTCCGTCGGACCGAGGAACGAGGTCCGGCGGACAAGGCGAAGAGGTCGAGTGCGCGCGCGGGCGAGGGACGAGCCCGCGACCGCGCGTATCGAGACCCGATCAGCTCGCACCACGTAGGCGCCCTGGCCGCATCTCGTGCAACGCTGACCGAAAACCGCGCGACGAGCGTCGGTGCTGACTCCTAGGGTCGTTGTGTGAACGACGAGCACGAGCGCACCGCCCCACCCACCTGGCTGCCCGTGCTGGCGGTCTCGGTGACGCTGGTGCTCTGGGCGAGCGCGTTCGTCGGCATCCGCCACCTCGGCCACGACTTCTCCGCCGGGGCGCTGTCGCTCGGTCGGCTGGTGGTCGGGGCGATCGCGCTCGGCGTGGTCGCCCTGTCGCAGCCGATGCCGCGGCCGACCCTGCGCCAGTGGGGCTCGATCGTCGCGATCGGCGTGCTGTGGTTCGGCGTCTACAACCTGGCGCTCAACGCCGGCGAGCAGCGCGTCGACGCCGGTACGGCGGCGATGCTGATCCAGGTCTCGCCGGTGCTGATCGCCGTGCTGGCAGCGCTGTTCCTCGGGGAGCGGTTCACGACGTACCTGGCCGTGGGGCTGGTGCTGGCGTTCTCGGGCGTCGCCATCATCGGCCTGTCCACCTCCCCCGGCGGCAACCGCGACCTGCTCGGTGTCGGCCTGTGCCTGGTCTCCGCGGTCGTCTACTCGATCAGCCTCGTGCTCCAGAAGCCGCTGGTGGCGCGCCTCTCCGCGCTCCACGTCACCTGGCTGGCGTGCGCCGTCGGCGCGGTCGCCTGCCTGCCGTGGGCAGGCCAGCTCGTCGACCAGGTTGGCGACGCGCCGGCGTCCTCCACGCTCTGGCTGGTCTACCTCGGCGTGTTCCCGACGGCGATCGCGTTCACCACCTACGCCTACGCGCTGCGCCACATGACCGCGTCGTCGCTCGGGGTCACGACGTACGTCGTGCCGCCGCTGACGATCGTGATGGGCCTGGTCTTCCTCGACGAGGTCCCGCCGACGATCGCGTACGTCGGCGGCGCGCTCGCGCTCGTCGGCGTGGCCGTGGCGCGGCGCCAGCCGCGGGCCCGCACCGCGGCGCCGGTCGAGGAGCCGGCCCCGGCCTGACGCACCTCAGTCGGTCGGGCCGTCCCCGGCCTCGAGCCAGCCACGGAACGCCTCCAGGTTGCGGGTCGGCTCACCGCGCAGCTTGCGCCACTCCCACTCCTTGCGGATCGACGTCGCGAAGCCGAGCTCGAGGATGGTGTTGAACGACTCGTCGGCGTAGGTGAGCACCGAGCCGAGCAGCCGGTCGAGCTCGTCGGAGTCCACCGCCCCCAGCGGGAGACGCGCGTCGAGGTAGATGTCGCCGTGGTGGTCGAGGGCGAACGCGACGGCGTACATCTTCAGGTTGCGCTCGAGCAGCCAGCGGTAGACCTTCTCGTGCTCCTCGTCGGGGCGGCGGCAGACGAACGCGTGCACCCCCAGCGCGTGGGGGCCGACGTCGATGCGGACGGGTGTCTGCAGCTTGCGCTCCCCCGGCAGGGCGAACGAGAACAGGCCCGGCTCGGGCTCGTCGTACTCGATCTCCGCCTCGGCGAGATGGTCGCGGACGACGGCGGCGATGCGCTCGTCGTAGGGACGGGTGGGCTCGCTGGGACCGGACTCGCTCACGCAGCCGACTCTCGCATGAGCGCGCGAGCCCGCTGGTAGACACCCAGGGTCTGGTCGGCGGTCGCGGCCCAGGAGAACTTCTCGGCCTGGCGGCGGGCGCCGGCGGCGAGGCGGGCCCGGAACGCCGGGTCGCCCGCGACCTGGCCGATGGCCGCGGCCCACGCGAGCGGGTCGTGGCTGTCGACGAGCAGGCCGCTGCGGCCGTCGCGCACCACGGTCGGCAGGCCGCCCACGGCAGCCGCGAGCACCGGGGCACCGCTCGCCTGGGCCTCGACGGCGACGAGCCCGAAGGACTCGTTGTAGGACGGCACCGCGACCAGCGTGGCGATCGAGTACCACTCCGCGAGCTCGGCCTGGGCGACCGGCGGCACGAACCGCACGACGTCGTCGATGCCGAGCTCGACCGCGAGGTCGGCCAGCGAGGTGGGGTGGTCGAGGCCCGACCCGGACGGCCCGCCGACGACCGGCACGACGAGGCGGCGGCGCAGGCCGGGCTCGCGAGCGAGCAGCTCGGCGACCGCGCGCAGCAGCACGTCGGGCGCCTTGAGCGGCTGGATCCGGCCGGCGAACAGCGGCACGATCGCGTCCTCGGGGATGCCCCGGGAGCGTCGTGCGGCGGCTCGCGCGGCGTCGTCGAGCGGGCGGAACAGCGCCGTGTCGACGCCGGGGTGCACGACCTCGACGCGGGCCGGCTCGGCGGCGTACAGGTCCACCAGCTGGCGCGCCTCGATGTCGGTGTTGGCGATCAGCACGTCGGAGGCGTCGACGACCTGCTCCTCGCCGATCACGCGCTGCGCCGGCTCCGGCGTGTCACCGTCGGCGAGCGCGGCGTTCTTGACCTTGGCCATCGTGTGCATGGAGTGGACCAGCGGGACGCCCCACCGGTCGCGGGCGAGCGCGCCGACCTGGCCCGAGAGCCAGTAGTGGGAGTGGACGACGTCGTAGTGGCCGAGCGGGAACATCGCCTCGGTGCGCAGCACCTCGCGGGCGAACACGCACAGCTGGCCGGGTAGCTCGTTCTTGGTCAGGCCCTCGAACGGCCCCGCGTGGACGTGGCGGACCGTCACGCCGTCGGTGAGCCGGACGACCGGGTCGAGGGCGGACGAGGTGGCGCGCGTGAAGATGTCGACCTCGATGCCCTGCTCGGCGAGCTGGCGCGCGACCTCGACGACGTACACGTTCATGCCGCCCGCGTCGCCGGTGCCCGGCTGGTCGAGCGGGGACGTGTGGAGGCTGATCATCGCCACCCTGTCGATCCCGTGCACCCGGCCTCCTACTGCTGTCGGCAGAACTGTCCGCAGCGATAACCAGCGCCGGGCGCCGGGCATTCCCGGGCGGGCGGCGCGTGGGGTAACTCAGTGTTACCCCAGCGCTCGGTCCAGCGCCGCCTCGACGTGCAGGGTGGTGCACGGCAGCACCGGCAGCTCGGAGTCGGCCTGCTTGACGAGCAGCTCGAGCTCGGAGCAGCCGAGGATGATCCCGCCGGCGCCGGCGTCCCACAGCTCGGAGATCAGGGAGACGACCTGGCGGCGCGAGCTGTCGAGCACCTTCCCGTGGACCAGCTCGTCGTAGATGATCCGGTTGAGCTCGTCGTGGTGCGACTCGTCGGGCACGAGTACGTCGAGCCCGTGGCTCGCGATCCGGTCGGTGAAGAACGTGCGTGACATCGCGAACTTGGTGCCGAGCAGGGCGACGGCCTCGAGGTCCTTCTCCTTGCCGGCCTGCGCGACCACGTCGCCGAGGTGGAGCAGGGGGATGTCGATGGCGGCCTGGACCTGCTCGGCGACCCGGTGGAACGTCGTGGTGCAGAGCATTAGGAAGTCGGCCCCGGCGCGCTCGACCGACTGGCCGGCGGCGGTCAGCACGCGCGCGACGCCGTCCCAGTCCTCGGCCTCCTGCATGGCCGTGACCTCGGCGAACTCGACCGATGCCATGACCGTCTTCGCCGAGTGGAGCCCGCCGAGACGCTCCTCGACCCCCCGGTTGAGGAGCTCGTAGTAGGCCGCGCTGCTCTCCCAGCTCATCCCGCCGATGAGTCCGATGGTCTGCATTGGAGCAGCGTACCCAGCCCGCGCGGGCACTCCCGCGACTCGGGACGTAGTCCGATGGGACTAGACCACCGGTGCACGTCCGAACCTGCACCGGGCCCGCGACCTTCGCTAGCGTGAGGCGCCACGGAGCCGCCGGGGGCGCGGCTCCGCACAGGGGGGAACGCGGTATGCGCGCGAGGAAGTCGCTGCTGTGCGCAGCCATGGTGCTGCTCACGTCGACGTCGGGGGTCTCGCTCGCTGTCGCCGGCGCCGGTCCTGTGGGGGGTCCGGCGCAGGCGGCGCCGTCCGGGCCCACCACCCCGGCCTGCGGCGGCGTACAGCCGACGAAGGCGGACGGCTCGCCGTGGGTGTGCACGTTCAGCGACGAGTTCAGCGGCAAGTCGCTCGCCCCGGCCAAGTGGAGGGCGCAGACGACCGCGTTCAGCGGCTGGACGACGGCCGACACGTGCTACGTCGACACCAGCCGCAACATCGCGGTCAGGGACGGGCTGCTGCGCCTCACCGCGCGGACCGAGTCGCGACCGCTGTCGTGCAGCACCGGATCCAGCTCCTGGAGCACCCGGCACACCGGCGGGGCCGTGATGACGTGGAACCGGTTCGCCCAGGCCTACGGCCGCTTCGAGTTCCGCGCGAAGTACCCCGCGACCCGCGAGGCCGGGTTCTGGAGCAACCTGTGGCTCTACCCGCAGGAGCTGACCTACGGCAGGTGGCCGCACTCCGGTGAGATCGACGTAGCCGAGCACTGGTCGGGGCACGGCGACAAGGTCTTCCCGTCGCTCCACTACAGCGGCCGCACCAGCGCCGACACCGCGTGGAGCTGCACGGTCGCCGATGCGACCCAGTTCCACACCTACCGCCTCGAGTGGACGCCCGAGGTGATGCGGTTCTACTACGACGACGCGCTGTGCTTCGAGCGCGCGTGGACGCCGTCGGCACCGCTGGTCGCGCCGCAGCCGTTCGACAAGCGGTTCTTCCTCGTCCTCTCCAACGGGTACGGCGACACGACGTACCCGATCTCGCAGAGCCTGCCGGGGCAGGGCGAGATGGCGGTCGACTGGGTGCGCGTCTACCGCTGAGGCCCGCCTGGGAGCGGAGTCGCCGATGCGACTCGACGGGTGGAGCGCGGATAGGCTGACCCCTCGTGTCCAAGACCCAGCGTTCCGACCTCCGCAACGTCGCCATCGTGGCGCACGTCGACCACGGCAAGACAACTCTCGTCGACGCGATGCTGCACCAGGCCGGCGCGTTCACCGCGCACGAGGCCGAGGGCGTCGCCGAGCGCGTGATGGACAGCGGTGACCTGGAGCGCGAGAAGGGCATCACGATCCTCGCGAAGAACACCGCGGTGCACTACCGCGGTCCTTCGGCCCAGGAGCTGCTCGGCGCCGACGCGGCCGACGGCATGGTCATCAACATCATCGACACCCCCGGCCACGCCGACTTCGGCGGCGAGGTCGAGCGCGGCCTGTCGATGGTCGACGGCATCGTGCTGCTCGTCGACGCGTCCGAAGGGCCGCTCCCCCAGACCCGCTTCGTGCTGCGCAAGGCGCTGAACGCCGACATGCCGGTGATCCTGGTGGTCAACAAGACCGACCGCGGCGACGCGCGCATCGACGAGGTCGTCGACGAGACCTACGAGCTGTTCATGGACCTGCTCGACGACAACCACAGCCAGGACGCCCTCGACTTCCCGGTCGTCTACGCCTCCGGCAAGGCCGGCATCGCCTCGCTCGAGAAGCCCGCCAACGGCACGCTCCCGGAGGGCAGCGACCTCGAGCCGCTCTTCCGGACCATCCTCGAGACCATCCCCGCCCCGGAGTACGACGAGGGCGCGCCCCTGCAGGCGCACGTGACCAACCTCGACGCCTCGCCCTTCCTCGGCCGGCTGGCGCTGCTGCGGGTCAAGCAGGGTGAGCTGCGCAAGGGCCAGCAGGTCGCCTGGATGCGGCGCGACGGCGAGGTCAAGAACGTCAAGATCACCGAGCTCCTCGTCACCGAGGGCCTCGAGCGCAAGCCGGGCGAGAAGGCGGGTCCGGGCGACATCGTCGCTGTCGCCGGCATCCCGGAGATCACCATCGGCGAGACCCTCGCCGACCCGGAGAACCCGGTCGCCCTGCCGCTCATCCACGTCGACGAGCCGGCCATCTCGATGACTATCGGCACCAACACCAGCCCGCTCGTCGGCAAGGGCGGCAAGGGCCACAAGGTCACCGCGCGACTGGTCAAGGACCGTCTCGACGCCGAGCTCGTCGGCAACGTCTCGCTCCGGGTGCTCCCGACCGAGCGGCCCGACGCCTGGGAGGTGCAGGGACGCGGCGAGCTGGCGCTGGCGATCCTCGTCGAGCAGATGCGGCGCGAGGGCTACGAGCTGACCGTCGGCAAGCCGCAGGTGGTGACCAAGGAGATCGACGGCAAGCTGCACGAGCCGTTCGAGCGTCTCACGATCGACGCCCCCGAGGAGTTCCTCGGCACGATCACCGAGCTGCTCGCCAACCGCAAGGGCCGGATGGAGGGGATGACCAACCACGGCACCGGCTGGGTGCGGATGGAGTTCATCGTCCCCGCCCGCGGCCTGATCGGCTTCCGTACCGACTTCCTCACCGAGACCCGCGGCACCGGCATCGCGCACTCGATCTCCGAGGGCTACTTCCCGTGGGCCGGGGAGATCCGCTCCCGCCAGTCGGGCTCGCTCGTCGCCGACCGCGCGGGCGCCGCGACGTCGTACGCCATGACCTCGCTCCAGGAGCGCGGCGTGATGTTCGTGGAGCCCTCGACCGAGGTCTACGAGGGCATGATCGTCGGCGAGAACTCCCGTGCCGACGACATGGACGTCAACATCACCAAGGAGAAGCAGCAGACCAACATCCGGTCCGCCACCTCCGACAACTTCGAGAAGCTCATCCCGCCGAAGAAGCTGTCGCTGGAGCAGTGCCTGGAGTTCTGCCGCGAGGACGAGTGCGTCGAGATCACGCCCGAGACGGTGCGGATCCGCAAGGTGATCCTCGACCAGAACGAGCGGGCGAAGATCGCGAGCCGGGCCCGCAAGGCCAGCAAGTAGCGCTTCGGGCACTCCGATGACGGACCTGGTCGACCGGGCGCGGGGTCTGATCGCCCCCGGCCGGCGATCGGTGCTCGGCCTGGCCGGCCCGCCCGGCGCCGGGAAGTCGACCCTGGCCGCGGAGCTGGTCGCCGACCTGGGCGAGGCCGCGGTCGTCGTACCCCTCGACGGGTTCCACCTCCACGACGACGAGCTCGCGCGCCTCGGCCGCGCCGACCGCAAGGGAGCCCCGGACACGTTCGACGTGGCGGGCTACGTCGCGCTGCTGCGCCGGCTGCGCAGCGAGGACGTCGTCTACGCGCCGCTCTTCGACCGCGAGCGCGAGCAGTCCCTCGCGGGAGCCATCCCCGTGCTGCCGGAGCACCGGCTGGTCGTGACCGAGGGCAACTACCTGCTGCTCGACCAGCCCGGGTGGCGCGACGTGCGGCCACTCCTGGACGAGTGCTGGTACGTCGACCTCGACGACGCGGTGCGGGTCGAGCGGCTCGTGAGCCGGCACGAGGGTCACGGCCGGACCAGGCGTGCAGCCGAAGAGTGGGTGACCCGCTCCGACGAGGCCAACGCGCGGCTCGTCGTACCGACGCGCGAACGCGCCGACCTGGTCGTGACCGCCGGCTGACAGACTCCCGGCCATGGCCTACGAGACCCTGGACTGGAGCGTCGACGCCGACGGCATCGCGACACTGACCCTCAACCGGCCGGACGCGCTCAACGCGTTCGACCTGACGATGGCCGGCGAGCTCGAGCAGGTCTTCCTGACCGACGCGCGCTCCGACGAGGTCCGCGCCGTGGTGGTCACCGGCGCCGGGCGGGCGTTCTGCGCCGGCATGGACCTCTCGGCCGACGGCAACGTCTTCGGCCTGGACGAGTCGCTGCGCCCGACGCCCGCGGACTTCCGGCAGAGGTACGACGAGGCGCCGTACGCCGACGGCATCCGCGACACCGGCGGCAAGGTGACGCTGGCGATCCACGCGCTCCCCAAGCCGGTCATCGCGGCCATCAACGGTCCGGCGGTCGGCATCGGCGCGACGATGACGCTGGCCATGGACATCCGGCTCGCGTCCTCGAAGGCCCGGATCGGCTTCGTCTTCGGCCGCCTCGGGATCGTGCCGGAGGCGTGCTCGAGCTGGTTCCTCCCGCGC
The DNA here is from genome assembly GCF_013410655.1 of Nocardioides thalensis. Classification (NCBI taxonomy): domain Bacteria; kingdom Bacillati; phylum Actinomycetota; class Actinomycetes; order Propionibacteriales; family Nocardioidaceae; genus Nocardioides; species Nocardioides thalensis. Next base: position 3,622,518 of record NZ_JACCFP010000001.1, read on the forward strand.
ATCGTCGGCATCCAGCAGGCGCTGGAGTGGGTCTACTCCGCCGACATCCTCACCGCCGAAGCGGCCCACGCCGGCCGCCTGGTCCGCAGCGTGCACGAACCCGACGAGCTGCTGCCCGCCGCCCTCGACCTCGCGCGGTCGTTCGTCGTCGGCCGCTCCCCGGTCGCGCTCGGCCTCGCCAAGCAGCTGCTCTACCGCAATAGCGCCGCGGCGGACCCGCTCGAGGCGCACCTGTCCGACTCGCTGGCGATGTTCTACTCCTCGATCGCCGACGGCAAGGAAGGCGTGGCGGCGTTCCTCGAGAAGCGCGCGCCGGAGTTCAGCGGGCGGGCCTCGGAGCTGCCGGAGGTGTTCGGGTAGGCCCTCAGCCCGCGAGCCGCAGCCCGGTCTCGGTGTCGAAGATGTGCACCCGGGTCGGGTCGGCCACGAGCCGGACCTCCTGGCCGCGCTGGAGGTCCTGGCGGCCCTCGAGGCGGGCGACGATCTGGGGCAGCACGCCCTCGGTCGGCTGGTCGGAGACGCCGGCGGGCGTGCCGTAGAGGAAGGCGTCGGCTCCGAGCTCCTCGACGACGGCGACCTTGACCGGGTAGCCCTGCTCGCCGTTCTCGGCGACGCGCCAGGCCTCGGGCCGGACGCCGAGCGTGACGGCGCCGGACGACGCGGCCGCGGCACTGCGCGGGATGGGCAGCTCGAAGCCGTCGACCACGGCGGCGCCGTCACCGGCGGTCTTGCCCGACAGCAGGTTCATCGCGGGCGAGCCGATGAAGCCGGCGACGAAGAGGTTGGCCGGGCGGTCGTAGAGGGCGAGCGGGCTGTCGACCTGCTGCAGCACGCCGTCCTTCATCACCGCGACCCGGTCGCCCATCGTCATGGCCTCGACCTGGTCGTGGGTGACGTAGACGGTGGTGATGCCGAGCCGCTGCTGGAGCGCCGCGATCTGGGTGCGGGTCGAGACACGGAGCTTGGCGTCGAGGTTCGACAGCGGCTCGTCCATGAGGAAGACCTGCGGCTGGCGCACGATGGCGCGGCCCATGGCCACCCGCTGCCGCTGGCCGCCGGAGAGCGCCTTCGGCTTGCGGTCGAGGTAGGCCTCGAGGTCGAGCAGCTTGGCGGCCTCCTGGACGCGCGACCGGCGCTCCTCCTTCGGCACACCGGCGATCTTCAGCGCGAACGCCATGTTGTCGGCGACCGACAGGTGAGGGTAGAGCGCGTAGTTCTGGAAGACCATCGCGATGTCGCGGTCCTTCGGCGCCACGTCGGTGACGTCGTGGTCGCCGATCCAGATCTTGCCCGAGGTGCACTCCTCCAGCCCGGCGAGCATCCGCAGCGACGTCGACTTGCCGCATCCGGAAGGTCCGACCAGGACCATGAACTCGCCGTCCTCGATGGTCAGCTCCAGGTCGCTCACCGCGGGGCGCTTGGCTCCCGGATAGACGTGCTCGGCGTGCTCGAACCGCACCGTCGCCATGGATGTTCCTCTCAGCTGGACACCCGCTCCGCGCGGGTGACGTGGGCCACAACGCGCCCCAGGGTACGGCGACGTCGGCCCCGCGTCTAGTGGAAGCGCTTTCATTCGCCCGGAAGGGTGAATCACGCTCAACGGCGGACATGGTTGACAGGCGATGTGACGCATGCCATGGTTGCGCCGCGTCAGGAGTGGAAGCGCTCTCACACCGTTCACGGAGCCGACCCGCCCGGGCACACCACCGAGTCACCACTGAGTCACCACTGAGTCAACGACGATTTTCGTGCAGTCAGGAGTCACCGTGCGCAACACGACCACCCGACCGGCCAGGACCTCCCCCGTGGTCCGCCGGCTTGCAGCTGGTGCCGTCGGCACCCTTGTCCTCGGGCTGGTCGCAGCCTGCGGCAACGACAACGACCCCACCGAGTCCGCCGAGCAGGAGGACCTCAAGGAGGGCGAGGCCATCACCATCACCACGTTCGGCGAGTTCGGCTACGACGCCCTCATCGAGCAGTGGAACGAGGAGAACCCCGACATCCAGGTCGAGCAGACCAAGGTCTCCAAGTGGGACGACTGGAAGGCCGAGGTCACCACCAGCCTCCAGGCCGGTGGCGAGGGGTTGCCGGACATCGTCGCGCTCGAGGGTGACTACATGCCCGCCGTCGTCGCGGCGCCCGACGTCTGGGTCGACCTCAGCCAGGACGAGGTCGAGGGCCGCTGGCTCGACTTCAAGGAGGCCGGCGCGACCACCGCCGACGGCGCCCTGCTCGGCTACGCGACCGACGCCGGCCCCGAGGCGATCTGCTACCGCAAGGACCTGTTCGAGGCCGCCGGCCTTCCCAGCGAGCGGGAGGAGGTCGCCGCCGAGATGACGACGTGGGACGACTACTTCGCGCTGGGCGAGGAGTTCAAGAAGAACTCCGACGCGCACTTCTACGACGCCAGCGGCTCGATCGCTCAGGCGATGCTGAACCAGGTCGAGTTCCCGTTCGAGCAGGCCGACAACACCGTCGACATCTCCAGCCCCGAGCTCGCGGCCGTGTGGGACGCGGTCACCTCCCACGTCGAGCTCGGTACGCAGGCCCCGCAGTGGAGCCCCGACTGGACCGCGGCGTTCAAGGACCCGGGCATCGCCACCGTCGCCTGCCCCGGCTGGATGCGCAACAACATCAAGGAGAACACCGGTGACCCGGCGCCCGCCGGCGTCGAGTGGGACATCGCCGACGTCTTCCCCGGTGGCGGCGGCAACTGGGGCGGCTCCTACCTGTCGATCCCGAAGGTCTCGACCCACCAGGCCGAGGCACTGGAGTTCATCACCTGGATCACCGCGCCCGAGCAGCAGGCCGAGATCTTCGAGCTGACGGGCAACTTCCCGTCGCAGGTCGAGGCGCTCCAGTCCGAGACCGTGCTCTCGGCGACCGACGAGTACTTCGGTGGCGCTCCGGCCGGTGAGATCTTCTCCAACCGCGCCGAGGCGATCACGGTGACCTCCTACCACGGTCCGCTCTACTCGGACATCCTGCAGAAGTTCCAGGACGCCATCAACCGCGTCGACCAGGGCACCTCGCCCGACGAGTCGTGGGCGACCTTCGAGCAGGACGTCGCCTCCCTGCAGTGACGGGCTGAATGACTTGCCAGGCCGCCCGGACCCGCCAGCCCCGGGCGGCCTGGCAGACCCACCGACCGCTTGTCCCACCGCGCGCAGGAGGAAGGCGCCGATGCTCACCGACGAACGCCCGGCCGCGCCGGAGACCACCACGCCGGACGACGCTCCCGACCGTCGTCGCCTGCTGCGGCGCCAGCGCCGCTCGCGCTGGGACCTGAGGCTCTCGCCCTACCTCTACATCTCGCCGTTCTTCATCCTGTTCGGGATCGTCGGCCTCTTCCCGCTGCTCTACACGGGCTACCTGTCGCTCCACGACTGGGACAAGCTCTACCGCCAGCGCGGCGACTTCACCGGCTTCGAGAACTTCAGCTTCGTGCTCGGCGACCCGGTCTTCCAGAAGGCCCTGGTCAACACGTTCAGCATCTTCCTGATGTCGTCGGTGCCGCAGATCATCGTCGCCGTCGCGATCGCCGCGTTGCTCGACAACCGTCTTCGCGCGGCCACGTTCTGGCGGATGAGCGTGCTGCTCCCCTTCGTCGTGGCGCCCGCCGCCGCCGTACTCATCTTCGGCAGCCTCTTCGCCGACCAGTCCGGCCTGATCAACGCCATCCTGCGCGAGACCGGACTCGAGCCGATCCGCTGGCACGTCGACCGGCTCTGGAGCCACTTCGCGATCTCGAGCATGGTCAACTGGCGCTGGACCGGCTACAACACGCTGATCTTCCTGGCCGCGATGCAGGCGGTGCCGCGCGACCTCTACGAGTCGGCCGCCCTCGACGGCGCCAGCCGGCTCCGCCAGTTCTGGTCCGTGACGCTCCCTATGATTCGCCCGACGATGATCTTCGTCATCGTCACCAGCACCATCGGCGGCCTCCAGATCTTCACCGAGCCGCGCCTCTTCGACGACGCCCCCAGCCGCGAGGGCGGCGCGGACCACCAGTACATGACGATGGCGCTCTACATCTACGACCGCGGCATCGTCGACGGCTTCTACGGCCGGGCGTCCGCAGCCGCGTGGATCCTCTTCCTGATCATCGTCGGCATCGCTCTCCTCAACTTCGTCCTCACCCGCTTCTTCACGAGGAGGTCGGCATGAGCTCGCGCAAGGGACTGGTCCACCGTCCCGGCTGGGTCGTCTACGGCCTGCTCGCCGCCGTCGTCATCGGCTCGGCCCTGCCGCTGTACTGGTCGTTCGTCATCGGCTCGCACGACAAGACCGGTGCGATGGAGATGCCGCCGCCGATCCTGCCCGGGGGTCACTTCTTCGAGAACGCCGGCCGGGTGTTCGACACCATCGAGTTCTGGCAGGCGCTCCTCAACAGCCTCATCGTCTCGACGGCATGCGCGGCGTCGGTCGTGTTCTTCTCGACGCTCGCCGGCTACAGCTTCGCGAAGCTGCAGTTCCGCGGGAGCAACGGGCTGATGGGCTTCGTCGTGCTGACGATGGCGGTGCCCACGCAGCTCGCGATCGTGCCGCTGTTCATCATCATCACCGACTACGGCCTGTACGACACGCTGCTCGCGGTCGCCCTGCCCACCCTGGTGACGGCGTTCGGCGTGTTCTTCATGCGTCAGTACCTCGTCGACGCGATCCCGGGCGAGCTGATCGAGGCCGCCCGCGTCGACGGCGCCTCGATGCTCCGCACGTTCTGGACCGTCGCGGTGCCCGCGGCACGGCCCGCGATGGCGATCCTCTTCCTGTTCACGTTCATGACGGTCTGGACCGACTACATGTGGCCGCTCGTGGCCCTCAAGGACAACCAGACCCTGCAGGTGGCGCTCGACGAGCTCGCCATCACCGGCCAGGGCCAGACCACCGACTACGCGCTCGTGCTTTGCGGCACCGGGCTCGCCACCATTCCGCTGCTCGTCCTGTTCATCGTCTCCGGCCGCCAGCTCGTGGCCGGCATCATGCAAGGAGCCGTCAAAGGATGACATCCCCGAACGACACCACCTTCCCGAGCACCTTCCTCTTCGGCGCCGCCACCGCGGCGTACCAGATCGAGGGCGCTGCCGACGAGGACGGCCGCACGCCGTCGATCTGGGACACGTTCTCCCGGGTCCCGGGCGCCGTGCTCGACGCCGACAACGGCGACGTGGCCTGCGACCACTACCACCGGATGCCCGAGGACGTGGCGCTCATGCGCTCGCTCAACCTCGACGCCTACCGGTTCTCGATCGCCTGGCCCCGGGTGCGTCCCGACGCCGGCGCGCCCAACCAGAAGGGCATCGACTTCTACTCGCGTCTGGTCGACGAGCTGCTCGGCAACGGGATCACGCCATGGGTCACGCTCTACCACTGGGACCTGCCGCAGGCGCTCGAGGACCTCGGCGGCTGGACCAACCGCGACACCGCCCACCGGTTCGCCGAGTACGCCAACACCGTGTACGACGCGCTCGGTGACCGGGTGCCGTACTGGACGACCTTCAACGAGCCGTGGTGCTCGGCCTTCCTCGGCTACACCGGCGGCCAGCACGCGCCGGGCCGACAGGAGGGCGTTGCCGGCGTCATCGCCGCGCACCACCTGATGCTCGCCCACGGCCTCACCGTCGACCAGCTCCGCGAGCGCGGGGCCAAGCAGCTGGGCATCACGCTCAACCTCACGGTCGCCGACCCGTACGACGCCGCGGAGCCCGCCGACGTCGACGCCGCACGCCGGCTCGACCTGCTGTGGAACCGGGTCTTCCTCGACCCGATCCTCAAGGGCCGCTATCCCGAGGAGCTCGCTCCGCACACCGAGGGGATGACGTTCGAGGGCAAGACCTGGCAGGACTACGTGCACGAGGGCGACCTCGCCCTCATCAACGCGCCGCTGGAGATGCTGGGCGTGAACTACTACCACGGCGACGCCCCCGCGGGCCGTCCGATGCCGTCGGGCACCGACTTCCTCGGCTCCCGCATCGAGCACCCCTCGCGCCCGACCCGTCTCCCGTGGCCCGGGTGCGACGACTTCACCTTCCCGCGCCGCGGGCTGCCGGAGACCGGCCTCGACTGGGAGATCCAGCCCGAGGGCCTCACCCGGCTGCTCACGCGCCTGAAGGACGAGTACGACGCGCCGCCGATCTACATCACCGAGAACGGCGCTGCCTTCGACGACGTGCCCCAGACGGGTGCCGACGGCAGCTCTCTCGTGATCGACGACCAAGACCGGCTGTCCTTCATCGACGGGCACCTGCGGGCGATCCACGACGCGATCGAGCAGGGCGTCGACGTGCGCGGCTACTTCGCCTGGTCGCTGCTCGACAACTACGAGTGGGCCTACGGATATCGTCAGCGGTTCGGCATCGTGCACGTCGACTACGACACGCAGGTGCGCACACCCAAGGCGAGCGCGGAGTGGTACGCAGAGGTGGCCCGCACCGGCGCGCTTCCCGCTCCGCGCGGCTGACCGATCCGACCGACGACCGACGAGAGGAACGCCCGTGACGCCCGCGCAGCCGCAGAACGAGGGGCCCGGCGACGCGCCCACCCTCGACGAGGTCGCGCGCCTCGCGGGTGTCTCGCGGGCCACGGCCTCGCGGGCGATCAACGGCGGTCACCGGGTGAGCGCCACCGCGCTCGCCGCGGTGGAGGCGGCGGTGCAGTCGCTGGGCTACACGCCCAACCCGGCCGCCCGCAGCCTGGTCACCCGGCGCACCGACTCGGTCGCACTCGTGGTGCCGGAGCCCGACGAGCGGGTGTTCACCGACCCGTTCTTCGTGCACACCCTGCGCAGCGTCAACCGGGTTCTCGCCAGCCGCGACCTCCAGCTGGTGCTGCTGCTCGCGCGGCCGGGCGACGAGGAGCGCCGGATGCTGCGCTACCTGCGCAAGCGGCACATCGACGGCGCGCTCGTGGTCTCCCACCACCGCAGCGACCGCCTCGCCGACCACCTGGCGGCGCTCGGGCTGCCGAGCGCGTTCGTCGGGCGGCCGATCGACAGCGCCGACAAGGTCGCCTACGTCGACACCGACAACGCCGCCGGCGGACGGCTCGCGACCGAGCTGCTCGTCGACCGCGGCTGCCGCCGGATCGGGACCATCGCGGGCCCGGCCGACATGGCCGCCGGCACCGACCGGCTCGAGGGCTGGCGCGCCGCGATGCGCGACGCCGGGCTCTCCGACGACGCCGTGGTCGAGGGCGACTTCACCGAGGCCGGCGGCGAGGCCGCGGCGCGGGAGCTCCTCGGCCGCTTCCCGGAGGTCGACGGGCTCGTCGTCGCGTCGGACCTGATGGCCGTCGGTGCGCTCCGCGTGCTGGCCGAGAAGGGCCGCCGGGTCCCCGACGACATCGCGGTCACCGGCTACGACGACCTGGGCGTCTCCGAGCGCACCAGCCCGCCGCTGACGACGGTTCGCAACCCCATCGGCGAGATGGCGGAGCAGGCCACGCGTCTCCTCCTCGAGCAGATCGAGGGCGAGCGCGACCGCCAGGCGATCCGGGTGATCTTCCCGCCCTCGCTCGTGCGCCGCGCGTCCGCCTGAGCCGACGTCCTCCCGGGGCAAAATTTCTCGGCGATTCGGGTGCCGAGACCGGCCACGGGTGTCAGAGTCGGGCAGGCGTTGCTCCCCGTGTACGCCGCAAGGAGAACTTTCGTGGCAGTCGACTACTCCCCCGCGTCCCACTACGACCGGGTCACCCAGGCCTGGCAGTACCTCCTCGGCGACGAGCTGCACTACGGCGTCTTCGACCGCGGCGACGAGGACCTCGCCGAGGCGACCGGCAACCTGACCCGGCGCATGATCGACGGCGCCGGCCTGGAGCGCGGCCTGACGGTGCTCGACGTCGGCTGCGGCACGGGCGCCCCCGCGTGCGACCTCGCCGAGCGGTACGGCGTCGAGGTCGTCGGCATCACCACGAGCCCGGTCGGCGTCGAGACCGCCACCCGGCGGGCCGCGGAGCGCGGGCTCTCCGACCGGGTCCGGTTCGAGCTGCGCGACGGCACCGCCAACGGCCTCCCCGACGAGAGCTTCGACCGGGTGTGGGTGCTGGAGTCCTCGCACCTGATGCGGGAGCGCGAGGCCCTGGTCGCCGAGTGCGCCCGGGTGCTGCGCCCCGGCGGCCGGATGGTGCTGTGCGACGTGATGCGGATGCGCGAGATCCCGTTCCAGGAGGTGCGCCGCCGCACCGCGGAGTTCGCCGCGCTCCGGGCGGCGTTCGGCAGCGCCCGGATGGACACCATGGCGCAGTACGTCGACCTGGCCACCGCCAACGGCCTCGTCGTCGACATGACCGAGGACCTCACCGCGGCGACGCTGAAGACGTTCGAGCACTGGCTCGGCAACGCGGAGCGCTACCGCGACGAGGCGACCGCCGCGCTCGGCGCGGAGAGCCTCGCCGAGTTCGAGGAGGGCAGCCGCATCCTCGACGCGCTGTGGCGCGAGGGCACCCTCGGCTACGGCATCTTCTCGGCGGCCAAGCCGGAAGGCGCGTGACGACATGTACGAGCTCCTGGAGGCCGCGGTCGCCGTACGACCGGACGCCGTGGCGGTCACCCGACCCCGCGGGGTGATGACGTACGCCGAGCTGCACCGCGACGCCGTGGCGATCGCGCACGACCTGCACGCCCGCGGGCTGCAGCGCGTGGGCGTGCTGTCCGACGACCCCGCCGAGGTGCTGGCGATCCTGCTCGCCGCCTGTCGGGTCGGTGTCGAGGCGTGTGTCTACCCGGTCGCGCTGACCGATGAGGCCGCCTCGAAGCTCGCGGCCCGGTTCGAGCACGAGGCGGTCCTCACCGACCGTGACCTCGACGTGGTCACGGTGTCGCCCGGCGACAGCGCCGCGGCGGCCGGCACCGAGGACGGGCTGCCGCCCTCCCCGGAGTCGCGGCCGATCATGGTCATGACCACCGGCACCAGCGGCTACCCGCGCGGCGTGCGCCACGAGTGGGACCGGTTGCTGCGCGCCTCCCGGCGGATCAAGCCCGCGCCCGAGCAGCGGTGGCTGCTGGCCTACGGCCTCAACCAGTTCGGCGGCCTGCAGATCCTGATCCACGTGCTCGCCGCCCAGGCGATGCTGGTCGCCGCCGAGTCGTTCCAGCCGCGGGTCGCGCTGGCCGGCATGCGTGAGCACGGCGTCACGCACGCGAGCGGGACCCCGACGTTCTGGCGCTTCGTCGTCGCCGAGATGGACGCCGATCGCGGCCCGGTGCCGCCGCTCGAGCAGATCAGCCTCGGCGGCGAGGCGGTGCCGGGCGCCCTGCTGGAGCGGCTGCGCGACCGCTTCCCCGGCGCCAACCTCACCCAGATCTACGGAGCCACCGAGTTCGGTCAGAACATCTCGGTGCGCGACGGGCTGCCCGGGCTGCCGGTCTCGATGCTCGACAAGGGCGGCGACGTCGAGCTCGACATCCGCGACGGCGAGCTGTGGGTGCGCTCGAAGGCCGCGATGCTCGGCTACCACGGCGAGGACTCCCTGCCCGAGGGCGCGTGGCGCGCCACCGGCGATCTCGTCGAGGTGGTCGGCGACCGGATCGAGTTCCGCGGCCGCAAGACCGACGTGATCAACGTGGGCGGCGTGAAGGTGCACCCGCTGCCGGTCGAGGACCGGATCAGCCGGGTCGCCGGCGTCTCGCTCGCGCGCGCGTTCGGGCGACCCAACCCAATGGTCGGCTACGTCGTCGCGGCCGAGGTCGTGCTCGAGCCCGGCTACGACCAGGACGTCGTCGTCGACGCGATCCGGCTGGCCTGCAACGACCTGCCGCGTGCCGGCCGGCCCCGCAGCATCAAGGTGGTCGAGACGATGACCACGACCGGCAACAAGATGTTCCGCGGCCAGGCGTAGGAACGGGGTTGGTGGCAGGGTTCGCCGGGTGAAGCTCGACCTCCGCCTCGACGGTCGCCCCGACGAAGCGCTCGCCCGCGCCCGCGAGCTGGCCGACGCCGGTGCCGACGGGCTGTTCACGTTCGAGGGTCCGCACGACGTGTTCCTGCCGCTCGCGGCCGTCGCCGGCCAGGTCGCGACCGACCTGATGACCAACGTCGCGATCGCGATGCCGCGCAGCCCGATGCATCTGGCTCACGCCGCCTGGGACCTGCACCTGATGAGCGGCGGCCGGTTCCGGCTCGGCCTCGGCTCGCAGATCCGGCCCCACATCGAGAAGAGGTACGGCGCCGCGTGGTCGCCGCCCGCCGCGCGGATGCGGGAGATCGTGCTCGCGGTGAAGGCGATCCTGACGTCGTGGCAGGACGGCACGCCGCTCGACTTCCGCGGCGAGCACACGCGCCACACCCTGATGCCGCCGACGTTCGTGCCCGGGCCCAACCCGCACGGCCCGCCGCCGGTGCTGCTCGGCGCGTTGGGCCCGGTCATGACGCGCACGGCCGCCGAGGTGGCCGACGGGCTCCTGGTGATGCCGTTCCACACCGAGCGGCACTTCCGCGAGCGGACGCTGCCGGCCGTGGCCGACGGGCTCGCCCGGTCCGGCCGCACGGCATCGGGCTTCCCGGTGCTCCCGCAGGCGATCCTGGCGATGGGACGCACCGCGGAGGAGCTCCGCGCGGCGTCGTACGGCGCCCGCGCGCTGGTGGCGTTCTACGGATCGACGCCCGCCTACCTGCCCGTGCTCGAGGTCGAGGGCTGGGGCGAGCTCCAGCTCGAGCTCAACCGGCTGTCGAAGACCGGCGACGTGGCCGCGATGGCCGGGCTGGTCAGCGACGAGATGCTCGCGCGGATCGCCGTCGTCGGCACGCCCGAGGAGTGCGCCGGCGAGCTGCTGCGCCGGTTCGACGGCGTCGCCGACCGGGTCTGCGCCTACTTCCCCGGCTACACCCCGCCGGCCGACCAGGTCGCCGAACTCGCCGCTGCGCTGCACGCGGAGGACTGACGGCTCGGACCCCCAACCGTGCCGGTTCGTCACACCAACCGTGCCGGTTCGTCACGCCAACCGTGCCCGTTCGTCACGCCAACCGTGCCGGTTCGTCACGCCAACCGTGCCGGTTCGTCGGGCACACTGAGTCCGTGGAGATCGAGAGCAGGCTGCCGGCGTGGCAGGTCGCCGGGCTCGGGACCATCGCGTTCGTCGTCCTGCTGTGGGTGCTGGAGGCGGTCGACGCGGCGATGGGCCACGACCTCGACCAGTACGGTATCCAGCCGCGCTCCGACGAGGGCCTGCTCGGCATCCTGTTCGCGCCGGTGCTGCACGGGGGCTGGTCGCACCTCGAGGGCAACACCGGCCCTGTGCTGGTGCTGCTGTTCGTCACCCTGGCCACCGGCCTCGCCCGCGGGCTGCTCGCGACCGCGGTCATCTGGGTCGTCGGCGGGCTGGGCGTGTGGCTCGTGGCCGGCAGCAACTCGGTGCACCTCGGCGCCTCCGGCCTCGTGTTCGGCTGGATCGTCTACCTCGGTGTCCGCGGCATCGTGAACAAGGAGCCCTGGGAGATCCTCGTCGGCGTCGTCGTGCTCATCGTCTACGGCACCGTGCTGCTCGGCGTGCTGCCCGGACAGCCCGGCGTCTCGTGGCAGGGCCACCTGTTCGGGGCGATCGGCGGCGCGGTCGCCGCCGCGGTGCTGAGCAACGACCGACTGGCCGGAGCGAGGCGGGTGCTGGGCCGCAGGTGAAGCGGGACACTTGCTTCGGCATGAGTTCAGGACATGGCTTACTTCTATCGAAGATAAGCGATATGCTTTATCGATGATCTACGCCGTGATCGGCGACCTCGTCGGGTCGCGCCGCCTGGCCGACCGGGCCGAGGCCCAGCGGGCCGTGGGCGCCGCCCTGACCCGGGTGAACGACCGGATCGCGCCTGCGCAGCCGTTCGAGGCCACGGTGGGCGACGAGTTCCAGGGCGCCACGGAGACGCTCGCCGACGCGGTGCTCGCGTCGCTGCTGGTGCGGCTGCACCTCCTGCCCGCGATCGACGTCCGGTGCGGGATCGGGTACGGCGAGGTCGTCGTGCACGACGCGACCCGGCGGCCGCTGCTCCAGGACGGGCCGGGCTGGTGGGCCGCTCGCGACGCACTCGACGCCCTGGGCGGGAGCCGGGCCGCGGGTCGTCGCACCTGGTACGTCGGACCGGACGCCGGCCGGGCGACCGCGTTCCTGCTGACCCGCGACGCGCTCGTCGACCGCCTCAACGAGCGTGGGCTGCGCGTGCTGCGCGGGGCGCTCGAGGGCCGCACCCAGCGGGAGATCGCGGAGGCCGAGGGGGTCTCCGCGTCGGCGATCTCGCAGCAGTTCGCTCGTGGCGTCGGGGCGCTGCGCGACGCGCATCGTAGGTTCGGGGCCGACCCCGACCCGTCCGACGGAGCGTGACATGACCCTGATGGCCTTCGGCGCGTTCCTCGCGACCGTCGGCGCCTGCGACCTGCTGCGCGCCGACCGCGACGACGTCTCGGTGCTCCGGCAGCTGCTCATGGTGGCGGTGGGTGCGGCCGGCATCACCGCTTTCCTCGCGTGGGCCGGCGACGGGGTCGGCGGCTCGGTGCTGCTCGGTCTGGGCCTGCTGTCCGGCCTGGCCATGTGGGTCGTGGGCTCCGCGGGTGCGCTCCGCCGCGGGCCGAGGGGCGGAGCGCTGCGGTCGGTGGCCTTCGGCGGCCTGGGCGTCGGCGCGGTCGTCTCCCTGCTCGGGGTGGGCGCCCTCGAGGAGTGGCTCGAGTGGCCCACCCGCCTCGAGGAGACGTTCCTCGCCCGCTGGCCGGCCTACGACGTCGTCGTGGCCGCGGGCGCCCTGCTGCTCCAGCTCGCGACCGCCAACATCGTGGTGCGGCTCCTCCTCGACGCGGTCGGCGTGCCGGCGACGACCAACGAGAAGAAGCTCAAGGGCGGGCGCCTGCTCGGCCCGATGGAGCGCATCTTCATCGTCGGCCTCGGCGCCATCGGCGAGACCACCGCCGCCGCCATCGTCGTGGCCGCGAAGGGACTGCTGCGGTTCCCCGAGCTCCAGACCAGCACCCGCGAGGGTCCGAGCGACGTCACCGAGTACTTCCTGATCGGCAGCTTCGCCAGCTGGCTGCTCGGGCTCGCCGGCGTCGCGATGATCTATCTCGCCTGACCCCGGGCGTGTGACCCCGGTCGCAGCCGTCTCACGGCTGCCCGGCCCGGTCGTCCGCCGGAGCCGGCGTCTTCTAGCGTGCTCATGTGGCCGACCTGCTGATCAACCGGAACGACGGCGTCGTCGAGGTGACGTTCAACCGACCCGAGCGCCGCAACGCCTTCACCACGGCGATGTACGGCGAGATGCGCGAGCTGTGGCAGTCGCTGAGGGACGACCACTCGGCCCGCGTGGTCGTGCTGCGCGGCGCCGGGGGCAAGGCGTTCGCCGCCGGGAACGAGATCTCCGACTTCCTCGCGAAGGACGATGCCGTCGAGTACGAGACGTGGATCCGCGAGATGCTCGACGGGCTCCTCACGCTCCCGCAGGTCACGGTCGCGGCGATCGACGGCGTGTGCGTCGGCGGCGGCCTCGCCGTCGCCACCAACTGCGACCTGCGCGTGGCGACCGCGTCGTCCCGGTTCGGCTACCCGATCGCCCGCACCCTCGGCAACGCCCTCTCCTCCCCGGTGCTCTACCGCTGCGCGGCGGTGTTCGGCGAGTCGCTCACCCGCGAGATGCTGCTGGCGTCCCGGCTGGTCTCCGCCGACCGGGCGTACGGCGCCGGCGCCCTCCTCGCGTGCGTGGCCGACGCCGAGGAGCTCGACGCGGAGGTCGCGTCCCTCGTCGAGGGCATCGCCCAGGCCTCCCCGGTCACGCTGCGCGTGACGAAGCAGCAGCTGCTCGCCCGTGCCCGGCTCACCGAGCACGAGCCGCCCGAGGAGGAGGCGCTCCTCCGCGAGGTCTACGGCGGACCCGACTTCGCCGAGGGCGTCCGCGCGTTCCTCGCCAAGGAGAAGCCCGCGTTCCGCGGCTGATCCCGCCGGTCAGCGGTAGGAGATCACCCAGTACTGCACGCCGTACGGCGCGCCGTCGTAGGTGACGTCGACCTCCGTGCCCGGCCGCAGGAGGCTTCCGAGCACGGGCAGGGCCTCTGCGTCCGCCCAGAGCTCCTCGGCCAGCTCCAGGTCGACCGCCCGGAGCGCGGCCGGGTCGGGACCGACCAGGAGCTCGCGCAGCAGCTCGTCGAACGGCTCGGCGCGCTCGTCGAAGTGGCCGGGGGCCTTCTCGGTGCGCTTCGCCGACCCGTTGGCGACCACCAGCACCCCGGACGGTGGCCCGATCTCGTCCAGCACGTCGGTCCCGCACCACAGCGGCCCGCCATCGACCGGCAGGTCGAGGTCCACCGCGCGCTCGGCGGGCACCAGGTCGTGCGGCCACACGACCGCGCCGGCGTCGCGCACCAGGTGGTGGCCGACCCGGGCACCGGCGCCGCCCACGACCTGGATCCGGGGGCCGAGTCCGGTGACCGCGGCGCGGCACGCCGCGCGCAGGTCGACGACCGGGTCCTCGAGCGACGCGTGCTCGGGCAGGAGGGCCGGCACGCCGGGGACGAGGGCGACGGGCCTCGACACGCCTCGGTCCTGGGAGGCCTCGGCTGCTCGACCAGCGGCGGTGCTCACTGCAGCCCCCGAATCGCCCGCTTCGGCGGCCGCCGCCCGGCGATCGACCACACCATGTCGACGGTCTGCCGGGTCTCGACGACCTCGTGCACGCGATAGATCCGGGCACCGGCCAGCGCACAGACCGCGGTCGCCGCCAGCGTTCCGGTGAGCCGCTCCCCCACCGGCAGGTCGAGCGTCTCGCCGACGAAGTCCTTGTTGGACAGCGACACCAGCACGGGCCACCCGGTGTCGACGAGCTCGCCGAGCCGCCGCGTGACCTCGAGGGAGTGGAAGGTGTTCTTGCCGAAGTCGTGGGCCGGGTCGATCACGATCGACTCCCGCGCGACGCCGGCCGCCAGTGCGCGCTCGGCGTAGGCCACCGTGTCGGCGACCGCGGCGGCCACCACGTCGTCGTACTCGATCCGGAACGGCCGGGTCCGCGGCGTCACGCCGCCGGTGTGCGTACAGATGATGCCGACGTCGTACGACGCCGCGACGTCGACGAGCTCGGGGTCGGCGCCTCCCCAGGCGTCGTTGAGCACGTCGGCACCCGCCTCGCAGGCCGCCGCCCCCACCGAGGCCCGCCAAGTGTCGACCGAGATCACCAGGCCCGGGTGCGCCGCGCGCACGCGGCCGACGAAGTCGACGATGCGCGCTCGCTCCTCGGCCTCGGAGATCTCCTCGCCGGGAGCGGCCTTGATGCCGCCGATGTCGACGACCTCCGCGCCCTCCGCGACCACCCGGTCGACGCGGTCCATCGCGGCGTCCTCGGCCCAGGTGGCGCCGCGGTCGTAGAAGGAGTCGGGGGTGCGGTTGACGATCGCCATCATCAGCGTGGCGTCGTCTGAGAACTCGTGCCTGCGCAGCCGGAGGGTCACCACAGGTCCCCTGCTGGCGGGCGCTCGGCGAGCTGCACCACCCGGTCGACCGGCAGGGGGCCGGGAAGGAACTGCCGCAGCACAGCATGCTCCGGAGCGGCCGCGTCCCAGCGGTCGAAGCCGGCACGCGGAAGTGCCGCCGCCAGGATCTGGGTGGCCATCCCGCCGAGGTCGAGCAGCGCCTGGTGGGAGTGGGCGCGGGTGCCCAGGTCGACCTGAGCGAGCCCGGCGGTGCCGACCGAGGCGACGGTGTCGGCCAACGACGCGATCTCGACGGCGTACCCCGTCGGCACCCGCAGTGTTCCGAAGTGCGAGCGGCGCACGGCCCACTCGCCGGCGAGGGGCTGCACCAGGTCAGAGAGCTCGGGGAACAGCAGCGAGATGACCGGGCGCGCGACGAGCTCGGTGACCCGGCCGCCGTCGAGGGCGCCGTCCTTCCCCGGCCGCTCGTAGAACCCCTTGACCAGCTGCACCTCCGGCCAGGTCAGCAGCGGCCCGAGCAGTCCGGGGACGAAGTGGGTGTCCCAGTCGACGAGGTCGGCGTCCATGAACACCACCACTTCGCCGGTCGTCACGAACTGCGACTTCCACATCGCCTCGCCCTTGCCGGGATGGGTGCCGAGGTCGGGGCGGATCTCCGAGGACCGATGCACGACCGCGCCGGCGTCGGCCGCGACGTCGTACGTCGCGTCCGTGGAGTCGCTGTCGATGACGACGATCTCATCGACGAGCTCGACGGTCTCCACCAGGCGCTCGCGCACCCGGCCGACGACCTCGCCCACGGTGCCCGCCTCGTTGCGGGCCGGGACGACCAACGAGACCGTGGTCGCGCCCTTCGCGGCGAGCAACGCCTCGAGCGTCCAGTCGTCCCACCGGGCGGTCCGGATCGCCATGGCCGCGACCCTACGCGACCGCATGTCGGCGCCCGCGGCCGACCACCGGGCAAAGAGTTTCCTCGATTGCTACCCGCAGGTAGCGGTCCTGTGTCACCGTTGACGTCTCGGGACTCGGTCTGCTCTCTGGGGGGAGAAGGGGACCCGTCCGGTCATGGGGAAGTCGTTCCGGAGGATGAAGCGCAAGATCCGCTGCCGGCTGCGCTACGGCAAGGAGTGTCCGCACGGTCGCGGGCACTGCCGGACGCGCGCCATCAAGGTCACCGCTCCCACCCTGCACAAGCACGCCCAGCGGGCTCCTTCGGCTCAGCGCAGGTAGGTGACGAGCCCCCGGGCGAGCGCACGCGCGTACTGCCGCTGCCCCTGCTCGCTCGTCATCACCTCGGCCTCCGCCGGGTCGCGCATGTTGCCGAGCTCGACCATCGCGGTCGGTACGTCGGAGAGGTTGAGCGTCCCGAGATCGGTGCGTACGTCGAGGCCGTCCTCCGCGGTGTAGGTCGACACGACGAACCCGCCCGCCACCAGCCGGTCGCGCAGCGCCACGGCCAGGTCGAGCGACTCCGCGCCGATGTCGTCGGTGTAGCCCTCGACCCTGCCCGGCGCGATCACGTGGAACCCGCGCGCCCCGTCGGCGTAGGTCCCGTCGGCGTGGATGCTCAGCTTCACGTCGGCGGTCGGGCCCGGCTCGTCGGGGTTGCCGGCGCGGCCCCGGTCATCGACGCACGGGCCCCACTCGTCCTCACTGTTGGAGTCGCGGGTCAGCAGCACCCGGGCGCCGTCACGCTCCAGCAGTCGCCGGACGCGCAGCGCGACCTCCCAGACGAACGTCGCCTCGGCGTAGCCGCCGTCGGTCGAGGTGCCGGTCGTGTTGCAGGGCTTCTCGAAGCCGCCCGCGTCGACGGGCGCCCCGATCTCCCGCGGGAACCGGCTGTTGCCCAGCTGGTGGCCGGGATCGAGGACGACGACCCTGCCCGCCAGCGGCTTGCGGCGCTCCCTCTCCTCGCGCCGCTCGGGCGTCTCCGTCGGCTCGGTCTGCTCCGTCGTCCCGGGCTCGCCCGGCGTCGGCGAGTCGGTCCCCGACGGGGCCTCCGCCGTCTCCTCCGGTACGCCGTCCGCGTCCTGCGTCGGGCTCCCGATCGGCAGCAAGTCGACGTCCCCGCGCACCTCGAGCACCCCGAGGGCGGCGCCGCCCGCGGCGCCGAGTCCCACGACCACCGCAACAACTGCCGCGATCCTGGCCGCTAGAGACGTCACGACGGTCGAACCTAACCGATCTCGGACAAGGGGCGACGGGCGCAACCGGAACGACGAGCGTCGCGAGAGGTCTAGACCGCTTGGCGCGACCGGTCCCGAATGTCGTTGCAGGTGTAACCGAGCACCTCAGCACTCGTTGAGAGGGGCACGTGTCGTTCGTCGGGGGGCCTCGACACGGAGGCCGTTACACGTGATGTAGCTGAGGTGGCTCATGACCGCAGTCGTCGGGCACGCGCGCAGGCAGCGCGCGGCAGCCGTGACGCGCAGTCGGACGCTGCCCTACCTGCCCTGGATCGTGCTGCTGACCGACGCGGCGATCCTCGCCGTCGTCACGGTCCTCGCCTCGCTCGGCGAGCACGGCATCCCGTTCCTCGACCCCGACGCCCCCGTCGACATCGCGACCCGCATCGCGGCCCCGTCGATCGCCGTCGGTTGGCTGCTCATGCTCGCGATCGGCGGCGGCTACCGCCGCCAGGTCCTCGGCAGCGGCAGCGACGAGTACAAGCGCGTCCTCAACGCGACCGCGATCAGCACCGGCGTGCTCGCTCTCGCCTCGTTCCTCACCGGCGTGCAGATCTCGCGCGGGTTCTTCGTCGGTCTCTTCACCGTCGGCCTCCCCGCCGTGCTCGTGGGCCGCTGGGGCCTCCGCAAGCTCCTCCACAGCGCGCGCCGGCACGGCTACCTCGGCCTGCCCGTGCTGGTCGCCGGCTCGCCCGACCACGTCGACGAGATCCACGGCGTGCTCGAGCGCGCCCAGTGGCTCGGCTACGACGTCATCGGCGCGATCACGCCCGAGGGCGAAGGCCGTACGCCGGCCGGCGTACCCATCGTCGGGTCCACCGCGGAGGCCACGCTCGCGGCGCTCCGGGTCGACGCCCAGGTCATCCTCTTCACCGCCGGCGCCGCCGCGACCGGCCCGGAGCTCCAGGAGCGGGTCTGGGAGCTCGAGGAGCGCGGCATCGGGGTGGTCGTCGCGCCGGGCGTCACCGGCATCACCACCGACCGCGTGTCGTTCCGCCCCGTCGGCGGCCTCCCGCTGCTCCACCTCGGCACGCCTGCGTGGGCCGAGGCGACCCGCGTCGGCAAGCGGCTCTTCGACATCGTCGGCGCTCTCGGCCTGATGGTCGTCCTCAGCCCGCTGTTCGCGTTCGTCGCGCTGCGGATCAAGATCCACGACGGCGGGCCGATCTTCTTCCACCAGTCCCGCGTCGGCCGCCAGGGCGTCCCCTTCCGGTGCGCGAAGTTCCGCACGATGGTCGTCGACGCCGAGGAGCGGCTCGCCGAGCTGCACGCCGCGACCGGCTACGACGGCGACGGACTGTTCAAGATGGAGCAGGACCCGCGCATCACCAAGCCCGGCCGCTGGCTGCGCAAGCACTCGGTCGACGAGATGCCGCAGCTGTGGAACGTCGTCCGCGGCGACATGAGCCTGGTCGGCCCCCGGCCGCCGCTCCCCCACGAGGTTGCCAACTACGACACGGCCGCGCGCCGCCGCCTCCACGTGCGCCCCGGCATGACCGGCCTCTGGCAGGTCTCCGGCCGGTCCGACCTGTCGTGGGAGGACGCCGTCCGCCTCGACCTCTACTACGTCGACAACTGGTCGATGCTGCAGGACCTCCACATCCTGTTCCGCACCTTGGGGGCGGTCATCTTCCCCAAGGGCGCCTACTGACCGTCCGGCGACCGCACCCGAGCGCCCCGGCGGCTACTCGTAGCCGAGGACTGACTTCCGCTTCTCGCCCCACGCGAGCGCGCTGGCGATCGCCTCGTCGAGGGAGTGCTCGGTCTTCCAGCCGAGCAGCTCGGCGGCCTTGTCGGCGTTGGCGAACGCGCCCACGGCGTCGCCCGGCCGCGGCGGCGCCTCGGTGACCGGCACCGGCTTGCCGACGACCCGCTCGACGGCGGCGATCAGCTCCCGCACGGTCACGCCGTCGCCGGCGCCCAGGTTGATGTAGGAGTACGGCGCGCCCTCGGCCTCGATCACCGCGTCGAACCGCTCGATCGCGCGCACGTGCGCCTTCGCGAGGTCCCAGGCGTGGATGTAGTCGCGGATGCCCGTACCGTCGCGGGTCGGGTGGTCGACTCCCGTGATGGTGAACGACGGCCGCTGCCCGAGCGCCGTCTGCGCGAGCAGCGGCACCACGTGGGTGGCGTCCTTGAGGTGGTAGCCCGTCTCCAGGTCCGGCTCGGTGCCGATCGGGTTGAAGTAGCGCAGGATGATCGCCCGCAGGTCGGTCGCGACCGCCATGTCCTCGAGGACCTGCTCCATCATCCGCTTGGTCCGCGCGTACGGCGAGCTCGGGTCGACCGGATCGCCCTCGCGCACCTCGAAGTCGGGCTTGAGCGCGTAGAGCGACGCCGTCGACGAGAACAGCAGCCGCGGCTTCCCGAGCGCGACCAGCTCGTCGAACAGCTCGAGGGACTTGGCGACGTTGTCCCGGTAGTACTCGTAGGGCAGCTCCACCGACTCCGGTACGACGATGCGGGCGGCCATGTGGATGGTGGCGTCGATGTCGGGGTGCTCCTCGACGATCCGCCGCAGCAGCGCGCGGTCGGCGATGTCGCCCTCGTAGAAGATCCGGTCACGCACGAAGCCGCGCGGCCCGCTCAGCAGCGAGTCGAGGATGACCGGCGTGTGCCCGGCCTCCTCGAGCGCCTTCGCCGTGACCGATCCGATGTAGCCGGCGCCGCCGGTGACCAAGACCTTCATGGGGCGAAGCCTAAGGCGTCGGTCCCAACCGCCGATCAACCCGTCGAGACACGCTGCACGACCGCACGGACCCGGGTCCGGCTAGGCGGGGGACGAGAAGTGACGACGATGATGGAGCGCACCCGCCAGCTGGTGGGTGCGGAGCCGAGCAGGACGCTGCGCTACGTACCGGTCGCGGTGCTGGCCGTCGACCTCGCGATGATGGTGGTCGTCGGCGCGCTGGCGCTGTACGGGCGCGAGCAGCTCCGGTTCCTCAATCCCGTCGACGGTGTCCGGGAGTCGCTCGGCGTGGCCGGCCCGCTGATCGTGGCGGGCTGGATCGCGATGGTCGCCCTGGTGGGCGGCTACCGCCACGACGCCTTCGGGTCCGGCACCGCGGAGTACCGGAGCGTCGTCAACGCCAGCTTCCTCACCGCCGGCCTCGTCGGGATCGGCTGCTACCTCGCCAAGTTCGAGCTGTCGCGCGGGTGGTTCCTGCTCGCCTTCGCCATCGGCCTCCCCGGTCTCATCGCCAGCCGGTGGCTGGCGCGCCGGCTGCTGCGCAGCGCCCGCCGGCACGGGTTCCTCCAGGTCCGGGTGCTGGTCTCGGGCACGCCCGACCACATCGACGAGGTGACCGACGTGCTGCGCCGCGAGGCGTGGCTGGGCTACCGCATCGTCGGCGCGGTGACCCGAGAGCGCGACCTCGTGGAGGAGACCGCCACCGGCGTACCCGTCCTCGGCCTCGCGACCGACGTCACGATGGTCGCGGAGGATGCCCACGCCGACGTGATCGTCTTTGCCAGCGGCGGCCTCGACTCCGCCAAGGAGATGCGCGAGAAGGTCTGGGAGCTCGAGGAGCGCGGCATCAAGGTCGTCGTCGCCCCCAGCCTGGACGACATCTCCAGCGACCGGATCACGGTGCGCCCCGTCGGCGGCCTGCCGCTGATCCACGTCGACAGCCCGCGGTGGAGCGACGCGGCGAGCTTCGGCAAGCGGCTCTTCGACGTGGTCGGCTCGGCGATGCTGATCCTCGCCCTCGGCCCGGTCTTCCTGTTCGCGACCGCCCAGATCTGGCTGCACGACCGCGGTCCGATCCTGTTCCGCCAGAAGCGAGCCGGGCGGCACGGCGAGATGTTCGAGTGCCTCAAGTTCCGCACCATGGTCCCCGACGCGGACCGCCTGATCGCCGAGCTCCTCGCCGACCAGGACCACGACGGCCTGCTGTTCAAGATGAAGGACGACCCGCGCATCACCAGGCCCGGCCGCTGGCTGCGGCGCTTCTCCGTCGACGAGCTGCCGCAGCTGTTCAACGTGCTCCGCGGCGACATGAGCCTCGTCGGCCCCCGCCCGCAGGTGCAGCGCGAGGTCGACCTCTACCACGGCGGCATGAGCCGACGGCTGCTCGTGCGGCCTGGCATGACCGGCCTGTGGCAGGTGTCGGGTCGCAACGACCTCTCCGCCGAGGAGGCGATGCGCCTCGACCTCTTCTACGTCGACAACTGGTCGATGCTCCAGGACGTCGCGATCCTGGTCCGCACCGCCGGCGCCGTCGTCAGCTCCCGCGGTGCCTACTAGGTCCTCATTCGTCGAGGAGCTCGAGCAGGTAGCGGCCGTAACCGCTCTTGTCGAGCGCCACGGCGCGCTCGTGCAGCTCCTCGTCGCCGATGTAGCCCATCCGCCAGGCGACCTCCTCGGGAGCGCCGACCTTGGTGCCCTGCCGCGCCTCGAGCGCGCGCACGAAGTTGGACGCGTCGTTGAGGTCGTTGAACGTCCCGGTGTCGAGCCAGGCGGTCCCTCGCGGCAGCACCTCGACCTGGAGCCGGCCCTCCTCGAGGTAGGTGCGGTTGAGGTCGGTGATCTCGAGCTCGCCGCGGGCCGAGGGCTTCAGCGCCTTGGCGCGCTCGACGACGTCGGGGCCGTAGAAGTAGAGGCCCGGCACGGCGTACGGCGACCTCGGCTTGTCGGGCTTCTCCTCCAGCGAGAGCGCCCGCCCGCTGTCGTCGAATTCGACGACGCCGTAGGCCGTCGGGTCGGCCACGCGGTAGCCGAACACGGCGGCGCCGTCGAGGCTCTCGAACCGGCGCAGCCGGGTGCCCATCCCGGCGCCGTAGAAGATGTTGTCGCCGAGCACCAGCGCCGCGCCCTCGCCGGCGAGGTGGTCCTCGCCGATCAGGAACGCCTGGGCGAGCCCGTCGGGCGAGGGCTGCACGGCGTAGGTGATCGAGATGCCGAACTGGGACCCGTCGCCGAGCAGCCGCCGGAACTGGTCGGCTTCGTGCGGGGTGTTGATCACCAGGATCTCGCGCATCCCGGCCAGCATCAGCGTCGACAGCGGGTAGTAGATCATCGGCTTGTCGTAGATCGGCATCAGCTGCTTGCTGATCGCGTGCGTGATCGGGTGCAGGCGGCTCCCCGTGCCACCGGCCAGGATGATTCCTCGCATCTGCCTTCCCCACGTCGTCGCGTACGTCTCCGACCCGCCCATTCAACTGCATAGGATCACGCACGTGCACAACATCCTGGTGACCGGCGGCGCCGGCTTCATCGGCTCCAACTTCGTCCACCACGTCGTCGGCAACACCGACGCGACGGTGACCGTCCTCGACAAGATGACGTACGCCGCCAGCAGCGACGCGCTCGCCGGGCTGCCCGAGGATCGGGTCTCGCTGGTCGTCGGCGACGTCGCCGACGCGACCGTCGTCGACCCCCTGGTCGCTGCGCACGACGCGGTGGTCCACTTCGCGGCGGAGTCCCACAACGACAACTCGCTGCGCGACCCGTCGCCGTTCATCCAGACCAACCTGATCGGCACGTTCACGCTGCTCGAGGCGTGCCGCAAGGCCGACGTACGCCTCCACCACGTGTCGACCGACGAGGTCTACGGAGACCTGGAGCTCGACGACCCGAAGCGGTTCACCGAGGACACGCCCTACCAGCCGTCGTCGCCGTACTCCGCGAGCAAGGCGGGCTCCGACCACCTGGTGCGCGCCTGGGTGCGCAGCTTCGGCGTGCGCGCGACGATCTCCAACTGCTCCAACAACTACGGCCCCTGGCAGCACATCGAGAAATTCATCCCGCGCCAGATCACCGAGGTCATCGAGGGCCGCCGGCCGCGGCTCTACGGCTCGGGCGAGAACGTGCGGGACTGGATCCACACCGAGGACCACAGCTCGGCGGTGCTGGCGATCCTCGAGCGCGGCCGGATCGGCGAGACCTACCTGATCGGCGCGGACGGCGAGAAGAACAACCTCGAGGTCGTGCGGCTGATCCTGCGGCTGATGGGCCGGCCCGAGGACGACTTCGAGCACGTCACCGACCGCGCCGGCCACGACCTGCGCTACGCCATCGACTCCGGCAAGCTGCGCGCCGAGCTCGGCTGGACGCCGACCTACGGCGACTTCGAGGACGGACTGGCGCAGACCATCAGCTGGTACGAGGAGCACGCGGACTGGTGGCGCCCGCACAAGCAGGCCGTCGAGTCGGCGTACGCCGCGAAGGGCCAGTGACGATGACCGACCTCGCCGTCGAGGCCACCCCGATCCCCGGCCTCCTCGTCGTCCGGCTGCCCGTCCACGGTGACGCCCGCGGGTGGTTCAAGGAGGCCTGGCAGCGGGAGAAGATGCTCTCGCTCGGGCTTCCCGACTTCGGGCCGGTGCAGGCCAACATGAGCTTCAACAAGCACCGCGGGGCAACGCGCGGCATCCACGCCGAGCCCTGGGACAAGTTCGTCACGGTGGCGACCGGGCGGGTGTTCGGGGCCTGGGTCGACCTCCGCGAGGGCGACTCCTTCGGCACCACCTTCACCGTCGAGGTCGACCCGTCGGTCGCGGTCTACGTGCCGCGTGGTGTCGGCAACTCCTACCAGGCGCTCGAGGACGACACCGCCTACTGCTACCTCGTCAACGACCACTACGTGCCCGGAGTGACCTACCCCGCGGTCGCGCTCGACGACCCGACGGTGGCGATCCCGTGGCCGATCCCGCTGGCGGAGGCCGAGGTCTCCGACAAGGACCGCCACCACAACCCGCGCCTCGACGACGTCACACCGATGCCGCCGCGCCGGACCCTGATCACCGGGTGCCGCGGCCAGCTCGGACGGGCGCTCGCCGCCGTCTACCCGGACGCCACCCTGGTCGACCTCGACGAGCTCGACCTCACCGACCCCGCTCAGCTCGCCGCCTGGCCGTGGCGCGACTACGACACCGTGCTCAACGCGGCCGCGTTCACCGCCGTCGACACCGCGGAGACGCCCGACGGGCGCCGTACGGCGTGGGCGGCCAACGCCGCCGCCCCGGCAGCGCTGGCACGCATCGCCGCGGAGCACCGGCTGACCCTGGTGCACTACTCCTCCGACTACGTCTTCGACGGCGAGCCGGTGGCGGGCGGCCACACGGAGGACGAGCCCCTCGCGCCCCTCGGCGTCTACGCGCAGACCAAGGCGGCGGGCGACCTCGCCGTCGCGACCGCACCACGGCACTACGTGCTCCGCACCTCGTGGGTGATCGGCGACGGCAACAACTTCGTACGCACCATGCGTCGGCTCGCTGAGAGCGGCATCTCGCCGACGGTCGTCGACGACCAGGTCGGCCGGCTCACGTTCACCGACGAGCTCGCCCGCGCGACCAGGCACCTCGTCGACAGCGCGGCGCCGTACGGCACCTACAACGTCACCAACGCCGGGGAGCCGCGCACCTGGGCGGCCTACGCACGACGGGTCTTCGAGCTGAGCGGCCGGTCGGCCGACGACGTCACGCCGATCAGCACCGAGGAGTACGTCGGCGGCAAGACCGGCGTCTCCCCGCGGCCGCACGACAGCGTGCTGTCGCTCGCGAAGATCGAGGCGACCGGTTTCCGGCCCACCGACGCCGACGAGGCGCTCGAGAAGTACGTCGTTTCTCTGGTCGAGTAGGCCGAGCCCTTCGATACACGCGCTCGTTCCTCGCGCGCACTCAGGAACCACCGCTGGGCGAGGCCGTATCGAGACCTAGCGTCGCCTCAGCCCCGCCAGCGCCGGCCGCACGTCGGCGAGGTAGACGAGCGCCGCGATGGTCATCGCCAGGTTGACGATCGACAGGCTGATCGGCACCAACTGGAGCACGACGGCCACACCGAGGATCGCGCACCAGGCCGGCTTGGTGAGCTTGCCGGCGGCCACGTACGACTCGGACGAGTAGAGCAGCGCGCTGACGAGCGCGAAGATCTTCACGACCAGCAGCGCGAAGTACACGACGAGCGCGAAGTACCGCTCCGGGTCGTTGGCCGGCGGTGCGAAGAGATCCATGGTGGGGCGATCCTAACCGGGGGACGACAACGGCCCCGGAGGTGATCCTCCGGGGCCGGCGTCATTCGAGAAGAGGTCAGGCCTTCTGAGCCGGGGCCTTCTTCGCGGTGGTCTTCTTGGCCGGCGCCTTCTTGGCGGGAGCCTTCTTGGTCGCCGTGCTCTTCGTCGGCGCAGCCTTCTTCGCCGCGGCATTGGCGGCCGGGGCGCCCTGCTTCGCCTGGACGTTCTTGGCGGTGCCCTCACCGGTGCGGAGCTTGACGACGACGACCTCGCCGCGCTTGGCGAGCTCGGCGTAGGTGCTGCTGACGACCTTGACGTTCTCGTCGTACTTGGCCTTGACGGTCGTCTGCACCTTGGTCGGCAGCGACTTGGCGTCGGCCTGGAGCTCGGCGAGCTTGGCCTCGGCCTTCGCCTGCACGGTCTTCGGCTCGGGCGCCTTGAAGCCCTTCACGGCCTTCTGCACGTCGGCGACCCGGGTGGTCACGTCCTTCTGCACGTCGGCGACCTTCGCGGTGACCTTGGCCTGGACGTCGGTCACGTAGCCCTTGGCGGCGGCGTAGGCCAGGTCGGTCGCGCCCACGCCGGCGTAGATCGGCTTCGCGGCCGCCGGGGGGATGTCGGGGAGGTCGACCTTCTTGAGGTCGATGGTCGGGATCTCGATCTTCGGGAGCTCGAGCTTCGGCATGTGTGTGGTCACCCTTCCGTGGTGATCTTCTGGGGGTCCTGGTCCTGCGTGTCAGCGGGCGGGTCGGTGGCGACCGGCTCCGCAGCGACGTCACCGTCGGCCGCGAACTCGGCGTCACTGACCGCGTTCAGCGCCAGGAAGGACGCGTAGACGTCGAGGAGCGACTGCTTCTGCCGCTCGGTCAGCCCGGTGTCGCCCAAGATGGCGAGCTCCACCGAACCTCCTACGCCGTCATCCGGGCTGAGGATCCCTGCCCGGATGTAGAGCTGCTCCGCGGAGATGCGCAGCGCCTTCGCGATCTGCTGGAGCACCTCGGCGGACGGCTTGCGGAGGCCGCGTTCGATCTGGCTGAGGTACGGGTTCGACACGCCGGCCAGCTCGGCGAGCTGCCGCAGGGAGAGGCGGGACGCGACCCGCTGCTCCCTGAGGTAGTCGCCCAGCGACTCGACGGTCTTGCCGACCTTGCCCTTTGCCATGGCTCCATCCTGCTTGCAAGAGTTAGCACATTGCAAGCGGGCAGCAGGTGAACTGCTTCACAGTGCGCGGCCCCGCCTGTCGGCGCGTCCGGATGGCCATAAGTCGAGTGACTCCAGAAAGTTTGGCAGGATGACCCGCGTGTCGAGCCCGTCCACCCCGCAGCACTGCCCGACCCCACGCGAGCTCGACGACCTCGAGCTGCTGTCGTGGGGCGCTCTCGCGCCGACCCTGGGGTTCAACGAGCCCGGCAGCCCGGTCACGCTCGAGCTGCCCGACGAGCTCGCCGCGGCGGTCGCCGACGGCGGCACCGTCGAGCTGGTCGACCCGGAGGGCCTGCCGCTGGCGAAGGTGACCGGCGGCGACGCCGGCCTCACCGTGACGCCGCTGACCCACGCCCAGTACGGACCGTTCCGGCGCTACTACCTCAGCCCCGCCGACGCCCGGCAGCGGTACGCCGGACGCACCTTCGTGGCGGTGACCGACGCGCTCACCGACGCCCAGGTCGAGCAGCTCTCGGCCCTCGGCCCGGTCACGCTGGTCACCCTGGTCGGCACGGGCACGCCGTCGCTGTCCCCGGTGGGCCTGCTGCGCGCCACGCTGCGGGTCGCGGCCGGTCTCGACGCGGCAGTCGTCGCCGTACCCCTGCCGAGCCACGGCGACGCCGAGGACGACGCCGCGCTGCGGGCCAGGGTGCTGCTGGCCTACGCGGGCGCCGACCCGGTCGTCGACCTCGTGGCCGGAGGCAGCGTCGTCGCCGAGGTCGCCGACATCATCGCCGAGGAGCGCCCCGCCCCCGACGAGCAAGGCCTGGTCATCTTCTTCACCGGCCTCTCCGGCAGCGGCAAGTCGACCCTCGCCCAGGCCCTCATGGACCGGCTGCTCGAGCGGGGTGGCCGCTCGCTGACCTCGCTCGACGGCGACGTCGTGCGGCGCAACCTCTCCGCGGGCCTCACGTTCTCCAAGGAGGACCGCGAGACCAACATCCGCCGCATCGGCTGGGTCGCCGCCGAGATCTCCCGGCACGGCGGAGTCGCGGTCTGCAGCCCGATCGCCCCGTTCGACGCCACCCGCAAGCAGGTCCGGCAGTACGTCGAGGACGCGGGCGGAGCGTTCTTCCTCGTGCACGTCGCGACGCCCCTCGAGGAGTGCGAGCGCCGCGACCGCAAGGGCCTCTACGCGAAGGCCCGGCGCGGCGAGATCCCCGAGTTCACCGGCATCTCGTCGCCCTACGAGGAGCCCGAGGACGCCGACGTCCGGGTCGACACGACGGGCCGCACGATCGACGACGCCCTCGACGACGTGATCGTCGCGCTGCGCGACAGCGGCTACCTGGACCTGACGGATCCGCCGGAGGCTTCGAGGCCCGGCGCCGGGTCGCCTCGCACCTCAACCTGGGGATCGCCCGCGGCCGAGACCGCCGCCCCCGAGGGCGACCGCGCGGCGGAGCGCCCGCTGTCGGTGCTGTTCGTCTGCACCGCCAACATCTGCCGCTCCCCCTACATGGAGCTGCGGGCCCGCGCGATCCTCGACGCCGACCCGGCGACGGCGGGGCGCATCGAGTTCGGGAGCGCCGGGACCCACGGCTTCCGCGCCCACCCGGTCGACGCGACGATGGCCGAAGTGCTCGCCGACCGAGAGATCACCAAGGACAGCGTGGCGGGCTTCGCCAGCCGGCGGCTGACCAAGGAGCTCGTCGAGGCCGCCGACCTGATCCTCACCGCCGAGCAGACGCACCGGCAGTTCGTGCTCGACGAGGTGCCCGGGGCGTTCCGCAAGGTCTTCACCCTCGGCCAGTTCGCCGAGTCGATCGGAAGGGTCGACAAGGCCCTGCACGGCGCCGAGCTGCTCGCCGCCGTCGGCCAGCGCCGCGCGGGCGCGACCGCGACGCACGACGTGGCCGACCCGTTCAACCGCGGCCTGCCGGCCGCGGAGTCCGCCGCCGACCAGATCGACGGGCTGCTGCGCGTCGTACTGCCCCGTCTCGCTCCTGCGGAGAGGACCTCCTGATGGATCTCCTGACCACCACGGCCCTCTCGATCGCGATCGCAGGGTTCCTCGTCGGCATCGTCGTCGGCCTCACCGGCATGGGCGGCGGCGCGCTGATGACGCCCGCGCTGATCTTCCTGGGCGTCGGCCACACCGCGTCGATCGTGACCGCCGACCTGACCGCTGCCGCGATCTACAAGACCGGCGGGGCCATCACCCACGCGAAGGAGGGGTCGCCCAATCTCCGGCTCGCGATGTGGCTGATCATCGGGTCGGTGCCGATGGCGTTCGTCGGGCCCTACCTCGTCGACGCCCTCACCGGCGACCCCGAGGACCTCGAGAAGACGCTCAAGCTGTGCATCGGCATCGCGCTCCTCCTCGCGGCCAGCACCTACGCGCTGCGGCTCTACATCAACCTCAAGCGGGTGCGAAGCGGCCAGGCGCCGCCCGACGACAACCCGCCGATCCGCCCGGTCCCGACGCTGCTCGTCGGCATGCTCGGCGGCCTCCTGGTCGGTATCACCAGCGTGGGATCCGGCTCGGTCATCATGATCGCGCTGCTGATGCTCTACCCGGGCCTCTCGGCCGTGAAGCTGGTCGGCACCGACCTGGTGCAGGCGGTGCCGCTCGTCCTCAGCGCCGCCATCGCCAACATCGCGATCCACGGTCTCGACTGGGAGCTGCTGATCCCCCTGGTGATCGGCTCGGTGCCGGGCACGCTGATCGGAGCGCGCATCGCGCCGCGGGTGCCGCAGTCGATCATCCGGCGCGGCATCGTGATCGTGCTGACGATGTCGGGCGTGGCACTGCTCTTCAAGGCCGGACTGCACCCGTTCGGCGAGGGTCACGAGACCGCAGAGGCCATGCTCGTCGCCGGCATCGGCGTCGTGATGCTCGCCCTGGTCCCCTTCATCTGGGGCCTGCTGCGCAAGCAGCACGGGCTGCCGATGTTCGGCGCCCCGACGGTCAGCGACCTCGAGCGGCTGCCGGGAGACCGGGCGAAGAAGAAGTCCTCGGTGGTCGAGTAGGCGAATCACCATGCACCAGCGTGGTCATCTCGGCGTCGGACGACAGCACCGCATGGTGATTCGCGGAGCCAAGCCGGTCAGTCGCGCCCGTAGATGTCGCGCGTGTAGACCTTCTCCGCGACGTCGCCCAGCAGGTCGGTGTGCCGGTTGGCGATGATGATGTCGGCCCTCTCCTTGAACTCGTCGAGGTCCTTGATCACCTTGGAGTTGAAGAACCGCTTCTTGTCGAGCTCCGGCTCGAAGACGACGACCTTCACCCCCTTGGCCTTGATCCGCTTCATGACGCCCTGCACCGCCGACTCGCGGAAGTTGTCGGAGCCCGCCTTCATCGTCAGCCGGTAGATGCCGACCGTCTTCGGCTTCCGGGCCAGGATGTCGTCGGCGATGAAGTCCTTGCGGGTGGTGTTGGCCTCGACGATCGCGCTGATGAGGTTCTGCGGCACGTTGAGGTAGTTGGCCTGGAGCTGCTTGGTGTCCTTCGGCAGGCAGTAGCCGCCGTACCCGAACGAGGGGTTGTTGTAGTGGGTGCCGATCCGCGGGTCGAGACCGACGCCCTGGATGATCTCGCCGGTGTCGAGGCCGTGCATCGCGGCGTAGGTGTCGAGCTCGTTGAAGTAGGCGACCCGCAGCGCGAGGTAGGTGTTGGCGAAGAGCTTGATGGCCTCGGCCTCGGTGGAGCCGACGAAGAGCACCGGCACGTCCTTCTCGACCGCGCCCTCCACGAGGAGGTCGGCGAAGATCTTGCCCTGCTCGGTCTCGCTGCCGACGACGATCCGCGACGGGTGCAGGTTGTCGTGGAGCGCGCGGCCCTCGCGGAGAAACTCCGGGCTGAACATGATCGACGCGCCGGGGTGCTGCTCGCGCAGCCGGGCGGTGAAGCCGACGGGCACGGTGGACTTGATGACGACGGACGCGCCCGGGTTCGCAGCAAGGGCCTCGGCCGTGACGGCCTCCACCGAGGAGGTGTCGAAGTAGTTGGTGACCTCGTCGTAGTTGGTCGGCGTCGCCACGACGACGTAGTCGGCGTCGCGGTAGGCCACGCCCTTGTCGAGGGTGGCGACCAGGTCGAGCTCCCGGGTGGCGAGGTAGTGCTCGAGGTCGGCGTCGACGATCGGCGAGAGGCGCTGGTTGACGGCCGCGACCCGTGCCTTGTCGACGTCGACGATGGTGACGCTGTGGTGCTGGGCGAGGAGGACCGCGTTGGAGAGACCCACGTAGCCGGCGCCCGCGATGGTGATCTTCACGTTCACGACGGTGGGTGAGGCAATCGACCGGACACCGACGCTGAGCGGAACCGCAGGTGTCGGCCCGGCGTCGGTGCGTGGCTGCCGAGGATGCCCGAACCGGCCGTTTCCCGGCGGCGGACGCCCCGTCCGGCGTACTCTCTCTCCGCTTACGCTGGGGGGTGTAACGCGCCGGCCTACCCCTGGAGGAACGTGTACGCGCTCGACTGCCCGACCCAGTCCTACGACTGGGGCTCGCGGGAGGGGATCCCGTCCTTCCGGGGTCGCCAGTCGGACGGGCAACCCGTGGCCGAGATGTGGATGGGCACCCATCCCCTCGGAGCGGCGCAGGTCGTGACCGACGACGGCGCCGTGCCGCTGACCTCGGTGTCGGGCGAGCTGCCGTTCATGCTGAAGATCCTCGCCGCGCAGCAGCCGCTGTCGATCCAGGCGCACCCCAATGCCCTGCGGGCGAAGGTCGGGTTCGAGGAGGAGGAGCGGCAGGGCATCGCCATCGACGCTCCTGAGCGGGTGTTCAAGGACCCCCATCCCAAGCCCGAGATGGTCTACGCGCTGTCGGCGTTCGACACCCTCGTCGGCTTCCGGCCGACCGCAGAGATCCTGCGCGTGCTGTCGCCGATCTCGTCGCCGCGGATCCAGACGATGACGACGGCACTGCGCAACAAGCCCGGCTTCAACGGCATCGTGCGGCTGCTGCATGGCCTGCTGACCGACCCGCCGTCGGAGACCGAAGTCTCCGAGATCGTCGAGCAGTGCCGCGATGCGCTGGGCAAGGGCATCGACATCAAGCGCGCCTACGCCACGATCATCGAGATCGCCGAGCACTTCCCCGGCGACGTCGGCGTGGTCGTCTCGCTGCTGATGAACCGGCTCACCCTGCAGGCCGGCGAGGCCGCCTACCTGGAGGCCGGCATCATCCACGCGCACCTCTCGGGCATGTGCCTGGAGGTCATGGTCTCCTCCGACAACGTGCTGCGCGCCGGCCTCACCTCCAAGCACGTCGAGCCAGCGGGACTGGTGGAGTGCCTCGAGGAGGGCATGTCGCGCGTGGCGCGGGTGACGCCGCGCCAGTTCGGCTTCTCGACCGACGTCTTCTCCCCCGGCTCCGGCGACTTCGCACTGTCGGTGACCCAGAGCTCCCAGGCCGAGCCCGCGGGCACCGCCCTGCCCGAGCGCGGGCAGCGGATCATCGTGTGCACCGGCGGCGAGGTGGCACTGGTCAACGAGCAGGCCGAGTCACTCTGGCTCCAGCGTGGCGACGTCGCCTACGCCGACGAGAAGGACGGTGAGATCCGGGTCGTGGGCACCGGAGAGGTTGCCCAGGCCTACCAGCCGTCCGCCGGTGAGGCGTCGAAGCTCACCGACCTCGTCACTCCGTGGCCGGAGCGCTGAGCGGCCCACCTAGGTCGGTCGAGCAGCCCGAGCGCTCCAGCGCTCGGGCGCATCGAGACCCTCCCAGTCCCACAGCGCAGAGACCGGCAGCACCCACAGGCCGGGGCGGTACTTCACGCCGACCGGAGCCGTGTTGAGCACGATGCCACCGCGGAACCGGGAGCCGGCGCGCGCCGCCAACGCCTCGAGCGCGCGGAACTGGTGCGGGCGGAAGCCCGCCGCCGTGCGGATCTCGATCCCGTAGAGCGTGTCGTCGGCCACCTCGACGAGCAGGTCGACCTCCA
Source organism: Nocardioides thalensis (assembly GCF_013410655.1). Taxonomy (NCBI): domain Bacteria; kingdom Bacillati; phylum Actinomycetota; class Actinomycetes; order Propionibacteriales; family Nocardioidaceae; genus Nocardioides; species Nocardioides thalensis. The sequence continues at coordinate 3,655,139 of NZ_JACCFP010000001.1, forward strand.
GCCCGTTGCGCTCGCGCAGGTGGCTCAGCCGGTAGTCGACCGAGCTGGTCGCCTGCTGCCGCATCAGCTCGGTGATCGCGACGCCCTCGAGCAAGGGCGCCAGGCGGGCACGGCCGGCAAGCGCGACCAGGTCCGCGGGCTCGGCCCCGGACAGGTGCCGGGCGACCGCGGCGTCGGCGAACACCACGCGCGGGCGCGCGACCGCGCGCTTCGCCACCGGCGACCGCGTGCCCGGCAGCATCCGCACCAGGCCCAGCGCCTCGACGACGTCGATGTACGGCGCGATCGTGGTCCCGGGGATGCCGGACGCGGCAGCGAGCCGCGCCTTGTTGAGCTCGGCCGACGGTGGTCTCGCCATCGCCCTGACCAGCGCGAGCATGCGCTCCGGGTCGAGCCGCCGCAACGCGGGCGCGGCGCCGTACGCCGTCCGCCGGAGCATGCCGTCGACGTCCTCGGCGCCGGTCATCAGGGCGACGTATTCCGCGATCCCGTAGCGCGAGAAGACCTCGGCGGGGTCGGAGGCGCGCGACCCGAGTCGCGCGACGAAGTCCGCGGGCACCCGGCAAGGCTACGACCGATCGGGCCAAACTCGTAGATTTGTCTACGCGGCTCCCGAGGATGTCTGTCTGCACGGCTGTGCATGGCACGATGAGGCGACTTCGGCTTGAACCCGTTCCCGAAAGGATGGCGCCGACCCCGCATGACACAGACCCACAGCGACTACCGGCTGAGTCAGCTCGACCAGCTGGAGGCAGAGTCGATCCACATCTTCCGTGAGGTCGCAGCCGAGTTCGAGAAGCCCGTCCTGATGTTCTCGGGCGGCAAGGACTCCATCGTGATGCTGCGCCTGGCCGAGAAGGCCTTCTACCCGGCGAAGATCCCGTTCCCGATCCTCCAGGTCGACACCGGCCTCGACTTCCCCGAGGTCATGGAGACGCGCGACAACTGGGTCAACCGCCTCGGCGTCAACCTCGTGGTCGCGAGCATCGACGACGCGATCGCCAACGGCATCATCCCGGACGCGGCGAAGGTCAGCCGCAACCGGCTGCAGATCCCGACGCTGCTCAACGCCATCGAGGAGAACGGCTTCACCGCCGCCTTCGGTGGCGGCCGCCGCGACGAGGAGAAGGCCCGCGCCAAGGAGCGCGTCTACTCCCACCGCGACGAGTTCGGCCAGTGGGACCCGAAGAACCAGCGTCCCGAGCTCTGGAGCCTCTACAACGGCCGCCTCCACGAGGGCGAGCACATGCGGATCTTCCCGATCTCCAACTGGACCGAGCTCGACGTCTGGGACTACATCGGCCGCGAGGGCATCGAGATCCCGAGCATCTACTTCGCCCACCAGCGCCGCGTGTTCGAGCGCGACGGCATGCTGATGAGCGAGACGCCGCTCAACCCGACCCGCGAGGGCGAGGTCGTCGAGGAGCGGACCGTGCGGTTCCGCACCTGCGGCGACATCACGCTGACGGGCTGCGTGGAGAGCACCGCCGCCACGATCGAGGAGATCATCGAGGAGGTGGCGATCGCGAAGAAGACCGAGCGCGGCGCCACCCGCGGCGACGACCGCTTCTCCGAGGCGGCCATGGAAGACCGGAAGAAGGAAGGCTACTTCTGATGAGCGAGACCCAGGACCGCCAGATGGACCTCCTCCGGTTCGCCACGGCCGGCTCGGTCGACGACGGCAAGTCCACCCTGATCGGCCGCCTGCTGCTCGACTCGAAGGCGATCTTCGAGGACCAGCTCGAGGCCGTCGAGGCGACCAGCGCCAACCGGGGCTACGACTACACCGACCTCGCGCTTCTGACCGACGGTCTGCGCTCCGAGCGCGAGCAGGGCATCACCATCGACGTGGCCTACCGCTACTTCGCGACGCCCAACCGCAAGTTCATCATCGCCGACACCCCCGGCCACGTGCAGTACACGCGCAACATGGTCACCGGCGCCTCGACCGCCGACCTCGGCCTGGTGCTCGTCGACGCCCGCCAGGGACTCACCGAGCAGTCGCACCGCCACGCGGTGATCCTGTCGCTGCTCCGGGTCCCGCACCTGGTGCTCGCGGTGAACAAGATGGACCTCGTCGACTTCTCCGAGGAGGTCTTCGAGAAGATCCACGCGGAGTTCGTGCAGTTCGCCACGAAGCTCAACATCCCCGACCTGACCGTCATCCCGATCTCCGCCCTCCAGGGCGACAATGTGGTGACCCGGTCGGAGAACATGCCGTGGTACTCCGGCCCCACGCTGATGCACCACCTCGAGCACGTGCACGTCGCCTCCGACCGCGACCTGATCGACGCGCGGTTCCCAGTGCAGTACGTCGTGCGGCCGAAGTCCGACGAGTTCCACGACTACCGCGGCTACGCGGGCCAGGTCGCCGGCGGCGTGCTCAAGCCCGGCGACGAGGTCGTCGTGCTCCCGTCGGGCATGACGTCGAAGATCTCCAAGATCGACCTGTTCGACAAGGAGATCGACGAGGCCTTCCCGCCGATGAGCGTCACCGTCAGCCTCGAGGACGACGTCGACGTCTCCCGCGGCGACATGATCGCCCGCGTCAAGAACGCCCCGCAGCCCAGCCAGGACATCGACGCGATGGTCTGCTGGATGACGACGACGCCGCTCAAGCCGCGGCAGAAGCTCGCCATCAAGCACACCACCCGCACCGCGCGTGCCCTGGTCAAGGACATCCAGTACCGCCTGGACGTCAACACGCTGCACCGCGACCAGGAGACGAAGGAGCTCGGCGTCAACGAGATCGGCCGCGTCCAGCTGCGGACCACGGTCCCGCTGCTGTGCGACCCGTACTCGAAGAACCGCACCACCGGCTCGTTCATCCTGATCGACGAGTCCACCGGCATCACTGTCGGGGCCGGGATGATCAACAGCGGCAGCTGACCTCGCACCCGAGAGCGGGGCGCACCCATCGGGGTGCGCCCCGTTCTTTCATTTCCCACGGGATTGCTCAGGTACGGACCGCGCGCCCCGATGGTCTAGTCGGGCGTGCTCTTGTCCGCGGCACGCCCGAGCCACCGCACAGACACCTGATGGGATCCTATGAGCTCGGTCCAGGAACGATCGCGCGCTCCGCAGACCGCTCGATCGAGCATGCCGGAGGTCCGACGGACGGTGGACATCGCCATCGGGCTCATCGACTTCAACACGCCTCGGGTGACCGAGGCCGCGGTCACGGACCTGCGGAGCAAGTTCCCCGGCGCGATGATCCTGGTCGTCGAGAACGGCACCACGCGCGGGGAGTACGGCGACGCCGTCGTGATCCGGCCGGGGCGGAACCTCGGCTTCGCCGGCGGTTGCAACCGGCTGATCGGCGAGGCGCGGTCGCGCCGGCTCTCCGCGCTCTGGATCATGAACAACGACTGTGTCGCTCGCGCGGACGCGCTCGGGGTGTACGCCGACGCCGCGGAAGCGGGCGACGCGGACATCTACACATCGGTCGCGCTGCACGGTGACACGGACAGGATCTGGTACGGCGGCGGGGTGCACGACCCGCGCACGCTGCGCCAGCGACACCTCCGGTACGGCGAGGTGTTCCAGGCGCCGCCGGCGGTGGCGAGCTTCCCGACGCAGTGGGCGTCCGGAGCCAACATGTACCTTCCCCAGCGGACGATCGAGCGGGCCGAGCGCCTCGACGAGGATCTCTTCTTGTATCTCGAGGAGGTCGAGTGGCAGCTGCGCAGCCGGCTGACGGTGGTGTGCAGCAACCAGGCGCTGGTCCGCCACCATGCAGGCTCCACCACCAGCGGCGTCTCGACGGACCTGGAGTTCTTCTTCACGGCGCGCAACCGGGTCCGGCTCGCTGGGTCGCTCGGCGGGTCGCGCCGGGTGCGCTTCTGGTCGGCGTGGCTGAGCGACCACGTCGTCCGTCCGGTGGCACGCGGACAGTGGCGCCGGGCCCGAGTCGCGCTGCTGGCACTGCGGTCGGCCGACCTCCCGGGCGCCGTCGCCCTCGACAAGCTTCGCGGGGCCACGTGATGTCGGCGGGTCAGGAGTCGTCACCGGCGAAGCTCTCGATCGGGGTCGTTCTCCCCGGCCTGAGCCGTGCGCCGGCCGGCGGTTACAAGGTGGTCTACGACTACTGCAACGACCTTGCGGGCTTCGGCCACCGCGTCACGATCTACCACGCTCCCCTGTTGGCCGGTGCGCGGAACCGAGCGCGACCGCACCGCGAGCGCCTCAGTGACTTCGTGCGTCACCTGGGAGTGAGACGCCAGCGGCCGCGGTGGCACGCCCTGTCGGGACTCGTCATGGTGAAGAACAGCCCACGCCTGGACGTCCGGCGGATCGGGTACCACGACGTCCTCGTCGCGACTGCTGCCGAGACGGCACCACTCGTGCTCGAGGCGGCGGCAGCGTCCGGCGCCGCGGGAGCCTACTTCATCCAGCACGACGAGCAGTGGGTCGGAGCCGAGCAGCGCGGCGCGAGCTGGCGATTGCCCCTTCAACACATCGTCATCGCGCCGTGGCTCCGCCAGATCTCGGAGGCGCACGGTCATCGCCCCATCCTCGTGCCGAACGCGATCGACACGACCCACTTCAGCGACGAAGCAGGCGAGCGGGACATCGCGGTGCTCGCCATGATCTCCGACAAGCCCTTCAAGCGGCCCGACCTGGTGATCCAGGCGATGAACAGGCTGGCCGCCGACGGTGAGACCTGCGTGACGTTCGGGACGATCGACAGGCCCGCCGCGCTGGACCCTCGTGTCGTTCACCACCGGGAGCCGTCGAGAGACTTGTTGCGTCGGCTCTATGCGAGCGCCCAGGTGTACCTGTGCGCGAGCGACGCGGAGGGGTGGCACCTGCCCCCGGCGGAGGCGATGGCCAGCGGGTGCTCGGTCGTGTCGACCGCCATCCCGGGGGTTCTCGCCTACGCCGACGACGTCGGTCTCTTCGCGCCGGTCGGCGACGGTCCGGGGCTGATCCGGCACACCAGGGCCCTGCTGGGTGATCCCGCTCAGCGGCAGGACCGCGGCGCCCGAGGTGCGGCGCTGATGCGGTCCTACACCCCGGACGACGCCGCGCGTGCCTTCGAGGCCGCACTCCACACCGCGAGGGCGCGCGCGTGACCGTGACCGTTGCCACGCAACGACTCCGCAGGGGTGTGGTGTCGACGTACGTCGTGCGCGCGGTGAGTGTAGGGACCCTCGTCATCCTCTTCCCGCTCGTTGCCCGGTCGGGAGGCATGACCCTCTTCGGTGCCTACCTGCTGTTCACCTGTATCTCGGTGCTGCTCCAGGCCGACCTCGGCCTGGGATCGACGACCGTCACCCGCCTCGCACAGGCACTCCATGCCAGGGACTCCGAGGGCAGCAACCGACTGGCCACCGCATCAGTCGCCATGTTCGCCGGCATGGGCGTGGTCGCGGGCATCCTGTTCCTGCTCGTGACGGCGGCAACCTGGGACTCCCTGGACATCCCGCCATCGGCTCGCCCCAGTGCGGCGTGGATCGCCGTCCTGGCAGGGTCGCAGTGCGTCATCACGCTCGCAGGCGCAGCCAATCGCCACATGCTGGCCGCGGACGACCGACTGGACGTGGCGAATTGGATCCAGGTCGCAGCGGCCGCCGGCCGGATCGTGGGGACACTGATCGTGCTCCGTGTCGACGCTGGGATCGTGTGGGTTGCTGTCGTCGACACGCTCGCGGTGGCCGCGATCGCAGCGGGCACGTGGATCTGGCGCCGCCGTCTCACCCCGGTCCGCGTGGCCCGCAGCGCGTTCGAGCCGCGGTCGTTGCTCGTGCTGCTGAAGTGGAACATGCCGATGCTTGCGATGAGTGTGGCCGCGCTCATCCTCCTGCAGTCGGCGAACCTGCTGGTCTCCGTGACCGCCGGAGTCGCTGCCGTTGCGGTGTTCTCCGCCGGCTTCCGCGTCTACCAGCTGTGCAAGGAGGCCACCGGGGCGCTCGTCGTGGCGCTCCTCCCGCACGCTGCCCGGGTCGCCGACGATGCCGACCAGGTGCGGGCTCTCTTCCTCAGGGCGACCAGATCGTCGAACGCGCTCCTGTGCGCGGCCGCGCTTCCCGTCCTCTCGTTCGGCGACCAGCTCGTGAGCGCGTGGGCAGGAGCTGGCCTGGCCGAGGGCGGGCGCGTGGCACTCTGGCTGGTCGTCGGGCTGCTCGCAGGCAACAACCACCTCGTCGCCCTCCCGATCCTGACCGCAATGGACCGCCTCGGCGTCTTCGTGTGGCTGCACGCCACGTGGGCCGTGACCGCCCTCGCCGCCGGCTTTGCGCTGGGCAGCCTGTACGGGCCTGTCGGCGTCGCGGCTGCCATCTCGATCCCTGCCGTCCTGCTCGAGCCGTTCTACGTCCGTCACACCCTCAGCACCCTCGGCGTCACCTGGTCCGAGTTCGTGCGGACGGCGATCGCACCGCACGCCGTCCTGCTGACCGCCGCCACCATCCCCGCGATCGCCGTGCTCCGTCCCGCGATCGGACCGTCGCCTCACCTCGTGCTCGCGGTCGTCCTGGCGGCCGCGTTGTCGGCGAGCTACCTCGCGCTTTCCGTCCCCCTCGTCCGCTCCATCCCGCGCGCGAGCGCACCGACCGGAGGTGCCGCAGCATGACGACCAAGGTCCTCGTGCCAGGGTTCTACACCTGGGCCAACAAGGGGGACGCCGCGCTGCTGACCGCCTTCCTCCCGTGGCTGTCCACGCACCTAGGAGGTGCCGACTACGTGGTGACCTCCTTCTCCCCGCGGGAGGACGCGGCGTACTTCGGTCAGCGCTTCATCGACATGCCGACCCGGCCGTGGCGGCGCTTCCACCGCGCGCAGGAGCTGGTCGCCAACCGGCTGCCCGGTGGCCGAGCGCTGCTCGCCCGTGCCCGGATCGCGTGGTTCGCGCTCCTGCGTCGCTACCTGTCGACGTGGATGCGACTGTTCCTCCGCGCCCCGAGGACGGCGCGCCTGCTCGTCCCCGGGAACGTCTACCGGGTCGCCCAGGAGGTCGACGCCGCCGACGCGGTCGTCGCCGTGCCCGGGGGCTACCTCAACGCCTATCGGTCGACCAACGACTGGTGGCTGTTCCACCTGCCGACCCTGTGGCTGGCGAGCGCGGCCGGCAAGCATCCGATCCTCGGACCGTGCTCGCTGGGGCCGTTCGACGGGGCGCACGAGCACCATGCGCGTGAGGTGCTCGCGATGGCGCGGCTCGTGCTGGCTCGCGAGCGGCCGACGTACGACCTCGCCCTGAGCCTGGGCGTGGACGCCGCCCGACTCGTGCAGACGCCCGACATGGCGTTCGCGTACGAAGCGCCGTCCTCCCCGTCGGCCGCGGCGCAGGCGGTCCTGGACGAGGTCCGCGCGGCAGCGGGCGGGCGACCGCTGGTCGGGATCTCGGTGCGCGAGCACAACTATCCGGGTCACGTCGACCCGGCGGCGATGCAGCAGACCTACCTGGCCGCGGTCGCGGAGGCGCTGGGCGCCCTCCAGGCCGACCACGACGCGTTCGTCGTCATCGTTCCCCAGACCGAGGAGGACGCCAGGATCGGAGCCGAGCTTCACGATGCCCTCCGGACTCTTGGTGTCGCCTCGCGCAACGTGACCGCGAACCTGTCGCCGACCGATCTTCAGTCGGTCTACGCCGAGCTCCGGCTTCTCCTCGGCACGCGCATGCACGCGAACATCCTCGCCATGACGGTCGGCACCCCGGTGGTCGCGATCGCGTACGAGCCGAAGACGACCGGGATCCTCGAGGCGATGGGCCTCGATCACTGGGGCATCTGGATCGACCGGGTGTCCGGGGGCGCACTCGCGACGCTGGCGGACTCACAGTGGCGCGAGGCTCCGCACAACCGGGTACGCGCGGCCGAGGGCGCGGCCGCTCAGCGCGAGCGTCTCGCCGCGGCAGGGCATCGAATCGCCGACGCGCTCGACTCGTGAGGTCCCGGGAGGCCCGGTGGAGACGACTGCCCGTCCGGCTGGCACCCGCGGTGGCTAGGCAGTCGCGAGCTCGTAGATCGCGCGATAGCGCTCGACGGTACGCCTGATGTCGAAGGTCTGTCCGAGGGCACGTGCCTCGCGCCGCATGGCGGCGTACGCCTCGGTGCCTGATGCGGTCACCGAGGCGATCGCGGTCGCCAGTGCGTGCGGATCCGACGGCGGCACGATGAGCCGCGGATCGGTCGCGGCCATCCTGCAGTCGCCGACGTCGGTCGTCACGACCGGCGTCCCGACGCTGAGCGCCTCGAGGGCCGCCATCGGCAGGGCCTCTCCGTAGGAGCTGGAGAGGACGAGCGCGCGGGCGGACCGGGTCAGGGCGCGCGGGTCGTCCACGCTGCCGAGCAGTCGGATGCGCGACCGAACATCGGCGGGCACCGAGGCCAGGGCCGCATCGATGATCGGCGTACCCTCCGCCACGTCCAGTCCCGCGCAGACGAGCTCGGTGTCGTCGCCGACAAGGGCGAAGGCCGCGAACAGGTTGGCGTGATCCTTCATCTCGTGAGCCCGTGCCAGCGAAAGGATGTAGGGCGCTCCCGAGCGCACGGGCAGGTCAGCCGGCGCAGGGACGTGAACGCCGTTGGGGACGATCGGCACGTCTTCTGCGGTCCACCCTTGTCGGCCGACCCATTCCGCCGCCGTCGGAGAGCACGCCACGACCGCGTCGGCTCGACGCGCGAACGGCCTGAGCGCGCGCACCACCGCCTGCGTGCGCATCCTGTCCCGGGTCCCGTGCCCGGACGTGTGCACCGTCCAGACGTGCGGGATGTCCCGGCCAGCGAAAGCAGCGGCGAGGAGGTTGGACTGGAACAGGTGCGAGTGGAGGACATCCGGGCGGATCCGTCGGACGACCCCACGGAGGCCCGCCGCCAACCGGGCGACGTCGGAGGTGCGTCCGGTGGAGCCAAGATGGGTGACCGAGTCGGCGACCTCGCGGAGTCGGTCGGCGAGGGCGCCCTCGGCGGAGAGCACGCACACATGGGTGCTGAGGTTCGCGCCGGCGTTCGCGGCAAGTGCCTCGATCAGGGTCTGGGCACCGCCGGTGTCACTGGTGTTGACGACGTGGAGCACCTTCAACCGTCTCACCCCCTCGGCGCCAGCCGGCCAGACCTGCGAAGAGCCACAGGACCGCGCCACTGTCGTAGCCGATCGCCAAGGTCGCGACGACGAACCAGAGGAACGTGAGCCACGAGGCGACCCAGCTGCCGTGACGGTCGGCGATGCCTCGCCACAACGCGACCAGCAGCAGTCCGACAGTGAGGATCCCCATCGGCAGCCCAACCTCGGCGATCCACCGTGTCGTCACGCTGTAGACGCCGGTGGGGTACGCGACGAAGGCCATGTCCCCGAGATCGACCGCCCGCGCGGAGAACAGCTCCGACATGCCCCCCCGTCCGACGCCGACCAGCATGGTTGCGAGCTCACCGGCCATGTGGCGGAGCGACACGATGCTCGCGCCCGCGCGGTCGCCCCACGAGTAGTTGTCGAACCGTCCGCGAGCAGTGAGGGTGACGATGCCCGCGACGAGCGCCGCCGGGAGCAGGACGAGGAAGCCGAGCGTGCGGTGGGCCGGACGCAAGCGGGCGACCAGCACCATCGCCACGGGCACAGCGCCCACGACAACCACCCCGGACTGGCTGACGACGAGCGCGGCCGCGCCCAGGACGAGCGCAACGACCATCATCCTGCGCGTGATCGCCTGGCCTGCGAGGGCCACGATCACCATCCCCAGGATCAGGGTGCCTGCCATGAACGACGGCTCGGGATACCAGCCGAACGGACGCTTGACGTAGAGGAGGACCTGCTCCTCGACCGCGCGCACCGACGCGTAGCCCGGCAGCTCGTAGAGGCCCAGGAACGGCAGGGTCCCGCCGATGATGAACACGTGCTGGATGAGCACGAGCACCGCGGACGCTGCTACGCCGACGGCGGCACCCACGGCAAGCTCGCCATCGTGCCCCCTGCGGACCGCTGTCGACACGACCACCGCCGGGACCAGCCACGCGATGAACGTCGCGGCGGAGCGCGCCGCCACCGCGGCGTCCGCGTCGGGCACGAACAGAGCGACCAGTCCCGGGTTGACCAGGGCCACCGCGACCAGGGCAGCCACGAACCCGTCGATCCGGATCTTCGGCCCTACGGCGAGCGCCAACCACAATGCGCCCACCAGGGAGCTCGCCGGCAGGTTCGAGTTCTCGCCGAGCGGCAGCGCGAGGTAGGGGAAGAACGCGAGGACGATCGAGAGCGTGAGCAGTCGCGGCCTAGCCGTGCGCTGCGGACGTCCGGATCGCCTCGACGACGGTCTCCCAGCTGCCACGGGGCGCGGTGGGCTCGACAGGGTGGCGGGCATGGTCCAGATCACCTCCCAGGCAGGTCCGGATGAGGGCCGCGAAGGCCGACGTGTCCGCCGGGTCGACGGCGACCGCACGGACGTAGCCGCGTGCCTGGTCCTCGAGCGCAGGGTTGTCACTGATGATGACGGGCTTGCCGAGGGCCATTGCCCGGGACAGCGGTCCGCTCTGCGCTGCGAACCGACCGTACGGGAGCAGCAGCACGGCACAGTTGGCGAGCAACCAGGAGAACTCACCGGCATCGAGGAAGCGCGGGAGCAGCAGCGACTCGACACCGGCCTCCGCGCGGAGGGAGCCCAGGTAGGCGTCGTCGTGGGCAGCACCCGCGACGACCAGTGGGCAGCCGGCGGCGTTCCCCGCCGCGATGGCGTGGTGGAAGCCCTTGTTCTCGCGCATCTCACCGAGGCACAGTGCGAACGAGCCTTCGTCCAGGCCGTCCAGCTCGGGTGGGCGGGAGAGCTCGGCGGCCGCCGCCGACTCGACCGCACCGAACCCCGGAAGCGGCACCTGAGCCACGTCGCCCACCCCCTGCGACCTCAGCTCCTCGAACTGGGGGGCTCCGTGGACCACGCACTTGAGTCGTGACGCCATGTAGGACTGCATCCGGTCCTGGAACCGCACCCACAGGCTGTTGCCGGTCGCATGGTTTCTCGCGTTGTGCACGAACAGGACGACTGGCGGGAAGAGCGCCCGGAGGGCGCACACGAGCGGAAACCTCGGCTCCTCGAGGAGGACCGATGTGAGCTCGCGGCGATGGCGGAGGAGGAACTGCACCAGCAGCAGGTTCTCCAGCACCAGCGCGACCGCGCTCCGGACCGGACGCGGAAGTGACCACCGCTCGACGTCCGGCAGCACCTCGCGGACGGCGACACCGTCGGCAGTGCCCGCGAGGTAGGCACGGCTCCCCCGTCGCGACACCAGGACGGCTCCGCCGTCGGCGCGGAACGCCGCGCGCGCGATGTTGGCCGCGTGCTCGATGTGTCCGCCGCGGGGCGTCGGACAGACGACGAGCATCATGACGCCACCTCGTAGAGCGCGCGCAACGCAGCTGCCTGGCGGGTCGCGTTGTAGCTGCTGCAGACGAACTCGCGGACCGCCGTGCTCTCGGTCTGCCACACACCGGGATCGCTGAGGCGCCGGACGTGTGCCAGCGCCTCTTCCAGCGTGGTGAAGGTCGAGATCGGGAGACCTCGAAGGCTCGGGATCCGGCGGGCCACCACCGGCGTGCCCGCGGCCATCGACTCCAGCACCGAGATGGGCAGCCCCTCGTAGTGAGCGGTGTGGACCATGATCCGCGAGCTCCCCACGAGGTCCCGCACCTCGGCGGAGCCACGCCAGCCGGTGACGCCCACGCCTGCCGCGGCGAGAGCTGCCTCCGAGTCCGGGTCTCCGGCGCCCACCCATCTCCATGCCGACTGGATGCCACGGCCGATCGCTTCCCCAGCGATGGCGGCGAACAGGCCCGGGTCCTTCTGCCACGCGACCCTTCCAACCGCGACCGCCCGATCCGCCCGCTCGTCGAAGCTCCGGGCGACCCCGCCTGGCTCGACGGCGTGGGGCAGGACGAGGACGCCTGCGGGATCCGCGCCGAGGCTCACCAGCTCCTCGGCCTCGTGGTCGCTCACCGCGCCGAAGGCGGCGGCCCGGCTCACGAGCATCCGCTCAACGAACCGGAAGGCCGCACGCCCGCGGCGGTCACCGCCCAGGTGTGCGAGTGCATGGGGGGTGTACACGACCCGTGCACCGACCCTATCCACCGCGACCCGCCCGACCGCACCTGCGACCGAGGAGTGCAGATGGACGACGTCGGCGTCCCGCCCGGCGGAGCGGACCATCCGGGCGAAGGTCAGCGGGCGGTCGGCATAGGTCCAGCTGAGGTCACCGTTGCCGCCGACCCGCTCACGGTCGTCACGGCGCAGTGCCAGGACGGAGTGGTCGAGATCGGGCGTGGACCGCACGTACTGCGTGATGGCCGACTCGACGCCGGCGCCAACCGCCTGGGTCACGTGGAGGACGCGGGTCACCGCCGGTGCCAACCCTCGCGCCGACGAGCTGGCACCGCCTGGTCGGACTCCTGCGGGGCGTAGCCATAGCCGTAGCCGTAGGTCTTGTTCTTGGCCGGGACCCGGTTGAACACGAGACCGACCAGAGCGGCGTCGACCTGCTCCAGCCGCTCGATCGAGAGCTGCACCTGATCGCGGGTCACCTTGCCGTGGTTGAGGACCAACATGGCGCCGTCGGCCTTCGCCGCCAGGAGCGCGGCGTCGGTCACGGGCAGCAACGGGGGTGCGTCGAGGATGACGACGTCGTAGAGGTCCCGCACGTGGTCCAGGAGCTCGGACATCGCGTTCGACTGGAGCAACTCGGCCGGGTTGGGCGGGATCGGTCCAGCGGCGATGAAGTCGAGTCCCGACGGCTCGTGGACCTGCACCGCGTCCTCGGCCTTGACGCGACCGACCAGCACGCTGGTGACGCCGATCGCCTCGTCGAGACCGAGCCTGGACGCGGCCTTCGGCCGGCGCAGGTCGCACTCGATGAGAAGGGTACGTCCGCCGCCCTGCGCCAGGCTGAGCGCAAGGTTGACGGCGGTCGAGGTCTTTCCCTCCCCGGGGAGGGCGGACGACACCGCGAAGACCTTGTGCTGGGTGTCCACGTCGACGAACTGCAGGTTGGTGCGCAGGACCCGGAACGACTCGGCGCGCGGAGCGTGCGGCTCGATCTGGGTGAGCAATGGCGCCCGGGTGCCCGCTGGATCCTGGACGATCGTCCCGAGCGTGGGTGCGTCGGTGACGTCCGCGAGGTCCTCGGGCGAGCTCACCCGAGTATCGAGCATCTGTCGCAGGACGGCGAGCGCGAACCCGACGAGCAGGCCGACGAGGAGTCCGAGACCGATGTTCCGCACCGGCTTCGGGGAGACCGGCGTCTCCGAGAACGACGCCGCGTCGACGATCGTCGCCTTGATCGGCGCGTTCGTCTCTCCCTGGGGCGTCTCGAGCTCGCGCACGAGGTCGACCAGCTGCTCCGCGTAGACCTGTGCGATCTGTTGCGCACGCCGCGCGTCCGTGTCGGTGACGGTGAGGGTCAGGTTTACTGTCTCCACGCCGACCTCCGCGGAGACCTGGTTGGCCAGCTCTCCCGGATCTGCGTCGATGCCGAGGTCGGTGACCACCCGATTCGCCAGCTCGCGGCTGCCGATCAGGTCGGCGTAGGACTTGACCCGCTGCGCAGAGAACTGGCCTCCGGCGGCGGCCGTCGCCGCGTCCGACTCCGAAGTCGAGATGAACAGGCGGGCGTCCGACGCATAGACCGGCGACTGGAGCAGCGTGTAGGCGCCGGCGGCCGTGGCACACAGCGCCCCGATCAGTACGACCGAGATCCAGCGGCGCCGCAGCACCTTGAAGTAGTCACGCAGTTCCATGTCAGTTCCGTCCCTCCGCGTCGGCCCGAGCCGTGGCGCGTCCCCGTGAATAGGTGGTCATCAGCAAGCTCCCTGGGTGGGAGCGGGTTCGCCCGCGGCGATGCTGGGCGTGACCCGCACGTGCGGGTCGGCGGTCTGGCCCGGGCCGCTGGTCATCGTCCAGGCGACGTCGACGGTCTGGCCGGGTGCGAGCTCGATGTAGTACTGCGCGACCGGCCGGCCGTCCTGGTCGACGCGGAGCGGCTTCAGCGGCCGGTTGTTGAGCGTGACGTCGTCGACGGTGCCACCGGCGGGACCGTAGAGCCGGACGGTGACCCACTGGCTGCCCTTGGGGGCGAGCCCCTCGGTGCCGGTGATGTAACCGGGAAGCTGCTTGGCCTCCTCGGTCGCCGTGGAGGTGAGGCGCATCTTGCCGGCGAAGCCCTGGACGCCGTCGGTGCAGTACGTCGCGTTGACGTCGGTCTCGTAGCGCAGGAAGTAGGACATCTTCGCCGCGGTGTTGTCGTTGACGGTCACGTCGATCTGCGGCGAGGAGTTGTCCACGTCGGTGACGAGCTCGCCCGCGATGGTCGTGCCGCCGAGCTCGGCCTGCTCGGCGTCGTCGAACGAGTGGACGTTGACGCGGCCCTCGCTCGTCGCGCGAGCAAGCGCCTTGATCAGGCCGGTCGGGTTGGTGGCGCCGGCGGTGAACCGGTCGAATGCGGCGGTGGCGACCGCGGCGAAGAACGCGTCCTGCTCGGCCGGGTCCTCGATGCGCAGGTAGACGTTGTGGAGGAGCTCGTCGACGACATTGTCGGCATTGAGCTCCACTCCGTCGATCTCGAGAGGTCCGGTGGCCCCGAGCACGTAGGAGAGGGCGACGGTGTCGAGCGTCAGCACGCCGTCCACCTGATCGTCCGGGAACTCCTGCTCCCAGCGGGCGGCCCACAGCTCGGCGGCCCGCGGCACGTCGGGGGTCATGTTGGAGCTGAGGAAGTAGTCGGTCAGCACGTTGGCGTAGAGCCGGCGCTCTGGGTCCGTCGGCGCCAGCGGGGCGTCCGTGGCCCGGCCGAACTGGGCGCCGGTCGCCTGACGGGTGATCGCGAGCGCGCCGCGGTCGGCGCTGACGAGGGAGACCGCGCCGGGCAGTCCGCCCGTGGCGCGGATCTCCGCGTTGTTCTGGAAGACGAGGAGGTAGTTGCGCGGCTCGTCCTGGCCGAGCATGCCCGGCAGCAGGTCGACCGCGATGCGGGCCGAGGCCATGGCCTCGCGGGCGGCGGCGACCTCGTGCTCGAGCTCGTCGAAGCGATCCGCGAGTCGGCCGACGTAGCCGGAGCTGTCCTCGTCGGCGAGCCGCGCTTCGGCGTCGGCCAGGGCCTGCTCCGCGCGTGCGACCGGCTCCTCGAGCTCGGCGATCGCCTCGACCGGGACCGAGCCGTTCCGCGGCAGGAGCTCGTCCATGCGCTCGTCTACCGCGACGAGCGGCTCGAGGCCGTCCTGCGACAGGTCGTGCACGACGTCGCTCACGAGCCGCACCCCACGGGCGTCGTCGCCGAGGACCGGGAGGGCGGTGAGGAACGACCAGGTCGCCCCCGACGTACCGTCCTGGGCCGCGGCGCTCGCCTGCTGGAGAGCGGCGAGCTCGTCCTCGATGACAGAGGGGTCGCCGGCCTCGACAGCGGCGCGGAAGGCGTTGGCGTGGTCGACGGCGTCCTCGAGGTCGTGGCTGACCTGCCACGCCTGCCAGGCACACCAGGCCACGGCGACGAGGAGGAGCAGTGCGACACCCCCGAGGGCGGCGCGGATCTTGCGGGATGAGAGCACGATGAATCCCTAGGCGACGTACGTCGCACGAGACGTTGAAGGGGAGACGCGAGGAAGAGCCCCGGGCTGGGCCCGAGACCCTCCCCCACGCGTTTCACAGCGGGCCGGAGCCCGCGGCGGTCAGCCCCGTCGGATGACGGTGACAGTCGACGACGTCGAGCTGTCCTTGAAGCCGGGGCCGGAGACGTACTTGACGCCGCAGTCCCAGGCACCGCGCTTGGTGAACGGACCCACCTTGACGTCGGCGTCGCCACCCTTGAGGGTGGCGGAGCCCACGAGCTTGGCGTCGCCCTTGGTGCAGGTCACCTTGACCTCACCCTTGGGCGTGCCGGAGCCGTTCTTCACCTTGACGGTGACGGGGATCTTGGTGGAGTTCCCCTTCTTGACCGTCTTGTCGCCGGCGCTGACCTTCGTTGCCTTGCACGGACCGGAGTAACCGCAGTCGGCCTGAGCCGGGCTGCTGGTGACCCCCACGAGTCCGAGCGAGACCAGTGCTGCCGCGAACAGCGCGACGAGCAGCTTCTTCATGGTGTCTCCCGTGGTTGTGGATGCATTCCCCCACGAGTCGTCATCGTCCGAGCCTGCCGGTTGTTGAGGAGCGCCCCCGGAAAACGTCGCAGGTCGGGACCTTGGTCCCGGGGTGCACGACGGCCGGGAGCGAACGAGTCGCTCCCGGCCGTTGCTGTCGGCTCTTGTGCCCTATCGGCGCCGAGCCTTCCGGAACGAGAAGCTGTCGCGGTCCGCGAGGAACGCGTCGTCACCGGGGTACGTCGCCACCACCTGGTAGGTGCCGGCGCCCAGTCGCGACGAGGTCTCGCAGGACGCGCGACCGCTCCGGATGGTCGCGACGCACAGCGTCTTGCCGCCGCTGGTGAAGGTGACCTTCCCGGTGGCGCCCGAGACGACCGTGGCCTTCAGGATCGCGGCCCGGCCGCGCGGGACCGTGGTGTCCGCCGCCGACGCGACGAGCTTCGGGTCCCGCTTCGACGGCTGCTTGACGGTCAGCACGAACGCGCGCTGCGACCACGCGTGGGCCTCGTCGCCCGAGTAGACGGCCGTGACGGCGTGGTCGCCCGGCGGGGGCGGGGTCTGGACGATGCAGCTGGCCGCGCCGTTGGACACCGTCCCCTCGCAGAGCTGGTCCTCGCCGTTGAGGAACTCGATGGTCCCGGTGGCCGCCGCCGGGCTCACCTGCGCGCGCAGCGTGATCCGCTGGCCGAACGTGACCGTCTGGTTGGTCACCGCGACCCTCGTGGCGACCAGGTCCGGCTCGTCCGGCTCGACGACGCGAACCGCGCGGGGCACGAGCACCTGGTTGCCGTTGGTGTCGGTGGCGACGTAGGTGAGCGCGTAGGTCCCCGGCGCGGTGGTGTCGACGCTTCCGACCACCTCGACGAGCTCGGTCACGTCGCCGTCGGTGTTGTCGGTCGCCGTCACCCCGGCGAGCGGGTCGAACACCTCGCCGACCTCGACCTCGTTGTCCGTCGGGAGGGTGACCTCCGGCGGCGTGACGTCGGTGCCGGCAGCCGTGGCCACGAACACCGAGCCGAACTGGCTGAGCGTGCCGATCCGGTCGCCGCTCGCCGTCCGGCTGTCGGCCACCCAGGCGTAGACCTCGCCCTCGACCAGGCCCGACCACTCGACCGTCGCCGGCCAGCCCGAGCGGGCGGTGTCGGTGCCGATGGCCGTGTCGGTCGGAGTGACCACCACGAGACCGTCGGTCTCGAAGGAGGTGGTGCGGGTGCTCAGGTCGACCGGCAGCACGGTGTTGTCCTCCGCCCCGTTGTAGCGGCGGCGGTCGTCGTACTCGGTCGCCCCGAAGTTGTCGAACATCGGCGAGTAGGTGTCGATGCTCATCTGCGACTTCTCCACGTCGAACTGGAGCAGCCGCAGCCAGCTTGCGCCGAACTGGAGCAGGTCGCCCGGCTTGTGGTCGGCCACCCCGTCGCCGTCGAGGTCGATGTCGCCGTTGGACAGGGTGGTGCAGGACGGGCAGTACTTCGACGCGAACAGCTCGTCCGCGCGGATCTTGTAGAACTGGTAGTCCGCAAGCAGCTCCACCACGTTGTGCGAGACGGTCACGCCGACCTCGCTCTTCACGTTGGTGCCGACGCCGTGCTCGTGACCCGCGAGGATCAGGAAGACGTTCTTGTTGTCGGCGACCACCTCGTTGTAGAGCCGCGACCCGTCACCGGAGAAGCCGGCGCCGCGGCCGTCCGGCGCCGTGGACGGCGCGATGTAGGCGTGGGTGATCAGGATGCCGTTGCGGTCGGGGTAGCGCTCGAAGACCGCGCTGGCCCAGTCCGCCTCCTCCTGCGTCACGCCGTACGACAGGCCCACGGCGACGAAGTCGAGGCCGCCGGCTGAGAACAGCAGGTAGTTGTTCTGGTTGTCCCGGCCGTCCTCCGCGCCCTCGGCGGACTCGTCGTAGGCGTGGTACTCGGTGCCCGCCGGCCACAGGTCCTCGGCGGCGTAGTAGCGCTCGGGGCCGTACCACTGGTTGAACCGCGAGTCCGGGCCGACCTCGTTGCCGAGCTGGTTGTCGTGGTTGCCCGCGACGACCTGGTTGACGACGCCGGCCTCGTCGAGCACCGACTGCGCCGCCGACGTGAAGTCGAACTCGCGCGTCACCTGCTCGTCGAGCCCCGGGTAGAGGAGGTTGCCGTTGACGTCCCGGGCGAGCGGGTTGTTGTAGTCGTTCTCGATGACGTCACCGGTGTGGCCGGTCCACGCGATCTTGCGCTGCTGAGCGTTGTCCGCGATCCACTCAGTGGTGTCGAGGTAGGACTTCTGCCACAGCGCCCGCTCCTCGGCCTTCATCTGGTCGGTCGGCTCGGCGTTGCCGTCGAAGTCGTCGTAGGTGCCGCCGGCAGCGCCCTCGGCGAGGTACTGCGTGTCGGTGAAGTGGGCCAGCGAGAAGTCGTAGTCGGCCGGGTCCTCGAAGTGGTCGCGGTTCTCCGGCTGGCCGGCCGACGCGTCCCGCGGGGCGAGGTCGTCGGCGAACGGGTCGATGCCCGCGACCATCACGTGCACCACCGTGCCGTCGACGTACGCCGGCCGCAGCTTGGCGCGGAGCACCGTCTCGCCCTCGGTGGCGCCCCGCGCGGCGGCGAGCTCGACCCAGCGGCTCTCGGCCGCGTTCCACACGCGCAGCGACGCGCTGCGGGCCGGGTCGACGACGCCGCTCCACAGCACCTGCTGGCCGGCGACGGCGCCGGGCACGGTCACGTCGAACCGCTGGAACGGGATGTCCCCGGTTGAGGGGCTGGCTGTCATGTCGCCGTCGTCGGGCTTCTGCTCCCCCGACAGGTCGGCGCCCTCGGCGTACTCGAACTCGAGGGTGCTGGGGATCTTCGCGACCGTGCCGGTGAAGCCTCCCTCGGCCAGGGTGGCCTCGGCCTCACGGAAGGTGGTCGTCACGTCGCTGCCGTCGGGGCTCTTGGCGATCGCGGACAGGGCGACGGTGCCCTCGCCCTGGTCGTCGCCGGTGCCGCCGCCCTCGGGGATCGAGTCGGAGGTGAACGACACCTCCTCGCGGATCGGCTCGCCGAACACGTCGGTCGCCTCGATCACGATCAGGTGATCGCCGGCCGCCAGGCCCTCGCCGATCTCCTGTCCGGGCGCGATCTCCTCGCCGTCGAGCGTGTAGGTCCAGCCGGTGGCGTTGTCCTCGTTGGCGATCTCCACGGCGAACTCGACCGGGGCGCTGAGGTGGCTGCCCGCTGCGGGCGTGGTCGAGGTGACCTCGACCCCCGCGTCGGGGAACTCGCCGAGCGCGGCGATCTTGAGGGCCGCGATGTCGCTCGCGCCCAGCGCACGACCGTAGAGCCGCGCGTTGGAGACCGTCACCGGAGCGTAGAACTGGGTGCCCGTCGGCGACGTGTCGGCACCGACGGTCCAGCCGCGTGCCGCGGCCGCCGGAAGGCCCAGCGCGCCGGTGGCGGGCGTCGTCGCCTCGAGCTCGCCGTTGACGTAGAGCTGCATCTCGGTGCCGGTCCAGACGCCGACGACATGGAACCAGCGCCCCTGCTGGGCGATCGGGGCCACGGCGTTCTTGTAGCCGCCCCCGACGTGCGCCATGAAGCCGATGTTGGTGCCGTTGACGTAGATGGCGTAGCCGCCGCCCTCCTTGCCCGAGCACACGTCCTTCTCGCTCGAGGTGGGCACGGCGCCGTCGTACTTGAAGGTGCACTCGATGGTGACCGCGTTGGTGATCATCGGCCAGTGCGGCGCGAACGCGTACTGGATCGAGTCGTCGACCCCGTCGAACCTCGCGACCGGCTTGCCGAGCGCCGAGTCCTCCGCGATCACCGGGTTGCCGCGGGTGGTCGACGCGAGGTCCTGCGCGTGGTCGGCCGGGGTGCCGTCGGCGAAGTCGACGTCCAGCGCGTCCGCGGCAGGCACCGGGATCGCGGTGTCGTACTGCGCGGCGAGCGCGGCCGCCTGGTCGGCGTTGAGCGCGGCGCTGTAGAGCTTCGCGGTCTTGTACGACGACGGCGGCGCCCACTGGCCGACACCACTCGGGTTCGCCGCTGTGATCGGCGCCGAGTCGCCACCGACGACGAAGCGGTGCGTGGTGGTGTTCGGCGGGACCGTGAACACGCCGCTCGCGGCGGTCTCGCCGGCGAGCCGCCCGTTGACGTAGAGCTTGAGGCTCGAGCCGTCCCACACCGACAGGGCGTGGTACCAGCGGTTGCCGTCGATCGGCGTCAGCACGCTCTTGTAGCCGCCGCCGATGTGGGCCATCGTGCCGAGGTTGGGCCCCGTCACGTAGATCGAGAAGCCGCCCGCCTCCTTGTTGGAGCACAGGTCCTTCTCCGGCGACTGGGGCATCGTGGCGTTGATCTTGAACACGCACTCGATCGAGAAGCTCGACGCCATCGCGCCGTACTGGCCGGCCATGTCGAAGCCCACCGCGTCGTTGACGCCGTCGACGGTCATGATGTCGCCGAAGTCACGGTCGGTGCCGTACGTCGGCTCGCCCGCCGTCGTCACGGCGACGCCCTGCGCCTCGTCCACCGGGGTGCCGCCGGCGAAGGAGGCGTCGAGAACGTCGGCCGTCGGGATCTCGACGGCGGCCTGGGCCGTGGTCGCCGCCTCGGGCGCCGGGGCGGCCTCGGTCGGCGCCGCCAGCAGTCCGGCGGCGCTCACGGTGAGCGCCGCCGCGGCCGCGACCAGGCGACTACGGAACCTCTTGGCGTGCGGGTGTCGTGCCGACACGAACGTCTCCTTCTTCGGGGGTGGAGGGGGTGGTGCGTTGCGAGCGCCGACGGAGCGCGACGGCTCCGGCGACGAGGATCAGGAGCACGGCGCCGACGGCGCCCATCTGGAGGGCGGCGCTCTGGCCGAGGTCTCCGCCGTCGGACACCGGCGTCGCAGCGGAGCCGGAGCCACTGGTGCCGGCGACGGTCGTGGACATGTCGCCGGCCGTCACCGGGAGCGCCCACTCGTGGCTGTCCTGCGTGCGGCTGTAGGCGGCGCGCTGGCCCTCGGGTCCGGTGGCGAGCGTGCGGTAGGCGGGATGCAGGTCGGTGAGCATCGTGACCGTCACGGTCGCGGCCGCCGCGTCGGCCGGGCAGGTGAACGACAGGTCCGCGCCCTCGTCGGCGGTGAGGTCGCCGACCCCGGTGACCTCACCTGCGCAGTCCAGGCCGTCGGCGGTGACGCCGATGTGGTCGAGCAGGTAGTCCTCGAACTCGGGGGCGGCAGCGACGAGGTCACCGTCGTCCTCGTCGTAGACGATCGCGCCGTCGAGCATGATCCGGTCCTCGGGCAGGACGCCGAGGTGGATCCCGAGGAGGGTCAGGTCGTCCTGGCCGCCGACCTCCCAGTGGACCTGGACGGTCCCGTCGGTCGCGGAGATCTCGACGGTCTGCGGGTCGCCGAACGGGTGCCGAGCGATCATGCGACCACGAGGCCGTGGACGGCGGCCGAGGTGATGGTGCAGCCGATCAGCGTGATGCTGACCGCGGCGAGCACGGGCGCGACGCGGGTGGCGAGCGCGAACATCCGGCGCGACTCAGCCGCCCGGACGACGACGTTGCGGCCCGTCAGCGCGAGCAGGCCGACCGCGAACAGCACCGATGCCAGGCCGATCCCGAACGTCAGGACCAGCAGCAGCGCGAAGCCGCTGCGACCGCTGAAGAGCCCGGTGATCAGGACGAGGAACGCCGCCGGGCTCGGGGTGAGGCCGCCGGACATGCCGAGCAGGACCAGGCCGGGGCGGGAGGGGGCCTCGTGGGTGTGCGTGTGCCCGTGCGAGTGGCCGTGGCCGTGCCCGTGCGCTCCGGCCCGGAGGTGGCGCCGGAACAGCCACACGCCGACGCCGATCACCAGCACACCGCCGACCAGCTGCAGCGCGGTCGTGAGGTGCTCGAGCCGCACCAGGTCGGACAGCGAGAAGAACGTCCACGCGACCGCGATCACCAGCACCGAGACGGTGTGCATCACCGCGACGCTGAGGCCGAGCCAGGCCGCGTCGCGCACCTTGCCGTCCGATCCGACGAGGTACGCCGCCGCGAGGCTCTTGCCGTGGCCGGGTCCTACGGCGTGCGCGGCACCTGCGACGAACGCGAGCCCGAAGGCAGCGGGCACGAAGCCGGGCGCGTCGACGAGCGCGACGAGGCGGTCGCCGAGAGCGGACGCGCCGAACGGGTCGATGAGCAGCGGGGACTGCCCGAGAACTGGCACAAGGTCAGACCATCTAGAAGACGGTCGACCACTGGGTTGGTCGTGGGTGACCGGCCCGCAAACCAGCCGGAAACAGTTGCCTCCGGCAAACGCCTAGTACGACACCATCCCGGCCCCCGTCATGGTCGTCAGGCAGTCGATCGAAGCCGACGCAGTGCTTGCGCTGCAGCGCGCGGTTGGACATCCCACACGCGGTGCCTCATCGGTCTTCCCGCGACACCTCGCGGTCCTTCAGTGTTCGCTGCTGAAGAACCGTAGCAACAGCGGGCCGACGATCTGTGGGTCGACGACGTGATCCGGCCCCTCGAGGGTCTCCCGTTGAGCGTGGGGTAGGACGTCTGCAAGCTCGTCGGCTGCGCGGTCGAAGAAGTCCGAGGGCAGGCCTGCCATGTAGGGGACCGTGATCGGTCCTCCGGTGATGACCAGGACGGGTTGGGTGACCGTTGCCAGTCGATCGGCCGGCAACTGGTAGCGGTTGAGGAAGAGGCTGTCGTGGACCAGCGTGGGCGCGAGGGCGACCGAATCCGCCCAATGCGTCGTCTGCTTGCCTGCCGCTTTCCTGGCCGCGATGTTGTCGTCGGAGGCGCCGGTCATGCGCATGAACAGCTCGAGAACCTCCTCGTCTCGTCCGGCGTCGAAGGCGCGTCGGGTGTCCGCGACGTACTCCTCGAATCGCGGGCGTATGTCGTCCCCGACCGCGTAGGGCACCTCCCACACGGCGATCGTGTCGATGGCTGACCCGGCCGCGGCGGCTTCCAGCGCCAGAGCGCCACCAGAGGACGCCCCGAACAGGTGTGCCGAGCCGCCCGCCTCCGCGATCAACGCATCCAGGTCCTCGATCTCCCTTTCCACGGCGTAGGGCTCGGTGAAGCCGCTCGCGCCGCGTCCCCGACGGGCATAGTTGTAAACCGTGAAGTGCTCGGCGAGAGCAGGTACCAAGGGAGCGTTCTCGGCTCCGTCGTCCTGTGCGCCGCCTACCAGGACGACAGCCGGGCCGCTTCCCTTCCGGTCGTAGGCGATGGTGGTGCCATCGCTTGATGTCACGCGAAAGGCCATCTCGTTCATCTCACGTCTCCGTTCGAATGTTCTGTCTCAGCGCCTGAGCAGCGTGCCGACGACGGCCTCAGTGCGCGACCACCGCGCCCTTGCGATCACGGCCGCCACGACGAGAAGGGCGAGCGGCAGCCAAGGGCTCTGCTCGAGCACGAACTGATCGGTGATGACAGCACCGGTCAGCAACGCCGCCAACCCGAGACTGGCCAGGCCCGCCAGAGCCGGGATCAGAAGTCCCACCCCTCCCGCGACCTCCAGCGCTCCGACCAGGTACCGGAGCCACTGGCCAGCCCCGATGTCGGCGAACATGTCCACCATGACCGGGTCACCGGCGAGCTTCGAGATTCCGCCGCCGGCGATGATCGCCGCCAGCACGACTTGCAGAATCCAGACCGCGATGCTGCTCGCCCGCCCGGGCGTGTGCGCAACGGTTTCCGAGCTGTTCTTGAGGATGGTGCTCATTCGGCTCTCCTCGCCGCGCCTGGGCGACTAGTCAAGTTTGGTTACTCGCCCGAAAGTACGCGAGGAGAAGCGTCTAGTCAAGTTTGATTAGGTGGGTGTTCGCCACGAACCTGGATCATCGGCCATGGTGTAGGCGCCCTCGGCCAGTCGTTTGCCCAGGCTCTTCGCCCACTCCAATTCGGTGCGTGCGTGTCCCGCCCACAGATCAGCCTGATCGCGGACGTGTTCGGGAATGTCGGGGTTCGGGTGCTTCCGCCACTTGGCCTGCTCTACGAGCTCCGCTTCCAGGCGCGCGACCCGCTCGTTGACGTGCGCGATGGCATCTGCCCTGGTCAGCATGGGCAACATGGCGATCGACGCGTTGAGCATGGTGGGGTCATGGGTGCGCCGCAGACCGTCGCGGACCAGTTCGACTATCTCGTCACGTCCCCGAGCTGTCACGCGGTACAGAACGCGCTCCGGCCCGGAGTTGCCCGGCTCGGCGTGTTCGGTGAGGAGGCCATCAGCCGCCGCCTTCTTCAGCGCGTGATAGATCGAGCCGGGCTTGATCTTGGCCCAGATCTCCGCACGCCAGCTCTGCAGCTCGGACCGCACCTGGTAGCCATGTGCGCCGCCGGAGAGGTGCACGACTCCGAGTACCAGGAGCTTCGTCGCCGACATGCGCCCACCTCCGCTCAATCTGCTCGGACTCGCTCCCCTTGCGCGCCCGCCAGGGTGGTGTCAACTCCTACCAACACTAGGGGCCCTCGTGCTCCGGGTGGTGTCAGCACTGACCTACAAACGGTGCTGGGGAGACCTGCTCGACCTACGAGGTCAGCGCACGGGTCAGCGGGTCGGGCGGAAGTGGAGGCCGACCTCGGGGTCGACGAGGACCTCCTGCGCGGCGGGGAGGCCGGCGACGTCGAGGGCGGCGTCGACGGGGACGTTGCGCTTGAGGAGCGCGAGGGCGATCGGGCCGAGCTCGTGGTGGCGGGCCGAGGAGCCCACGCGGCCGATCACCTTGTCCTGGCCGGGGACGGTGACGTCGGTGCCCGGCGCGGGCAGGCGGTTCTCGGAGCCGTCGAGGTGGAGGAGGGTCAGTCGGCGCGGCGGGCGGCCGAGGTTGTGCACCCGGGCGACGGTCTCCTGGCCGCGGTAGCAGCCCTTGTCGAGGTGCACGCCCGACAGGCCGACCTCGTTGGGGATGGTGCGCTCGTCGGTGTCGACGCCGAAGCGCGGCTCGCCGCGCTCGATGCGGAGCGCCTCGTAGGCCCACAGCCCGGCGGCGGGGCCGGCGGCCTCGGCGTACGACGTGAGCTGGTCGCGCGGGACGAGGTCGAACCGGCCGCCGTCCACCGGCCGCCAGGCGACGGCGGTCTCGGCCGTGACGTCGGCGATCTCGACGCGGGTCATGAACTTCATCCGCTCGAGGAAGTCGATCAGCGCGGCGGCGCGACCGGGCTCGGTGTGGGCCGTGAACGCCTCGCCGTCGTCGACGCCGTCGAAGGCGTGCTCGACGTGGCCGTTCGGGCTCAGCACGAGCGCCCGGGTCCAGATGGCGGGCGTGAGTCCCTCGAAGAACTGCGAGGTCAGCGAGTGCAGCCAGCTCAGTCGGTCCGGGCCGCTGATCCGCAGCACGTCACGGTGGGAGAGGTCGACGAAGCCCTCCCCCGCGGCGAGAGCACGCTGCTCGCCGTACAGCGATCCGTAGTGAGCGGCGACCTCCGCGTCGATGCCGTCGCCGGCGACGGCTCCGGGCAGGTCGAGCAGCGGGCTGGTCATGTCGTCTCCTTATGGGTCTCGTGACGGCCGTGGCCGGCCTCCTCGACCAACGGTGGGTCGCAAGCGTGACAGTGTCCGAACACGGTCAGATGACCCAGGTCTGGGGTGAACGCATGACGGGTGCCCAGGGATTCCACGAACGGCTCGGCTTCCTCGGCATCGACCGAGATCACCTCGTGGCAGCCGCGGCAGACGAGGTGGAAGTGCTCGTGCCCGCGCGTGGAGTGGTACGTCGGCGCGCGGTCGCTGAGGTGGGCGTGGCGGACCAGGCCGAGCTCCTCGAGGACCTCGAGGGTGCGGTAGACGGTGGAGGCGTTGACGGTCGAGGCCTGCTGCTGCACGTGGGCCAGCACCTCGTCGGGCGTGGCGTGCCCGAGCTCGTCGACCGCGCGCAGGATCAGCTCGCGCTGGGGCGTGAGCCGGTAGCCCTTCTCGCGGAGGGCGACGCGCCAGTCGTCATCCGACACGCTTGAGCCTCGCCCAGAGGTGGGGTTGCAACGGCTGACCCATCGCGGCCATGTCGTACGCGTAGAGGAGGTCGCCCTCGACGTTGCCGTAGAGCCGGTGTCCCTCGGTGACCTCCTTGGCCGACTCCGTGAACCCGATCCCGGCCGTGCGGAGCTCGATCTTGCCTCCCTCGGCCTGGCCGTACCAGATCTCCGCGAACCCGGTCGCGTGCGCGAGCACCATCTCGAGCTTGCCCTCGGGGCGGGCGCGGATGAAGCCGGTCTCCTGCGCGGCGTCGCGCAGCTTGTTGCCCTCGTCGTCGACGATCCACGACCGCGCCATGTAGTGGAAGAACGGGCGCCCGTCCTGCTGGAAGATCAGCTCCTGGCCGAACTGGTACTTCTCGATCGTCGGGTAGTCGCCGTGCCCGTTGCCCTGCCAGGTGCCGAGCAGCCAGGCGATGGGGCCGCAGTCGGGGTGCAGGTTCTGAGGGAGTTCGAAGGCCACGATCAACCAGTCTAGGCAACTCCGACCGGGCAGACTGGCCCCCGTGTTGTCAGCCGCCGCCGTCTCGCAGGTACGGCGCGCGGTGCGGACCGCGCTGCGGGCCGAGACGGGCGAGCCGCCGCTGTGGCGGTGGTCCGGGCAGGTGCCGGCACAGGACTTCGTCGCCGCGGTGCTGCGGCACCGGGTCGCCGGCCTGGTGGCCGGCGCCGAGGCGCTCGAGGTGCCGCCCGAGGTGCATGAGCAGCTCGCCTCCGCCGCGCGCCTCGACCGGATGGACGCGATGGCCCACCTGCGAGCCGTGGCCGAGGTCGCCGGCGTCCTCGACGGCATCGACCACCTGGTCGTCAAGGGAGCGCCGCTCGCGGTCCAGACGACCGGCGACCCGACGGCGCGGGGAGCAGCGGACGTCGACGTGCTCGTCGACACGGCCGACCTGCCGGTCGCGCTCGGGCGGCTCGCCGCTCGCGACCTCGGCGTACGTCGCGAGCACGCGGTCGACCGGGACAGCTGGATGTGGCGCTACCAGCGATGGGCGGCGCACGAGGTGACGCTCGACGGCCCGCTCGGGTCCGTCGACCTGCACTGGCGGCTCGACCCGACGCACGACGGGCTGCCGGGGTTCGCCGAGCTCTGGTCGCGGCGGACGAAGGTCGACGTCGGGCCGGTCACCGTGGCCACGCTCGGCGTCGCCGACGCCTTCGCGCACGCCCTGCGGCACGCGGCCCAGGACGACTGGGGCTCGCTGCGCAGCCTCGTCGACGTGCACCGGCTGGCCCGCGACCCCGCCGCGTGGCGCGGCCCGAAGGGGCTCGCGCGGCTCGACCGCACCTCGCTCACCGTGGTCGACGCGACGGTGGGCCTCCCGGACGGCACGCCCGCGTTCCGGCGTACCTCCTCCGGACTGGCACGGGCGGTGAGCGCCCAGCGCCGACCGGTCCGGTTCACCCGGTTCCCCGGCGACGCGGCGATGCGGGCCGCGGGATACACGCTCGCGGCGAGCCGCTCCCCCCGCGACGTCGCGCTGACCGTGGCCCGGATCGCGCTGCCGCCGCTGCGGGTCACCCACCTGACCGACCGCGGACCGGTCAGCGCGATCGCCCGCGCGCTGCTCGCGCGCTCGCGGCGATCACCGGGATGGGACGAGCACCGATGATCCGTCGCGCGCGGCTCCACGTGCGGGCCATGGTCGTCGCGTGCGGCGCCGGCAGGGTGCTCCGGCTCCAGCTGCTGATGCTGCTCGGCGCGCTGCTCGAGGCCGTGGTGCTCGTGCTGCTGGTGCCGCTGGTGCAGCTCCTCGCCGGCGACGACGACGTGCGCGTGCCGGTGCTCGGCGTCGACGTCGGGCCGGTCGCCCTGCTCGGCGTGGCCGGCGCGGCCGTGCTGCTGCGCGGTGCGGTGCAGTGGCGGTCGGCGATCACCAACAGCGACGTGCTCCTGCGCACCACCGACGCGCTGCGGCTGCGCGCGCTCCGCGGCGTGCTCGAGGCCGACTGGACCTACCTCGTCCGCCAGCGCCGCAGCGACGTCGTACAGGCGACGACCACGGAGATGGAGCGGGTCGACGCCGCCGTCCACCTGCTGCTGCGCTCGGCCGTCGACCTGCTGCTGCTCGCCGCCAGCGCGGCCGTCGCCGTGGTGATCTCGCCCCTGCTCGGCGGGCTCGCCGTGCTCTCGCTCGTGGTCGTGGTCGCGCTCGGTCGCGGCAGCGTCCGCCGCAGCATCGCCCTCGGGGTCGAGTGGACCCGCCGCAACGCGCTCTTCGGCGCCACCGTCACCGACTCGCTCGCCTCGCTCCGGCTGATCCGGGCCCACGACTCCTCCGAGCAGTGGGTGCGGCTGCTCGACGACGCGGCGCGGGAGGGCCGCCGGATCGAGCACCGGTACGTCGAGGTCACCTCCGCGATGCAGGCGATCGTGGGCTATGCGGCGCTCGGGGCCGCGCTCGGGCTGGTGCTCCTCGGGCGGGCGATCGGGCTCGGGGTCGCCGAGCTGGTCGCCCTGGCCGCGGTCACCACCCGGCTGTTGTCGGTGGCGCGGGGGCTGCTGACGTCGACGCAGGCGTTCGCGCACTACTCACCGGCGCTCGACGCGGTGCAGCGGATCATCGACGAGACGGCGGCGCACCGGGAGGGACTCGAGGGGCCGGAGGTTTCGAGCACTTCGAGGCTCGCAAGCTCGCACCTCAGCACAAGGCAAGGCGCCGGGGCGCCTCGCACCTCAACCACCGGCAGCACCTCAACCTCCGGGCCCTTGCTCGAGCTGCGCGGCGTCGCGGCGTCGTACGGCGACCGCCCGGTGCTGCGTGATCTCGACCTGGTCGTGGCGCCGGCGTCCCTCGTCGCCGTCACCGGCCCGAGCGGCGCGGGCAAGTCGACGCTGCTCGACGTGGTGCTCGGCCTGCTGCCGCCGACCGCGGGCGAGGTGGTCGTCGGGGGCGAGCCGCTGACCGACCCGCGCGCGTGGCGGGCGCGCGTCGGCTACGTGCCCCAGCAGACCGTCCTCATCCCCGGCAGCGTGCGCGAGAACCTCACGTGGTCCGCCGGCCGCCCGGTCACCGACGACGACCTCTGGCGGGCGCTGGAGGCCGCATGCGTCGCCGACGTCGTACGCCAGCTCCCCGAGGGCCTCGACACGGTGCTCCAGGACCTGGCCCAGCTGTCGGGAGGGGAGCAGCAGCGGCTGTGCATCGCACGGGCGCTCGTGCGCGAGCCCGACCTGCTGGTGCTCGACGAGGCGACCTCGGCCCTCGACGCCGCCACGGAGGCGGACGTCGTGGCCAACCTGCGCCGTACCCCCGCCGCCCTCCTCGTCGCCACGCACCGCCCCGCGGTCGTCGGCGTCGCGGACCACGTGGTCAGCCTCGCGCCGGCAGAGGACGAGCCCCGCGCGTGACTTCGCTCGCGTTCCCTAGTTGAATGGAGTACGGAGACACGGGGGTCGTCGCCGCGAAGGACCCAACAGCTCCACCGTGTTCTCGGGCAGTGCACCGGTCGTGGCCGGTCAGTGACGGAGGGAAACCTGATGGACAAGAAGACGTGGGCAGCGCCCACCGTCAAGCCGCTGACCTCGGCGAAGGACGCCCAGCTGGGCGGGTCGGCCGCCCGCGACGTCCTGACGGGCCGCCAGCGCGCGGGGTCCTGACCTCACCGAGCCGAGCCTGAACACACCCCAGACCGCGTCCCACGCCTTCTGCGGCGCCTGGGACGAGCCCCTCCCGGGCCTTCACACGTGGCACGGCCCCGCGCCGGTCGACCACGCCGCTCTCCGCGCCTGGCTCGACACCGGCTGTCGCGGCAGCTCCCCCGTCCGGCAGGGCTTCGTCGCCGCGCTGACCCGCGCCGACGGCTCGGTGGTCGTCGCGTCCGGCTCCCGCTGGGAGCAGTCCCTCTTCTACGCCCTCGAGCAGGGCAGGCTGCTGCTCGCGACCCACCCGCGCGACCTCGTCCGCGGACTCACCCGGCCCCCCGCGCTCGACGTGGCGAAGCTGGTCGACCTGGTCGCCCTCTACGACGCTCCCGAGTCCACCGTCTTCGAGGGCGTACGGCGGCTGCCGCTCGGCCACGTGCTGGAGCGGTCGCCGGGCCGTCCTCCGACCGTGCGCCCCTGGTTCACGCCCGCCACCGACGAGGATCGCGCCATCTCCACGGCGGAGGCGCCGGCGCTGATGCGCGAGGCCGTGCGCGGTGCCGTTGCTGCCTCGCTCCCCGCCGGCGGCGACGTCGGCGCGACGCTGTCGGGCGGTCTCGACTCGGGCATGGTCGTGGCGACGGCGTCGGGACTGCTCGCGCCTGCCGGCCGCGGCATCCACGCGATGACCCACGTGCCCCTTCCGGGTGCGCCCGAGCCGACGGGCTCCTGGGAGGCGGACGACGGCCCGTACGCGGAGGACGTGGCTCGCTCCCTGACGGGCGTGACCTGGGCGCCGGTCGTCAACACCGACCGGGTCCCGCCTCTCGAGTCCTGCCGGTGGGCGCTCGACCGCGCCTGGTATCCCACGTTCAACCCCGCCAACCAGGAGTGGTGCAACCAGATCGTCCGGGACGCCGAGGCGCGCGGGCTCCCGCTGCTGCTGACCGGCGCCTCCGGCAACGCGACGTTCTCGCGCGACAACGACGGGATCGTGCGGGGCCTGCTGCAGCACGGCCGGCTCGGCGCTCTCGTGCGCGAGGTGCGGCGGCGTGCGGCGGCCCGCGGCGCGCTCGCGCCCGCCGCCCGGTCGGTCGTCCGCGAGACGCTGCCGCGCCGGGTGCTCGCCTGGCGGCGAGCGCAGCGCCGTCGCCGGCTCGGGGTGTCCTGGGCGATGCCCGACGTCGCCGACCTCCCCGTGCGCGCGGACGCGCTCAGCGACGCCGCCCGCGCCGACCTGGCGCTGCTCGCCCAGGAGTTCCCCCCTGCCGGCCGCGACATGTGGCTCGACTTCGTCCGGCTCGACACCTCCCGGCACGGATTCCCGCAGAACCTCTCCGACGACGTCTGGTGGAGCGACCCGCTGTCCGACCCCGAGGTGGTCGCGCTCGCGCTGCGACTCCCCGAGGAGGCCTGGCTGGCCGGCGGCCGCAACCGCGGCCTCGCGCGCGAGGCCGCGGCCGGTCTGCTTCCCGATCGCGTGCGGCTGCGCACGACCAACGGCGGCCAGAGCGCGGACGTCGACCAGTGGGTCAGGGGCCAGGAGCAGGCCTATCGCGGCCTCGTCGACCGGTTCCGGGAGTCGCCGACCGTCCGACAGGTCCTCGACGTCGAGCGTCTCGCGACCGCCGTGGGGCCCGAGATGACGGACCCCGCCACCGCCTCGGTCTGGCAGGACATCCACGGCCGCGCGTTCGCGATCGGGCAGTTCGCGGTCTGGTACGAGGACCGGGTGCGCTCAGGCTGAGCCTGCTGAGCCCGCGATCCGCACGACGGCGTCGACGACCTCCTCCAGGCTGTCGCGGGCCGGCGGGCGGCGTACCGCCCAGAGCGGCACCTGCCGGCACAGCGCAGTGGACCACTGCAGGAAGCCGGCCCGGTGCTCGGGCAGCTGGCAGATCCCGTAGCGGTCGGCGCTCGCGGCGACCGTGGTCAGCCCTTCGATCGGCGTGACCGGGAACGCCTCCACCTCGGCGCCGGTGGCGAGCGCACTGAGCACGACCATGGCGCCCAGCGGCCGCGGCGTCAGGTCCGCGCCGCTGACCGCGTAGGCACGCTTGTCGCGCATCGGCAGCGGCCGGCCGTCGGAGAGCTCGGCACCGAGCCGGACCGCGATGTCGTCGGCCAGGTGCACCGGCCGCTCGATCGGGAGCACGGTCGGCGCCTCGCCGGTGATCGCGACCTCCGCGATGTCGTCGCAGGCGAAGCCCCAGCCGCGCCGCACCAGCTCAGCCGTCGTCGTGGACTTGCCAGCCGTCGACTCGCCGAGGATCGCGATCGCTCGTCCGTCCGGCGGGACCACGATCGTCGCGTGCAGGTTGTAGCGGCGCCGGAACGTCAGGAGAGCGCGGGCGGCGGTCGCGTAGAGCAGCCAGTCCTCCTCCGCGCGGGCCGCGGGATCGGGCGCGTCGAGGAGCACCCGGTCGGTCGCGACGTACATCCGCGCCCGGTCGCCGTGGAAGAGGAGCCGGTCCGCGTCGGCCCACCAGTACGGCGGCTCCGCGCTGGCTGCCTCCCACGGATCCGGGGTCGCGCGCTCGGCCACCTCGACCCCGAGGACCTCCTGGGTCAACGCGGCCGGACCGAGGGTGATGTCCACGCCGTCAGCCTTCCTGTCTGAAAGAGGGTGCCGGGCCAACCAGGTCCGATATAACCTGAACCCGCTCCGCTCGTTTGACGAGTATCTCGGGATACTCCCCAATGCCCCA
Organism: Nocardioides thalensis; assembly: GCF_013410655.1. Lineage (NCBI taxonomy): Bacteria > Bacillati > Actinomycetota > Actinomycetes > Propionibacteriales > Nocardioidaceae > Nocardioides > Nocardioides thalensis. The sequence continues at coordinate 3,687,412 of NZ_JACCFP010000001.1, forward strand.
GAGGTGTCCCATGCCCCGTCCAGAGCAGCGCGACCAGCGCAAGGCCTGGCGCGAACCGTCCCTCACCGTGCTGACGCGCGCCGCCGAGGCAGGCTTTCTCTTCCGCAACGGCGCCGACGGCTTCCAGCAGCAGGGCAAGCACAACCGCGGCAGCTGACCGGCCGCCGGCCGGCTCCGGTCAGGCCCGCGCGACCAGCTTGTGTTCGGCGAGGGCGTCGAGGAACGCGGTGACGTCGCGCTCACAGTCGGCCCGCTCGACGTCGTACTCGTCGAGCAGGGTGCCGACCACCGCGTCCAGGGTGCGCGGCTCGTCGAGGATCTCCCAGATCCGCTGGCCCACCTCGTCGAGCCCCAGGTAGTCGAGGTCCTCGTTGAGGACGACCAGCACCTCGTCGAACGGCGCCTCGACGACGCCCGGCTGGCGCTGGATCACTCCGGTCTCCCACGACATGGCGGCCAGACTATTCCAGGGTGCCGAACTGGTTGACCGGCCGGAACCCGGGCATCTCGTCGGCGCCGGTGACGACCGAGCCGGACGCCCCGACGAGCCACGCGTGCGGGATCGCGTCGGGCCGGGCGGGGTCCAGGCCGATGACCACCACGGCACGGGTGCCGCGGCGGCGGAGCATCAGGCTGGCGGCCACGGCCTGCTCCAGGCAGTTTGCGGAGGTACGGCGGGCGCCGGACGCCACCGCGCGGGCGACCACCGCCTCGCGGCCGGCCAGCGGCTCGAGCGCCATCGGCGCCGCCGGCGGGCCGTTCTCGCCCAGCAGCGACGCCCAGCGGCGCATCGCCACCCACTTCCGCAGGCCGCGGGCGAGGAGGAGCAGCGCGATCGCCTCCAGCACCCGCAGGCGCCGGGTCGTCGTGCTCCACGCGGACGGCTCGGACACGGCGCCAGCGTCGCACACCGATAGCCTCGGTCCCATGGCTCGCGAGCTCGTCGTCAAGGTCACCTGCGCGGCCGAGGCCGCGGAGCGGTGCAACCAGGGGTTCACCGTCGCCGCCACGGCGGCTGCGGGCGGCGTACCGGTGTCGCTGTGGCTCACCGGGGAGGCCGCGTGGTTCGGCGTGCCGGGCAGGGCGGAGCAGTTCGAGCTGCCGCTCGCCACCCCGCTGGCGGAGCTGCTCGCGTCGGTGCTCGAGCTCGGGACGGTCACGGTCTGCGGTCAGTGCGCGGCGCGGCGCGAGCTGACCGAGGCCGACCTCATCCCCGGGGTGCGGATCGCCGGTGCGGCCGGATTCGTGGAGGAGTCGTTGCGCGAGGGAGCGCAGGCGCTGGTGTACTGACCGTCGCGGGCGCCTCGGCGCCGCACGCGGCGGCCAGGATGCGCTCGAACGAGCCGGCGCACTTCTGGAGGTCGAACTCCCGCTCGGCCAGGTCGCGGGAGCGGCGGCCGATCTTCTCCTGCACGTCGCTGTCGGCGAGCACCTCGGTGATCCACTCGGCGGCCTCCGCGACCGACGCCTCCTCGGGCTCGAGCACCTTGCCGCCGGCCTCGTCGACGAGCCGGGAGGCGAGGTTCTCCGCCGGCATCAGGCCGAGGATCGGCCGCGCGGCGCAGAGGTAGGAGAGCGTCTTGGACGGCACGGAGAACGCGCCGGCGGACTTGTCGAGCACGACGAGCAGCACGTCGGCGGAGCCCAGCACCTCGGGGAGGCGGTCGTAGGGCTGGAACGGCAGCAGCGAGACGGGTACGTCGAGCCGGGTCGCCTCGTCGCGCAGCTCCTCGACCGCCTGGCCCTCCGTGATCACGGTCAGGTGGACCGGGGTGCCGGCGGCGCGGACCGCGCTCGCGACCTGCACCAGCAGCCGCGGGTTGTGCTTGAGGCCGAGGGTGCCCGAGTAGACGAGGTGCTGGACGTCGGCGACGCCCTGCTCGACCGCCCACGCGTTGTCGCGGGGCATCGGGACGAGCTCGTTGAGGGGCGCCCAGTTGGGGATGACCGTGGTCTTGTCGGCGGTGCCCCAGCGACGGTGCACGTCGAGGAAGGCGTCGGAGATGACCACGATGCCGTCGGCCCGCCGGTTGCACCAGCGCTCGGCCCAGCCGGCGAGGGTGGCGAAGACCAGGAAGCTCTTCGGGAGCTTGGCCCCGGCGAACGACTTCATCGCGATGCCCTGCACGTCCTGCTGCCACGACACCCACGGGCGGCGGGTCACGAGGAGGAACATCGTGACGACGACCATCATCGGCACCGGCACGTTGCCCATCAGCACCACGTCGGGCTTGAGCCGGGAGATCTGGCGGGCCAGCATCACGCCGTACCGCATCTCCTTGACGAGCCGCCGCTTGAAGCTGAGCTTCTCGAGCACGTCGCCGTGGGCGATCGAGTCGAAGCGGACCTTGTCGTAGCCGCCGAGGTTGCCCTTGCCGGAGACGTGGGCCTCGCACCAGGAGTGGGTGACGTCGTGGCCCCGCTCGGCGAGCTCGGCGCTCAGCTCGACCTGGAACGGGTGACCGCTGTAGTCGTGCACCAGCACGCGCATTCGTTACCCCGCTCCCGCCGTACAGATGGTCTGGCTTCTTCCGCACGAGTAACGACTGACAGGCAGGTAGGTCACACCTTCAGGACACGTGACCCGTTCTTTTGAAATCGTCTGACGTCTCGGCCAGGTATGCCTTACTGTGCGCTCAGCCTCGCGCGCGGTTCTGCTCCCAGCGGCGCACGACTCGACCCTTGGCGTGGCGAGGCGAGGGAGGGAACATGCCGGTCGTCACGTGCCCGGGTTGCGGGTCCACGAGCCTGCGGGGCTACACGCCGTCGCGGCGCACCGAGAGGCGCAACTTCCGCTGTCGCTCGTGCGGCCTGCTCGGCTGGTCCGACCGCGCCGACCTGGTGATGCCCGACAGCGTCGGGCTCGACGAGATCAGCGTCGAGGCGCGCGAGGCCTGGATCGCCAGCAAGCGCACGAGTACGGCCGACGCCGCCTACGACGAGGCGCTCGACCGCCTGGAGAGCCGCCTCGGCGACCCCAACGGCCGCCGCATCTACGACATCGGCGCCGGCGACGGGCTGTTCCTCGCCCACGCCGCCAAGCGCGGCTACGACGTGCGCGGCAACGACCTGATCCAGGCCAACGTCGAGATCGCGAAGGCGCGCTACGACATCCCGCTCGACCTGGGCGACATCGCCACCCTCGAGCTCGATCCGGTCGACGCGGTGACCCTGTGGTGCGTGATCGCGCACGTGGAGGACCCGACCTCGCTGCTCCAGCACTCCTACGACCTGCTGAGGCCGGGCGGCGTGATCTTCCTGCAGACGCCGCGGCGCACCTGGATCGACCGCACCGCGCTGGGTGTCGCCGAGGCGGCCAAGGGCCGGCTGACGCACTGGAGCGACCGGCGGATCGCGCCGCACCACTGGCTCCTCCACACGGCACGGAGCATGCGGGCGACGCTCGAGGCGCTCGGGTTCGTCGACGTCGAGGTGCTGCCGCGGGCGCGTTACTCGCTCGACTCGCTCACCTACCTGCGGTCGATGGGCGTGCCAGCCGGCGCCGCGCGCGGCCTGGCCAAGGCCGCGGACGGGATGATCCGCGGCGGCATCGCCCCGCGGATCGTGCTGGAGGCCTACGCCCGCAAGCCCGGAGCGCTCGCCCCGGTCAGCTGAGCGGCGGGGCTCACTTCCAGACGCGGACCCAGTTGACCTGCATCGTGGCGCTGCTCGGGGTCGCCTCCGTGACCGCGTTGTCGTTGAAGCCGAACACCTGCGACATGGTCAGGAAGAACGGCTTGTCGAACGGCTGACCTCCGGTGAGCGGTGCGTCGGGGGCCCAGCCGGTGGTCCAGCAGGTCTTGCGGTCGTACTTGAACTTCATCTCGTGCTTCGTCCACTCGACGGTGTAGGTGTGCCACTTCCACGGCTCCTCCATCGAGCACGTCCACCCGGTCGTGTGCGGCCACTTCTCGCCGCGGTAGTGCAGCGAAGGCAGGACCGTGGTGACACCGCTGCTGAACCACTCCGCGACGTCGATCTCGCCCGAGTCGGGCCACCGGCCGTAGGCGTGGTCCTGCGGATACATCCACAGCGCGGAGTGGACGCCGGGAGCCGTGGTGTTGGGGAACCGGGCGCGGAAGGAGAACCGGCCGTAGGCCTGCGAGAAGGTCTTGTAGGTCGAGATGTTCGCGCCGGTCGTGTCGGTCATGAAGTTCCCGGCGGGGTTGCGACAGAGGAACTCCTCGGGCTCCACCCGCGCGGTCAGGCGGAGCACGCCGCCGCCGACCGAGATGTTGTCGGGGTCGTTGCCGACGAGGCAGTCGAAGTTGCCCGAGCTCATGCCGCTCCAGGCCGTGTGCTGCGCGACCCAGACGTCGGTGTCGAGCTGGGTGCCGTCGAACTCGTCGGAGAACGTGCACCGGAACCGGGTCGTCTTCCTCTTGGCGGTCGCCCGCGCCTTGACCGGTCGCTTGCCGCCGCAGCCGGGGTCGGCCTCGTCGGAGACACGGCGGTCGAGCTTGGGCGCCGGTACGGCGGTGGCGGCCGGCGACGTCGCGCTGACCACGTTGGCGCCGACGACGGCGGCGATGAAGAGCGCAGCGAAGCGCGCGACGACAGGTCGCATGACGAATATCCCCCGGCGGTCTTGCAGGTGGCGGTAGCGATTCAGGCCGACGGCCAGGCCGGTCCGTCAACCCGCGGATCTGTGGGAATCCACGAGACCCATCGGTCGGCGGCTCCTCGACCTGAGGAGAACAGCTACGTCGTGCAGGACCTGCTGGGAGAGAGGTGCGCGTGGGCCCGTCGGGCGCGTCAGCAGTCCCAGACCGGGTCGGCCCCGGTGCGCTCGGAGGAGAGCTGCTGCGGGGTCGGTACGCCGTTCGGCGCCCCCGTCGGACCCGTCGGAGCGGCCGGGACGGGCGCCTCGGTCGGCGCGGCGTCGCGCGAGCGGTCGCGTCGCAGGACGCGTCGTATTGCCGCGACCAGTCCCGTGCGTGAATCGTCCATCAGAGCACCCCCGAACCCTTCGCCTGTGGTGGACAGGCTCATGAGGCTCAACGCACGACCGGCCGCGCGGGTACGGCCGTGTGGGCGCGGTCACGGGGAAGTTCCCGCAACTTCCTGCGCGCGGCCGCGGGGTGTGCTCAGGCGGCGCTGCGGGCGGCCCGCCGGCTGGCGCGGAGGCCCAGCAGGTAGAGCTCGCAGCCCAGGCAGAACCCGATGACCGCGTTGAGCAGGGCGGCGACGAGCGCCAGGCCGACGGCGACCTGGCCGAGCACGGTCGCCCCGGACAGGTAGCCGACCAGCGCCACCGCCGCGAAGAGGAGCCCGACCGCCTGGGCGAACCGTGGCGGGCGCGGGTCCTCGAGGTCCGCGGGCGGCGTGAGGCGCGGCCGCACGAACGCGCGGAAGACCAGACCCGTCGGCGTGCGCTGCACGCCGAGCGCGACGCCCGCGAGGAAGAACAGGCCCTGGACCGCGACCAGCGCGGTCGCGACCTCCTCCGGGGCGACCAGGGCGGCGGCGAGCAGCACCGCGGTGACCGCGGCGGTGAAGCGCGGGCCGCGCGGGTCGATGCCGTTCCGCAGGGCAGGAGCCGCGGTCTCGCTGGTGGTGCTGGGCGCGCTCATCGGGGTGCCTCCTCGGGCAGGGCGGAGAGGACCTGGTCGCGCCGCGGGGCGCCGCCGGCTCGCACGAGCTCCCGGCCGGAGCTGTCGAGCACCAGGGTCGTCGGAGTGCGTCGTACGTCGAGAGCGCGGACGAGGTCGAGGTGCAGCTCGGCGTCGAGCTCCACGTGGCGCACGCCGGGCTCGGTCGCCGCGACGTCGGCCAGCACCACCCGCGTCGTACGGCACGGGGCGCAGAAGGCGGAGGAGAACTGCACGAGCGTGGCGCGCTCACCGAGCGCCTCGCCGGGGAGCGCGGCGGCGATGGCAGACCAGGCGGTGGGGTCGGGGTCTCGCGACGGTCGCGGGGCGACCTCCGCGACCGTCGGGGAGAACCGCCCCTCAGTCCGCACGCGGTAGACGCCGAACCCCGCCGCGGCAAGCGCGGCGAGCCCGAGGATCACGAGACCGGTCACAGCTACTCCCAACGAGCACAGCGGCCCCCGGCATTCCGGGGGCCGCTGTCTCGTGTCACGACGATCAGAACTCGATCGGAGAGGTCAGAGGGTGACGGTGACCTCGGCGACGCTGCCGACCGCGGCCTGGACGACCCGGTCGACCGGGTCGGCCTTCGGCGCGAGCGTGCGCAGCGTCCACTCGCCGTCGCCGGCGAAGAACCGGAAGTGACCGGTCGCGGAGGTCGGGACCTCGGCGGTGAACTCACCGCTCTTGTCCAGGAGACGCACGTAGGCGTTGGGCACCGGCTCGCCGTCGCGGACGACCTGGCCCTGGATCACGGCTTCCTTCTCGACGTCCACGCCGGCGAGCGACAGACCGCCCTTGGTTGCTCCGCACATGCTCAGGCCTCCCCGGGCTCGTCGCCGAGCGCGACCGGCACGCCGACCAGCGAGCCGTACTCGGTCCAGGAGCCGTCGTAGTTCTTGACGTTCTGCTCGCCGAGCAGCTCCTTGAGCACGAACCACGTGTGCGAGGAGCGCTCGCCGATGCGGCAGTAGGCGATGGTGTCCTTGGAGAAGTCGAAGCCGGCCTCGCCGTAGATCTCGCGGAGCTCGTCGTCGGAGCGGAAGGTGCCGTCGTCGTTGGCCGCCTTGCTCCACGGGACGTTGACCGCGGTCGGGATGTGGCCCGCACGCTGGGCCTGCTCCTGCGGCAGGTGGGCGGGGGCCAGGAGGCGGCCGGCGAACTCGTCGGGCGAGCGCACGTCGACCAGGTTCTGGGAGCCGATGGCCTCGACGACCTCGTCGCGGAAGGCGCGGATCGAGCGGTCCTGCTCGGTCGCGGTGTAGCTGGTCCGCTCGCGCTGCGGCAGGTCGGCGACGAGCTCGCGGCTGTCGAGCTCCCACTTCTTGCGGCCGCCGTCGAGCAGCTTGACGTCCTGGTGGCCGTAGAGCTTGAAGTACCAGTACGCGTAGGCCGCGAACCAGTTGTTGTTGCCGCCGTAGAGGACGACGGTGTCGTCGTTCGCGACGCCCCGCTCGGACAGGAGGGCCTCGAACTGCTCCTTGTTGACGAAGTCGCGCCGGACCTGGTCCTGGAGGTCGGTGGTCCAGTCGAGCTTGATGGCGCCCTTGATGTGGCCCTTGTCGTAGGAGGTGGTGTCCTCGTCGACCTCGACGAGCACGACCTTCGGGTTGTCGAGGTTCTCCTCCACCCACTGGGCGGAGACGAGTGAGTTCTCGCGGCTCATTGCATTCCTTTTGATCGATGGTTGCTGCTGAAGATGTGCGGACGTGGCTGACCTCGGTACGACGCGGGGAGGCCGCGGGCGTGACGCGATGAGGGACCCCACCGGGCGACGCCGGGGGTCAACCAGAGGCGGACGAGCCGCCGGAGACACGGACCCCGCTCAGCGCATTCGACACAGCGCCGAGGCGACACGGCAGTTGTCCACCGCGCGGCGCTTGGTCAGGAGGGTCCTCGGCATGGGCATCACCCTAGGGCGCGCCCGGTCGCGCACCCAATCGGCGTCCCGGATGGCGAGACGCGTGTCCATTTATCGAGACGGACAGGCCGAGCGGACCGTTCCCGACTCCGAGCCGAACGCCGAGCCGGGGGTGACCTGGAGGTCGAGGTCCTCGGTCTGCCCCCGCCCGCCGCGGAGCAGGAACTCGACCGTCGTCTCCTCCTCGGGGTCCAGCGTGACGGTGACGGGAGCGATCCACCGGTCCCGGTAGGGATAGACGACGGGGAGCGTCATGTCCTGCTCGCCGATCTCGAGCTTCTCGAGCGTGCCCCCGGGCGGGCCCATCAGGTACAGCAGCACCGACTGCTGGCCGTTGACGTAGCCCGGCTGACCCACCGGCCGGAAGCCCGCGACCGACTTCGGCAGCGGTACGCCGTCCGGCGGGTCGTTGTGCAGGGTCACGACGCCGGTGACCTCCTGCACGCTGCCGGCGCACGACCGGGCGACCACGTCGACGGTGTAGCGGAGGTAGTAGGACATCTTCGACTCGGTCTTGTCGCTCAGGTAGACGCCGAGCGCGGGCTCCTCCCCCGCGACCTGGCCCGCGATCGCCGTACCTTCGACCGCGTCCTGCACCGGCTCCTCGAAGCTGTGCATCCGGATGCGCCCCTCGGCGACGCCCGTCACGAGGGCGCGGATCAGCTCGGCTGGATCGCCCGCACCGCCCGCGAACGCGTTGAAGACGGCCTTGGCGACGGCGTTCTGGAAGTCGTCGTGGACCCCGGCGTCGTAGGTCTGGAGGTAGATCTCGTTCTCCACCGCCGGGACGACGTTGGTCGAGGTGGCGTCCGGGTAGCCCGGCACGGGCACCGGTCCGGTCGCTGCCAGCAGGTAGGCGATCGCCACCGGGTCGACGAGGAACACGCCGTCGACCTCCTGGCCGGTCTCGCTGCGCCAGCGGGCGGCCATCAGCTCGGCGGCCCGCGGCACGTGCGGCGTCAGGTTGGCGTTGCGGAAGAACCGGCCCAGCTGGCTGCCGAAGAGCTGCTGCTCCTCCTCGTCCAGGGGGAGCACGGGCTCCTCCAGGATGCCGAGGCGCGAGGAGGCCATCTGGTCGGTGATGTCGACCCGCCCGTCCTCGGCGTGGACCAGGCTGATCGAGCCCGCCAGCCCGCCCAGCGGCCGGAGCTCGGCGTTGTTCTGCATCACGAGGAGGTAGTCCCGCGGGCCGTCGCGGCCCAGGAGCGTCGGCATCATCTCGGCCGCGCGGTAGACCGACCCGAGGGTCGAGCGCGCCTGGAGCACCAGCCGGCGCAGGTCGTCGAAGCGGCGGCCGACCGGGCCCGTGAACCCGCTGCTGTCGACGCCGGAGAGCTGGGACGCCGCGTCGGCGAAGACCGCCTCGCTCGCGGCGGCCGGCTCCTGGGTGGCGGCGATCGCCGCGAGGGGGAACCGGTGCCGGGTCGGGTTGAACGTGCGGGCGGTGACGTCGGCCGCGGCGTCGACCAGCGGGGGCAGCGCCTCGTCACCGATGTCCGACAGCACCCGCGCGGCGACGGCCACGCCCTCGGCGTCGTCACCGAGGACCGGCGCGTGCTCGGCGACCCACCAGGTGGGCCCGTCGGTCGCCGCCTCGGCATCCGCGGCGGCCTCCTGGAACGCCTCGAGGGCGCGGGCCGCGCCGTCGGCGTCGCCGTCGACCAGCTCGGCCCGGAGCAGCCGGCCCTGGCGCTCGACCTCCTGGAGCTCGTCGGCCGCCTGCCAGACGGTCCAGGCGAACCAGCCACCGACCAGCACGACCGCCGCGAGCACCCCGCCTCCGACGAGCAGCACCCGACGCTGGCGCGGGGCACGGGCGAGCCGTCGCAGCAGCGGGCGGCGGCCGCGGCGGCGGCGTACGACGGGAGACACAGGCAAAGGATGCCGGATCGCGACGCGGTATCACCGGGCAAACGCCCGGACGGGCCACGGCGCCGGGAGGCGTGTCCTAGGATCGCCGCGATCGTTCTGTCTCGGTACCTCCCCCAACACTCAAGGGCGTCACTCGTGGACTTGAAGCAGTTCCTCCAGGTGATGCGTCGTCGCTGGCGCAGCGTCGTCGCCATCCTGGCCCTGTGCCTGGCCGCCGCCGGCACGCTCATCTACATCCAGACGCCGATGTACGAGTCCAAGGCCGTGGTCTTCCTCAGCGCCGACGTGCGCCAGGCGCAGGACGCGTATGTCGCCCAGCTGTGGGTGTCCGGGCGGGCCGAGACCTACGCCGACCTCGCGCAGAGCTCCGAGCTCGCCGACCGCGTGATCGACACCCTCGACCTCGACGAGACGCCCGAGCAGCTCGCCGGCCGGATCTCCGCGGAGGTGCTCGAGGGCACCGTGCAGATCGAGCTGGCCGTGCAGGACGAGGAGGCGCGCCGCGCCCAGACCATCGCCGACGTGGTGGTCGACCAGTTCATCGAGTTCATCGCCGAGCTCGAGACGCCCGAGGACAGCGCGACCACCCCGCTGATCACGGCGCGGGTCACCAACGAGGCGTCCTACAACCCCGACAAGGTGGCCCCGCAGACGGTGCTCTACCTGGTCGCGGCCGGCGTCATCGGGCTGCTGCTCGGCATCGCGACCGCCGTGGCGCGCCAGCTGCTCGACCGCACGATCCACACGGTCGAGGACGTCGCGAAGGTCACCGACGCGCCGGTGCTGGCGAGCATCGGCTTCGACCCCGACATGCGCAAGGCGCCGCTCATCACCGACCTGGGCGGCTTCGCCGCCCGCACCGAGGCGTTCCGGGTGCTGCGCACCAGCCTCCAGTTCATCGACCTCGACCACCAGCCGAAGGTGCTCGCGATCACCAGCGCCACGCCGGCCGAGGGCAAGACGATGACCGCGACCAACCTGGCGATCGCGCTCGCACAGACCGGCCGCAAGACGCTGATCGTCGACGCCGACCTGCGGCGCCCGCGCGTCGCCAGCACCCTGGGCCTCGACCCGGCGGTCGGCTTCACGACGGCGCTGGTGGGCAAGGCGCAGATCCAGGACGTCATCCAGGTCCACGAGAAGAGCGGCCTGCACGTGCTGGCGAGCGGCCCGAAGCCGCCCAACCCGACCGAGATCCTCCAGTCGCGGGTCACCGCCGACCTGATCCGGCGGCTGCGCGGCAGCTACGACATGATCGTGATCGACGCGCCGCCGCTGCTCCCGGTCGCCGACGCGTCGGTGGTCTCGTCGATCGCCGACGGTGCGCTGATCGTCGTGCGCCACGACCGCACGACCACCGACCAGGCCGCCGACGCGATCGCCCGCCTCCAGCAGGTCGGCAGCAAGGTGCTCGGCGTGGTGGTCAACATGGTCTCCAAGCGCGCCGTGGGCAGCTATTACTACTACTACTACGAGGAGACCGACCCGATGGGCCGTGCTCCCAAGGCCGGCTCGGGCAACGGCAAGCGCAAGTCGGAGAAGACGCCCGCCGGGCGTGACGCCTGAGACTAGAGTTCGTTGTCGGGTTGCTGGGGGGCAACCGAACGGGAAGGGAACCCCATGAGTGCAGGTCCTGTCGACGTCCTCGTCGCAGGCGGCGGCGGTTTCATCGGGGGCCATCTGGTCGCCGATCTGCTGGCGCAGGGCAAGACTGTCCGCTCGGTCGACGTGAAGCCGCTCGAGGAGTGGTACCAGGTCCACCCGGACGCCCAGAACGTGCAGGCCGACGTCTCGCTGCTGGAGAACGCGATGGCGGCGACCGAGGGCGCCGGTGAGGTCTTCATGCTCGCCGCCGACATGGGCGGCATGGGGTTCATCGAGAACAACAAGGCGCTGTGCATGCTGTCGGTGCTGACCAGCACCCACATGCTCCAGGCGGCCAAGGCCCACGACGTGGAGCGCTACTTCTACTCCTCGTCGGCGTGCGTCTACGCCGCCGACAAGCAGACCGACACCGCGGTGACGGCGCTGCGCGAGGCCGACGCCTACCCCGCGATGCCGGAGGACGGCTACGGCTGGGAGAAGCTCTTCAGCGAGCGGATGTGCCGCCACTTCAGCGAGGACTACGGGATGACGACCCGGGTCGCCCGCTACCACAACGTCTACGGGCCCGAGGGCACGTGGACGGGCGGCCGCGAGAAGGCGCCCGCCGCGGTGTGCCGCAAGATCGCCGAGGCCGTGATCACCGGCCGCCACGAGCTCGACATCTGGGGCGACGGCGAGCAGACCCGCAGCTTCATGTACATCGACGACTGCGTGCAGGGATCGCAGATGATACTGGCCGGCGACTTCGCCGAGCCGATCAACCTCGGCTCCTCCGAGCTGGTGTCGATCAACCAGCTCTACACGATCGTCGAGGAGATCGCCGGCATCCGCTGCAAGCGCAACTACCAGCTCGACGCCCCGCAGGGCGTGCGCGGCCGCAACTCCGACAACACGCTGATCCAGGAGGTCTACGGCTGGGAGCCGTCGATCACGCTCGCCGACGGCATGGCGCGCACCTACGCCTGGGTCTACGACCAGGTGAAGCGCTCGATGGCCTGAGCTGGCACGGTCCTTGCTGGCCGGGCTCGGCTACTGCTCCAGCAGTACGTCGAGCTCGGCCAGCACCTTCTCCGGGGCCAGGTCGATGTCGTCCTGGACCCCGGTGAGCTCGGTGCCCGGCGGCGGCGTACGACCCTCGCCGAGGACGTAGCGGTAGCGCGCGTCCGGGATCGCGTCGAGTATCGCGTAGAAGCAGTGCTTCACGTACGTCGGCGCCATCAGGTGCAGCACCCGGACGCCCGGGCGGCAGAACAGCAGGTTGGTGAGGGCAGCGCCGTGCACGCCGACGACGACCTCGGCCGCGGCGAAGGTGTCGACCTGGTCGCGCACCGACATCGAGCCCGGGTCGACGCGGGCGAAGCCGCGCGCCTCCAGCAGCGGCCAGAGCTCGGCTTCCGACTCCATCCGGCGGGTGTGGCGACGATCGCCGCGGGTGACGTAGAGCCGGGTCGGCTTGTCCGCGGTGTCCGCGGGCGGCAGCAGCGAGCGCACGTGGTCGACGATCCACGGCGGCGTGTGCTCGCCGACGTTGGGGATGCTCGGCACCAAGAGCCGGTCCGCTCGTACGGCGCGCTCGCGGCCGACGTCGAGGCGAGGAAGCCCGTCGAGCCCGGCAAGAGCGAGGATCTCGCGGTGGTAGCGGGTCGAGCGCTCGAGGTAGTAGTGATCGACGGCGACGTCCGGGACCGTGCGCCGCAGCACCTCGAGCCGGGGCAGCACGTCGAGGAGGTAGTGGTAGTAGCTGGCGTTGCCGCCGCGGGTCGCGAGCACGGCGACGGTGCCGCTGACGTGCTCGACCGCGGGCAGCCGGGGCCGGAGGAACAGCGGGTGCTCCTGCCAGCCGGCGATGCCCCAGTAGTCGCTGGTCTCGAAGTCGAGCACGCGCCCGGGCGTGATCACGGCGGCGAAGTCCCCGACGACGGTGCCGTCGCGGACGTCGAGGGTCTGCACCGGCGGGACGTCCGGCCGGGTCGTCGTGGTGAACGCCCAGTGCCGCGGCGGCATCCCGGGCGGGACGGCGCGCTCGACGGGCGGCGACGGCGCCGGCCCGTGCAGGGTCACCGCGTCGGGCTCCGCGGCCGCGGTGGCCGCGGACGTCGTACTGCCCGAGCGCGGGAGACCGCGCTCGCCGAGCAGCGGCGCCAGCCGCCGCCCGAGGACGCCCAGCACCAACGACAGCGCCCGGTGGACGCGCTTGGCCAGCGGCCACAGCGGTTGCAGCCGGGCCGGGAGCTTGCTCATGCGGCGCGGCGGGACAGCCACATCACGCCGAGGCCCGGCAGCGTGCCGGGCTCCATGCGCGACGGGGTGAGGCCCACGGCGGCGAAGAACTCGAGGAGGTCGTCGAGGTGGCGGCCCGGCACCGGGTGATACTCCATGACCACCGAGCGCACCTCGCGCCACGACTCGGGCGAGGAGCGCAGCACGATGTCGTACTCGGCACCCTCGACGTCCATCTTCACCAGCTGCACGGCGCTGCCGTCGGCGGCGACCAGCGCGGCCGCCTCGTCGAACGTCACCGCCGGCACCGTCACCTCGGTGCCCGCCGCGTCGGGGGCGGTGAGGCCGTTGTGCCCGCTCGCCGTGCCGCTGTCGACGAACGTGAAGTCGCCCGCCTCCCCCGCCATCGCGGCACCGTGGACGGTGACCCGGCCGTCGAGGTCGTTGCCCTCGACGTTGCGGCGGATGTAGGACGCGCTGGTCGGCGAGGCCTCGTAGACGTGGACCCGCGCCTTGGGCAGCTCGGCGGCGACGGCGAGCGAGAAGCTGCCGATCTGGCCGCCGACGTCGAGCACCCCGGCGTCGTCGTCGACGCCGTCGAGGAGCTCGGCCATCCGGTAGGCGTCGTCACCGAAGATCTCGTAGAGCGGGAAGCGGGCGCCCGGCACGTTGGGGCACTGCACGACGTAGCCGTTGCGCAGCCGGAACGTCAGCTCCGGCTTGCTCCACGGGGTCGCCTGGGCGCCGAGGTCGAGGAACACCGACCCGAAGTTCGTGAAGAGGGCGGGCGTCTGCCGCACCCTGCGTAGGAGGTACGACGCACTCCTCAGCCGACTCATTGCTCGGATGCTACTTCCACGAGGCCGCGCCGGAAGTACTTCAGCCGTTCCGGCAGCGCGCGCACCGGCTCGGCGGGGTTGCCGCGGTAGAAGGTCAGCTCGGTCGTCAGCTTCGTCGTGACCACCGAGCCCGCGGACACGATGGCGCGGCTGGGCACCGACGTGCCGTTGAGCAGCGTGCAGCCGCTCATCACCGCGCTGCGGTCGCCGATGACCACCGGCTGGGCCACGAAGCGGTCGCGCGCGAGGTCGAGGCTGTGGGTGAGGATCGCGCAGCGGTAGCCGGCGATCGCGGAGTACTCCCCCAGCTCGACCCGGTCGGCGCAGTCGATGGTGTGGCCGATGGTGACCATCGAGTGGCGACGGAGCACCAGCACCGAGCGGCGGTTGGGACTCACGGCGAAGTAGTCCGAGCCCGGCGGGAAGCCGGTGATCAGGTTGCGGGTCGCGATGCTCGCGCCCTCCTCGAGGACCACCTCCTCCAGACCACGGATCGTGTTGAACGAGCCGATCGTGCTGTGCGGGCCCATGACCAGCTTGCCGACCATGATCATGCTGCGGCCGATGTGCGCGGTGGGGTGCACGTCCCACCCGAAGAACCAGTTGCCCACGCGCCGCTTCAGCGGCATGGGGAGCACGAGCTGGAGAACTGCCCACAGCAGCCGCATCACACCCACCGTTCGTATCGATTGGCCCCCGAGCACCAGTAACGTACGCGAGGCCCTGGGGTTATACGCGAGGCCCTGGATGACCGGGCACGATCCGACAGGCGGAGCAGATCGGCAGGCAGATGACCAGCAACGACGTGAGCCACCAGCCCGCGGCCCACTACGACCGCGTCCACGAGGCGTGGCGCCTGATCATGGGGAGCGAGTTCCACTACGGCGTGTTCGCGACGCCGGAGACGCCGCTCGGCGAGGCCACGGCGGCGCTCACGGCGCTGATGGTCGACGGCGCGCAGCCGCGCGCGGGCGACCGGCTGCTCGACGTCGGCTGCGGCACCGGGCACCAGTCCTGCGCGCTCGTCGACGAGTACGGCGTCCGCGCCCTCGGCATCACCACGAGCGAGGAGGGGGTCGCCGCCGCCACCGCGCTCGCGGCCGAGCGCGGCCTGGCCGACGCGCGGTTCGAGGTCCGCGACGGCACCGCCAACGGCCTGCCGGACGCCTCGTTCGACGTGGTGTGGGTGCTCGAGTCGTCGCACCTGATGCGCGACCGGGCCGCGCTGCTGTCCGAGTGCGCGCGGGTCCTGGCGCCCGGCGGGCGGATGGTCCTGTGCGACATCATCCGCAAGCGGGAGATCCCGTTCCGCGAGGTGCGCGACCGCAAGGTGGAGCTCGCCACGCTGCGCCGCGCGTTCGGCGACGCCCACATGCAGCCGCTGGCGTCGTACACCGCAGCGCTGGAGGAACTCGGTCTCACCGTGACCGGGTCCCGCGACATCACCGAGCCGACGCTGCCGACGTTCGCTGCGTGGCGGGCCAACTGCGCCGCCCACCGGGCCGAGCTCGTCGAGCTGATCGGCGCCGAGGCGGTCGACGACTACGTCCGCGCCTGCGACATTCTTGAAGGGTTCTGGCGTGATGGCACCCTGGGCTATGGAATGCTGTCGGCGGCCAAGGCATCGGCACCAACGCCGACCTGAGCCGTGAAGGAGAACCCAGTGCCGAACCGCTCGCGCGCCCAGGAGATCGTCGCGCAGTTCCTCGACCGGATCGACAAGGACGTCGACCCCACGACCGTGACCGACGAGACCAGCCTCTGGGGTGAGGGTCTCGGCCTCGACTCGCTCGAGGCGGCCGAGCTCTCCACGATGCTGGAGGACGAGCTGGGGTCCGACCCGTTCTCGACCTCCGACGTCCTGCCGGAGACCATCGGCGACGTGCTCGCCTACTACGGCCCCGCTGACGAGGCCGCTTCCGTCTGATGATCCGGCTGCTGGAACGGGCGGCCCAGGCTCGCCCGGGCCAGCTGGCGCTGCTCCCGCACCGCTTGACGTACGGCGACCTGCTCGCCGACGCCCAGCGGGTCGCGGCGGCGTTCGACGCCCGTAGCATCACCCGGGTCGCGATCGTCGAGGCCGACGCCGCCTGGGTCTTCAGGCTGCTCGCCGGTGCCGCACTGGCGGGCGTCGAGTCGTGCCAGTACCAGCCCGACACCCCGGTGCCGAAGCTGGCGACCTATCTCGACGCGCTCGAGCACGACGTCGTCGTGACCTCGCGACCGGACCTGGTCCCGGGGCTGTCCGGCTTCCTCGGCGGCGGCACCGACCGGCTGCCGGGCGTGACGGTCGTGCGACCACAGGCACTGCTGTCGAGCGCGCCGAAGCCGCGCGCGGAGGACGACGACGAAGCGCTTCGCCCCCAGCCGCTGCTGATCCGCACCACCGGCACCACCGGCGCCCCGAAGGCGGCCCGCCACGACTGGGAGGTGCTAGCCCGCGCCGTCGCACAGGTCGAGCCGCGCCCCGAGCAGCGGTGGCTCCTCGCCTACGGCGCCCACCAGTTCGCCGGCATCCAGGTGCTGCTGCACACCCTGGCCGCGCAGGCCACGCTGGTGGCGCCGTTCCCGCGCCAGCCCCGCGACGGCCTCCAGGCCATCACCGAGCACGGCGTGACCTGCGTCAGCGCGACGCCGACCTACTGGCGGTTCCTGCTGGCCGAGGCGCGCGCGGGCGACGTGGAGCTGCCCGCCCTCGAGCAGATCACCCTCGGCGGCGAGGCGAGCCCGCCCGACCTGCTGGCCGAGCTGCGCGAGAGGTTCCCCGACGCCCGGATCTCGCAGGTCTACGCCTCGACCGAGCTGGGGTCGATCACGTCGGTGCGCGACGACCGGCCCGGCCTCGACGCCGCGTCGCTCTTCGGCCCCGACAACCCCGACGCCAACCTGCGGGTCATCGACGGGGAGCTCTGGGTGCGCCCGGCCACCGAGATGCAGGGGTACGCCGGAGCGGACGAGGCCGAGTCGCGCACCTGGGCCGGAGAGTGGCGGCCGACCGGCGACCTGGTCGAGGTCGACGGTGATCGCGTGCTGTTCCGCGGGCGCACGTCCGAGGTCATCAACGTCGGCGGCGTGAAGGTCCACCCGCTCCCGGTCGAGCAGCGGGTGCTCGCGCTCGACGGCGTGGCCGCCGCACGGGTCTTCGGCCGCGCCAACCGGCTCACCGGCTCGATCGTCGCGGTCGAGGTGGTGCCGGCCGACGGCGCGACCCTCGACGAGGAGACGCTGCGCCGTACGGTCAAGGACGCGGTGAGCGACCTGCCCCGCGCCTGGCACCCCCGGAGCATCGCGATCGTCGACGAGCTGGCCACCCAGGGCGGCAAGACCGTCCGACGCCACGACGGCTAGCTCACCCCCGAGGCTCCCCGCCCCTACCCACCAACGGAGTTCATGTGAAGCGCGCGTTCATCACCGGCATCACCGGCCAGGACGGCTCCTACCTCGCCGAGCTGCTGCTGTCGAAGGGCTACCAGGTCCACGGCCTGGTGCGGCGGGCGTCGACCCTGAACCGCAGCCGGATCGACCACCTGCACCAGAACCCCGACCTGCACCTCCACTACGGCGACCTCACCGACGGCGTCAGCCTGGTGAACCTGATCCACGCGATCGAGCCGCACGAGGTCTACAACCTCGGCGCGCAGAGCCACGTCAAGGTGTCGTTCGAGATGCCGGAGTACACCGCGTCCACCGACGCCGTGGGCACGCTGCGGCTGCTGGAGGCGATCCGCGCGTCCGGCCTCGACTGCCGCTTCTACCAGGCGTCCACCTCGGAGATGTTCGGCGCGACGCCGCCTCCGCAGGCCGAGGACACGGCGTTCTACCCGCGCTCGCCGTACGGCGCCGCGAAGCTCTACTCGCACTGGGTCACCGTCAACTACCGCGAGGCCTACGACCTGTTCGCGGTCTCGGGGATCCTTTTCAACCACGAGTCGCCGCGGCGCGGCGAGAGCTTCGTGACCCGCAAGATCACCCTCGGGGTCGCGTCGATCAAGCTCGGCATCACCGACACGCTGACGCTGGGCAACCTCGACGCGGTGCGCGACTGGGGCTACGCGCCGGAGTACGTCGAGGGCATGTGGCGGATGCTGCAGCACGACGAGCCCGGCGACTACGTGCTCGCGACGGGCATCGGCACGACCGTGCGCGAGTTCTGCGAGGCCGCGTTCGCCCACGCCGGCCTCGACTGGCAGGACCACGTCCGGCTCGACGCGAAGTACGAGCGGCCCACCGAGGTCGACGCCCTCATCGGCGACGCCACCAAGGCCCGCGAGGTCATCGGCTGGGAGGCCACGACCGACGCCAAGGGACTCGCCCAGATCATGGTCGACGCCGACCTCGAGCAGCTCGGCCGCCTCGTCGAGAACAAGCGCGGGGAACGCCAGATCCCATGACGGGTCCCGGCACGGCGCTGGTCACGGGCATCGCCGGCCAGGACGGCATCTACCTCGCCCGCCTACTGATGGCCGCGGGCCACCGGGTGGTCGGCACGGTGCGTCCCGGCGGCGACGGCGCGCAGCGGGTCGCGGCCTACCTCCCCGGGGTCGAGGTCGTCAGCCAGGACCTGAGGGACGCGGCGGGCATGAGCGACGTCGTCCGCCGGTGGGAGCCCGACGAGGTCTACAACCTCGCCGCGTTCAGCTCCGTCGGACGCAGCTGGGCCGAGCCCGACGTCGCGCGTCAGACCAACTGCGACGCCGTTGGCGCGCTCGTCGACGCGGCGCTCGCGACGCAGGCGGCCACCGGCCGGGAGATCCGTTTCTTCCAGGCGTCCTCGGCCGAGGTCCGCGGCGCCGCCGCCGACAGCCCCTACGCCCGCGCCAAGGCGGAGGCCGAGGCGATCGTGCGGGACGCGCGCGACCACCGCGGCCTGCACGCCAGCATCGGCATCCTGCACAACCACGAGAGCCCGCTGCGCGGGACGGCGTTCGTCACCCGCAAGATCACGCTCGGCGCCGCCGAGATCGCGCTCGGGCGGCGCGACCACCTCGCGCTCGGCAACCTCGACGTCAGCCGCGACTGGGGCTTCGCCGGCGACTACGTGACGGCGATCCACGCGATGGTCCGCTACGACGCTCCGACGGAGCTCACGATCGGCACCGGCACCCCGCACACGCTCGAGCAGCTGCTCGTGACCGCGTTCGCCGCCGCCGGCATTGCGGACCCGGCGCCGTACGTCCGCCAGGACCCGGAGCTGATGCGGCCCGTCGACGCCGCGTTCCTCGTGGCCGACCCCGAGCCGGCCGCCGCCGCGCTGGGCTGGCGGGCGACGACGTCGTTCGAGGACCTGGTCGCCCACATGGTGCGGGTCGACCTCCGCCGGCTCCGCACGGGCGTCGTCGACGACCCGGGCTACCTGGACCCGTCAGCGCGCTGACAGGAGCCCGTCGCGCACGGCCTGGGCCGTGCCGCGCCACTGGAATCCGTCGGTGTGCCGGCGCCCGGCCTCGAGGTGCTCGGGCGAGAACTCCATCGCCTCCCGCATCGCGGCGGCGAGATCGGCTGCGCCCACCGAGCGGGCGGTCGCGGCGTGGCCGCCGGTGACCTCCGCGAGCGCCTCGTCACCCGAGACCACAAGCGGGATCCGCAGTCGCAGCGCCTCGATCGCGGGCAGGCCGAAGCCCTCGAAGTCGGAGGGGAAGACCACCAGGCTGGCGCCGGCGAAGCAGGCCTTGAACTCGTCGTCGTCGAGCCACGGCATCAGCTGGACGCGCTCGGCGATGCCGAGCTCGCTCACCCGCGCGGTGGCGCTCTCGCGGTCGGCCCGGCCCATGCCCACCAGGCGCAGCACCATCTTGTCGTCGGTCTCGCAGAACTGCCGCCAGCCCTCGAGCACCGCGGGGACGTTCTTGTTGGAGAAGTGGCCGAACGCGAGGGCGTACGGCGGCTCGCCCTTCGGCACCTGCGGCCAGCTGTCGACGTGATCGGCGCCGTAGCGGGCGACCACGCCCTTGCGCGCGGCCCGGGCGTGCGACCGCTCGAGGTCGCTCAGCGTCCGGCGCGAGATGCAGTAGATGCCGTCGGTCTGGCGCATGTTCCAGCCCCACGACACCCGGCGCGCGATCCGGCGGGACAGCGGGAACTGGTGCGGGCGCAGCTCGTGGCGCAGGTCGTAGAGGATGATGCCGTGCGGCGTCGGCGCTCCGAGCAGCCCGCTGGCCGGCACCGCGGAGAGCACCGCGTCGGCACCCAGCTCGCGGGCGGCGCGCCGTACGCCCAGCGTCCTTGCCCAGATCCGGCCGGCCGCGCCGCCCACCGGCGGCGTCATCACGATGCTCTCCATCCCCTCGGGGAGGACGAGCTTCTTGTCCTCTGCGGCGACGACCGTCACTCGGTCGTCGGTGCCCAGCTGGGACCAGCCGAGGAGGAGGTTCTCGACCGTGATCGCGGCACTTCCGGGCTGGACTGCGAACGCATCGACGAGCAGGTGCAAGAGAAAGATCCGATCAATGGTCGTGGGGGCCGACGCCCGAGGCGGAGCAATTGGGGCGAGACTACCGAGGGTCTTCGTCGTTAGGACGAACATGCTCAACTCCAGCGACACCCCCGATTTCCAGCTGGACGTCGTGATCATCGGAGGCTGCGGCCGCGTCGGTCTTCCCCTGGCCATCGCGTTCGCCAAGCAGGGCCTCCGTGTGTGCTCCTACGACGTCGACGAGGCGCGCGTGAAGCTCGTCAACGACGGCAACCTGCCGTTCGACGAGCCCGGCGCGGCCGAGCCGATGCTGGCCGCGGTCGACGAGGGCCGCCTCTCCGCCACCACCGACGCCTCCGTCGTCGGCATGGCCGAGAACGTGGTCGTCGTCATCGGAACGCCCGTCGACGAGCACCTCAACCCGGACCCGAACATGCTCGCGAAGGCGCTGCAGCCGTGCGACGCCTACTTCCGCGACGGCCAGCTCGTCGTCCTGCGCAGCACGCTCTTCCCCGGCGTCACCGACCGGCTGATCGACGCGTCGATCCTGGACGGGCGCGAGATCGACGTCGCGTTCTGCCCGGAGCGCATCCTCGAGGGCCACGCCATGGAGGAGCTCTACTCGCTCCCGCAGATCATCGGGGCCCGCAACGACCGCGCCCGGCACCGGGCCGCCGAGCTGTTCGGCGTGCTGACCGACCGGCTGATCTACACGGGCACCCAGGAGGCGGAGCTGGCCAAGCTCTTCGCCAACGTCTACCGCTACATCAAGTTCGCGACGGTCAACCAGTTCTACATGATCGCCAACGAGCGCGGCCTCGACTTCGAGGAGATCCGCCGCGTCGTGACCCAGGACTACCCGCGAGCGGCCGACATGCCGCGCGCCGGCTTCGCCGCCGGGCCGTGCCTGTTCAAGGACACGATGCAGCTGGCGGCGTTCAACGACAACAACTTCGCCCTCGGGCACGCGGCGATGCTGGTCAACGAGGGCCTGCCGCTGCACGTGGTCAGCCGGCTCGAGCAGCAGCACGACCTGTCGAAGATGACGGTCGGGGTGCTCGGCATGGCGTTCAAGGGCGGGTCCGACGACACCCGCGAGAGCCTGTCCTACAAGCTCAAGCGGATCCTGCGGTTCAAGGCGGCGAAGGTCCTGACGACGGACCCGTACGTCACTGACGACCCCGACGTCCTGCCCCTCGAGGAGGTCCTCGACCGGTCGGACCTGCTGATCATCGCCACCCCGCACCCCGACTACCGCGAGCTGCGGCCCCACCAGCCTGTCGCCGACATCTGGGGGATGCTCGGCGCCGGCGTCCGCGTCTGACCCCCACGAAAGGCACGTCTTGACCCGCGTTCTCATGACCGGCTCCGCCGGTTTCATCGGCGGCTACCTCGTCGAAGCGATGCTCGACCGCGGCTGGGAGGTCGTCGGGCTCGACAACTACTCCAAGTACGGCCGCATCACGAAGTCCTACGACGACCACCCCAACTACCACTTCACCGAGGGCGACGCCCGCGACGCGCAGCTGGTCGAGAAGCTCCTCGAGGGCTGCGACCACTTCGTCGCGGCGGCCGCGATGATCGGCGGCATCGCGTACTTCAACAAGCACGCCTACGACCTGATGTCGATCAACGAGGCGATCATGGGCGCCTCCTGCGACGCGGCGATCAACGTGGTCGGCAAGGGCGGACCGCTCAAGAAGGTCACGTACGTGTCCAGCTCGATGGCCTACGGCTCGACCGACCGGTGGCCGTCCGTCGAGGGTGACGAGCTCACGATCCCGCCGCCCGCCAACAGCTACGGCTTCCAGAAGCTCGCGGTGGAGTACTGGGCACGCGCCGCGTGGCAGCAGTACAAGGTGCCGTACACGATCGTGCGGCCGTTCAACGCCGTCGGCGTCGGCGAGCGACGAGCGGTCGGCGACGTCGAGGAGCAGTCGGGCAACGTGCGGCTGGCGCTGAGCCACGTCGTGCCCGACATCATCCAGAAGCTGCTCAAGGGCCAGGACCCGCTGCACATCCTGGGCGACGGGTCGCAGGTGCGCTGCTACACCCACGGCTCCGACCTGGCGGCGGGCATCATCGCGACGCTCGAGCACGACGCCGCGCTCAACGAGGACTTCAACATCTCCACGCCGGTCGCGACGACCGTCCTGGAGCTCGCCGAGGCGATCTGGACGCGGATCAAGGGACCCGACGAGCCGTTCCGCTACGTCAGCGACCCCGCGTTCGAGAACGACGTCCAGAAGCGCATCCCGTCGGTCGACAAGGCCCGCGAGCTCCTCGGGTTCGAGGCGCGGGTGACCCTCGACGAGATGCTCGACGAGCTGATCCCGTGGATCAAGGACGCGCTGCGGCAGGGGATCTTGTGAACGGGTCGGACTCCTTTCGCTCAACCGCCGAGATGGAAGCCGATGGACTGCTAGCGTTCCGCGGCGTGACCCTCCCCCCTGTGGGCGCCGACGCCCTGCGCGCGCTCTACCTCGACCTGCTCAAGCGGAGCCTCACCGGCGCCGTCGCCGAGGACAACGACTCGATCCTCGGCGGTGTCCGCACCGCCGGCTCGCCCTCGCGCAAGAAGCAGGCCGCCGACGCCGTCGGCCGGCTCGCCACCCGCTTCGGGTTCGAGATCGCCTACAAGAAGCCCTACGACCCCAAGGCGCGCCAGCACGGCAACGACTGGCCCTCGCGCGCGGAGTCGATGATCGGCCTGCTGCGCATGCAGAACATCCAGGACTGCATCGAGCGGATCATGGTGGACGGCGTGCCCGGCGACCTGATCGAGACCGGCGTCTGGCGCGGCGGCGCGTGCATCTTCATGGCCGGCAACCTCAAGGCCTGGGGCGACACCTCCCGCAAGGTCTGGCTCGCCGACTCGTTCGAGGGGCTCCCCAAGCCGAACCCGAAGGACTACCCGGCCGACAAGGGCGACTGGTTCTACAAGCAGACCGGCCTCAACGTCGGGGTCGAGATCGTCAAGCACAACTTCGAGCGCTACGGCCTGCTCGACGAGCAGGTCGAGTTCCTCGTCGGGTGGTTCAAGGACACGCTCCCCACCGCGCCGGCGGAGTCGTACTCGCTGATCCGTCTCGACGGCGACCTCTACGAGTCGACCTGGCAGGCCCTGGAGGCGCTCTACCCGAAGCTCTCGCCGGGCGGCTTCTGCATCATCGACGACTACGGCACGCTCCCCGAGCAGGCAGGTGCCGCGGTGCACGACTACCGCAAGCAGCACGGCATCACCGAGGAGATCGTCGACATCGACGGCAACGGAGCCTTCTGGCGCAAGACGATGGAGCAGCCCGCATGAGCGACAAGCTGATCGACCCGGCCGACTGGCCCGGCGGCGTCCTGCTCAACCTCGGCTGCGGCCACCACGCGCCGAAGACGTGGATCAACATCGACCGCTCGCCGATGATGGTGCTGCGGAAGGCGCCGCGGGTCCGCAAGGCCCTGCGCAAGGTCGGCGTGCTCCACGACGCGCACATGATCGACTGGCCGGAGAACATCATCCGGCGCGACCTGTCCAAGCCGCTTCCGCTCGCCGACGGCACCGCCGACGCGGTCTACTCCTCCCACATGCTCGAGCACCTCTTCCTCGAGGACGCCCGGAAGTTCCTCGCCGAGTGCGCCCGCGTGCTCAAGCCCGGCGGCATGATGCGGCTCGCACTGCCCGACGCCGAGCAGTTCGCGCGCGACCTCCTGGAGGCCGGCGACGACCCGGAGGGCAAGGCCGGCATCCAGTACGGCGAGATGCTCCGCGCCCACCCGGAGAGCCGCCCCTCGGGCAAGCGCCTGGTGGCGTTCGTCGGCGGCTCCAACTGGCACCGCTGGCAGCCGACCCGCGGCCTGGTGAAGTCCCTGATGACCGAGGCGGGCTTCGGCGACCTCACCGAGTACTCGTTCCGCGAAGGCAAGCTCCCCCACCTGGCCGACGTCGAGCAGCGTGAGGACAGCTGGTTCGTCGAGGGCATCAAGAGCTGACCGGATCGTGCTCCGGCGTACCTGACGTTTCGGTCGTGAATCGACGTCACTAAGAGCCATTTCGTCAGGTACGTCGCCGGGGGCGCGAGGCACCTGACGTATTGGTCGCGAATCGACTTCGAGAGCAGCCGATTCGTCAGGTACGTCGCGCCGCCCGGAGCGAGGGGCTACCCCCAGATGCCGGTCTTGCCGGCGACCCGGCCGCGGACGGCCGACACCAGCCGCGGGAACCGCTGCTGGACCGCCACGAACTCGTCGACCAGGGACATCCGTGCGCCCTTCGCGACGTCGCCCGCCAGCTCACGGCCGACGGTCGACCAGGCGCGGCGGCGCCACTTGTCGTAGGCGGCCGCCTGGGCGGGGTCGAACGGCGACGGCGGCACCTGGCCGGCCTGCGCCTGCACGCGCCACGCGCGGCGCAGCAGCCGCGGGATGCGGCGGCCGCGGGTGTCGACGTTGTAGCGATAGGCCGGCGCCTCGGGGAGCTGCGCCTGGTGCTTGAGCACCGCCTCGGCGTACTCCAGGCACAGCGCCTCGACGGCGTCGCGCTGGTCCTCGATGTGGTCGCCGGTAGCGCCCTCGAAGCGCGTCGACAGCGCGAGCGGCTGGTGCGGGTCGAACGCGTGGAAGTGGAACAGCCGCAGCCGCTCGTCGGTGCCGCGGATCGCGTAGCCCTGGTCGTCGTGGGCGAGCGGGCGCTCGTGCAGGTTGAGGACGCCCACGTTGTAGCCGTGGTGGCGCAGGCTGCGCGCGCGGAACAGGTCGGCGCCGACGTCCATCCACTTCTGGTCCACGAACAGACCGCTCATGAAGTCGACGAGGCAGTCCCACTCCAGCCGGGCCCACCACCAGTCCAGCGCCGGGATCCCGCGGCGGTCGAAGCCGCAGAAGCCGAGGTTGTAGATGCCGACCGCGAGCTGATGACCCTCGGTCGCCGGGGCCTCGGGCGGCAGCGGGTGCAGGAAGTGGGAGGTGAGCAGGACGCCGCCCTCGCTGGCCGCGAGCTCCCCGGGCAGCTCGGACATCGCCGAGGTCACGTAGGTGTCGGGGTCGAGGTAGAAGACCTGGTCGTTGTCCTCGAGCAGGCGCTTGAACAGCAGCGGCTTGACGGCCGTGGCGAACTCGACCAGCTCGTAGTAGGTCGTCATCGCCCGGATCTTCTCGAGCGGGAGGCCGAGGAAGTCCGTGCCGACGATGCGCACGCCCGGCAGGTCGGGCAGCTGGTGGTCGTCGGCGTGCTCGGCGTCGATCAGGAAGATGACGAGCTCGGCGCCGCCCTGGTGGCGGCGCACGCTGTCGGCGAGCGCCAGCGCCTTGGGCAGGTAGTTCTCGGCGAGGACCGTGCAGTAGGTCGGCTCAGCCATGGCGGGTCGCTCCCTGCTTCTCGCGGGCGTAGGCGATGAAGCCGTCGATGTCCTTGCTGGCGAGCAGCGGCACGGCGGCCTTCACCTCCTCGTCGGGCCAGTCCCACCACTTGATCTCGAGCAGGGCCTCGATCTGCTCGGGGGTCGCGCGGTACTTCAGCACCCGCGCGGGCGCGCCGCCCATCACGGCGTAGGGCGGGACGTCCTTGGTGACGATCGCACCGCCGGCGATCACCGCGCCGTCGCCGATCTTGACGCCGCTCCGGATGAACGCGCGCTGGTAGATGATGACGTCGTTGCCGATGTAGGTGTCCTCGGACGGCACCGGGTTGCCGTCCTTGCCCGCGCCGGGCATCCGCCAGTTGATGCGGAACGGGTACTGGCTGACGGTGTCGGTGGGGTGCTGCCCGCCGAGCATGATCTGCGCGGTCTCCGACAGCGAGCAGTACTTGCCGACGTGGAGCTTCGTCTCGTCGAGCATGTAGCTCATGATGATCGGCACGCCGTACGTGTGCTCGCCCATGGTCACCCGGCCGGCGCGGGTCAGGCGCTTGAGCTGGGCCTCGTTGCGGCCGACCACCGCGTCCCGAGCCGCCATCAGGCGGTGCCAGATCCTGCGGAGCAGGTTGACGATCACGACGCGTGCTCTCCCATCGTCTCGGGGACCAGTCGGTGGAGGACCTCGCGGGCCGCGGCGTCGTCGGCGTGCGTGACGGCGACGTCCCAGTAGCGGCGGTCGCGGGGGCCGGTCGGGTCGACCTGCTGCGAGAGTCGCGGGAGGTCGGCGATCGGCGCCCGCCCGAGCGCACGGCCGCCGTTGTCCCAGATCGCGACGGTGTCGTAGCCCAGCGCGGCGAGCTCGTCCCAGATCGGCTCCGGGTCGTTGCCGGCCATCCGGGTCAGGCGGCGGTCGTACTCGAAGAACAGCACGGGAGGCTGGTCGGCCCACGCCTTCGCGATCGCCGGCACCAGGAGCACCTCGTAGCCGTCGGTGTCGGACTTCGCGAGCCGCAGCCGCGCGAACTCGGGGTGCGCCGCGCGCAGGTCGGCGGCGGAGACCGTCGGTACGCCGACCGACTCGCCGGCGACCTCGAAGCGGGTGGTGCCGCCCGACCGCACGGGCGTGAGCGCTTCGGCGGTCTCGCCGGTCGCGAGCAGCGCCTCGACGACGGTCACCCGCTCGTCGGTGCCGACGTTGAGGTCGAGGTACTCGAAGTAGTAGGGGTCACCCTCGACGCACAGGACGCGACCGCCGGCGGCGTCGAGGATCTGCAGCGCCGAGTCGCCGACGTTGGCGCCGATGTCGAGCACGGTGAGCTCGTCGCCGGTGGCCGCCAGGCCGGCGGCCAGCGCGACCAGGTTCTTGCCGTACGGCGAGTCGCCGCGCGTGTAGTCGGGGAGGTGGTGCGACCACGGCAGCACCATCTCGACGCCCTGGATGTTGCGGACCACCTTGCGGTCGGGGAACCGGTCGCGGATCGCCCACGACGCCTTCAGGCGTACCGCGTTCAGGGCCGTACCTAGTCGCACCATTCCTCCTGCCGTCGGCCCCCCAACGTCGTGTCCCAACGTCGCGTGCCGTCGCGAGGTTACGGCATCTTCGAGCGCTTGCGGCGGAGTCCGAGAACGGTCCACCAGATGGCAGCTGCGACACCCTGGCCGATGGCGGTTCCCCAGTAGGCACCGAGGGCGCCGTCGACGAAGACGCCGATCGTTCCCGTGGCCACGACGCCGAACGTCGTCGCGATGTCGAGGGTCGTCGTGGTGCGGATCGCGCGGGTCCCGTTGAGGTAGGAGCGCGGTCCCGCGACGAGCCCGAGGCACAGGATGTGGAGCGACGCGGCGACGAGGAGCGGCTCGGTGGCGAACCACGTGTCCGCGAGCACCAGCTGGCCCACGGAGTCCGGGATCAGCAGGAGGACCGCCACGTTGACGAGCCCGATCGACATCGCCAGCACCGTCGTACGGCGAAGGTGGCGCGAGGCCGCCGCGGGGTCCGCGTCGTTGGCGATCTCGGAGACCCCGGCGGCGACGGCCGCGGTCTGGAACGTCATGTAGGGGCGGATGAGCAGCAGGGCGCCGCGCACGGCGCCGAGCGCGAAGGCGCCCGCGACCGCCGCGACGGTGACCGAGAAGCCCAGCACCGCGCCCTGGGTCGCGAGGTAGGACATCAGGTAGCGCCAGGAGAACGACCAGCGCTCCCGCAGCCACGCCCGCGCGCCACCGAGGCGGATCCGGTGCTGGGCGAACACCAGCAGGGAGGCGAGCGCGCCCGGTCCGACCCACGCCAGCGTGAACCAGGTCAGCGAGATGTCGTCGAGGGCGATCACGGCCACGAACGCCGTCGTGCTCAGCACCAGCCAGGTCAGGTCGAGCACCAGCGAGAGCGACGGTCGCTGCACGGCGAACCCGAGGTAGCGCCCGAGGTCGTGGAGGATCAGGCCGGGGAACGCGAGGCCGAGGATGAGCATCTCGGGGGCCAGCGGGAGGTCCGCCAGGTGGAGGACGCCGGCGAGCGCCAGGATCAGGGCGCCCATGCCGACGCCGAGCACCAGTGCGCTCGAGACCGGCGCGCCCACCCGGTTGCGCGCGTCGTCGGGGTGCACGAGGAGCGGGTCGCCCACGAGCGAGCGGGTGACCCCCTGCGCGCCTGCGTAGATCACCAGGATCAGGCCGAAGTAGCCGAAGGCGGCCGTGCCGAGCAGGTGCGCCGACAGCAGCGCGATGAGCAGGTTGGACGCTCCGGACACGATCTGGTCGATCGTGATCACGCTCAGGCGCCGCCCGGCACCGGCTTGGCTTCCCACGTTTCCCCTCGGAGCAGTTCCATCGCCCCGGTGTCTCGGGGAGTTGTTCAGTCGGCCGCGAGCCTAGTGTTTCCGTATGTAGAGTGCGCGCCATGCCGACGACCGAAGGATCCGGGCTGCGCGAGTGGGCGACCCGGGTGGTCCAGTGGGAAGCCGGTCGCTCCGGCCTCAAGCGCGGGGTGCAGGTGGCCGCACGGGTGCGCGGTGCCGCACTCACCGCCGCCGGGACCAACATCCCGGAGATCGCCAACATCTACGCCGCGGGCTCGCCCAAGGCGGGCAGCCAGTGGATGAAGCACCTGTTCCACCACCCGCTGGTGCGCGCGGAGACGGGCCTGTTCACGCTGCCGCAGCTCGACTACCAGATGGTGCGCGTCCGCGCGTTCCCGCCGGGCACGTTCGTGCCGGGCATCTACATGAGCTATCCGGAGTTCCGGGACTGGCCGAAGCCGTGGAACCACCGCACCGTCTACATGTTCCGCGACCCGCGCGAGCTCGTCGTCAGCGGCTACTTCTCGGCGACCAAGACCCACCGCAAGGTGCACATCCCCGAGCTCGAGGTGTTCCGCGAGGAGCTCCGGCACATCCCGATCGAGGAGGGCCTGCTGCGCCTCATCGACCAGGCGGCGCCGCGGCTGCGGGAGATCGAGACCTGGGTCGGCGTCGACGACCCGACGATCGCGACGTTCCGGCTCGAGGACATCGACCACGACCCGCGCACCGAGGTGCCGCGGATGCTCGAGCACTGCGGTGTCTTCCTCAAGCCCGAGGCGCTCGAGACCGTGCTCAACGACGTGTCGCGCGACGCGCTCCAGGCCGCCGACCTCGCGCAGCGCGGCGACGGCGAGTCCCACTACCGGGTCGACCGCTCGAGCTTCCGCGAGATCTTCGGCCCCGAGCACTACGCGGCGATCGAGGAGATCATCCCCGGCCTCGCCAAGCGGCTCGGCTATCCCGACTGACCCGACTGAGAGGCCACTCCCCCGTGCGCGACGACCTCGACCCCGACCACCCGCTCGCCCGCCTCTACCCCGAGGTGGTCGCCGGCGGCTTCACCCGTCACGACGGCTTCGTGGAGTTCTTCTCCCGCATCAACGCGCTGCTCCCCGACAAGGCCGACGTGCTCGACTTCGGCGCCGGCCGCGGGGGCTGGACGGACGCGCCGCTGTCGCCGTACCACCGCCGGCTGCGTGACTTCCGGGCCGCCGGGCACCGCGTCGTCGGCGTCGACGTCGACGAAGTGGTGACGGAGAACCCGTCCGTCGACGAGGCCCACGTGATCACCCCCGGTGAGCGGCTGCCGCTGGCCGACGACGCGTTCGACCTGGTCTTCGCCGACCACGTGCTCGAGCACGTCGACCACGCCGACGCCCCGTTCGTCGTCAGCGAGCTCCAGCGGGTGCTCCGGCCCGGCGGCTGGTTCGCGGGTCGCACGCCCAACAAGTGGGGCATGATCGGCGTCGGCGCGCGGATGGTGCCCAACGACCTGCACGTGCGCGTGCTCGAGAAGCTCCAGCCCGGGCGCCAGGAGCGCGACGTTTTTCCGACCCGCTACGCGATGAACACCCGCCGCGACCTCGCCCGGCTGTTCCCCGCCGACCGGTGGAACCTCTTCGTCTACGGCCACGCGAGCGAGCCGCAGTACGCCGGCTCGAGCACCGCGGCCTGGCGGGCGGCGTCGCTGGTCGACCGGCTCACGCCGCCGCGGTTGCAGCCGACCCTGATGGTGTTCGCCCAGCTGGCTCAGCCTCGTCCGTCGACGACGGCGTGAACCAGGCGATCGCGCTCATCGCGATCGGGATCCAGATGCTGCGGTCGTAGAGGCTCGGCACGAAGAAGCCCCAGGCGACGTAGATCCACATCGCGTAGCAGAGCCGGCGGTGGACCGAGGAGCTGAACAGCGGCCGGGCGAACGCGAAGATCACGAAGAGATAGCCGACGGTCCCGACGACGCCGATGCCGACGAGGACCTCCAGGAAGTTGTTGTGGATGTCGAACAGGTCGATCAGGCCGTCGCCGAACCACGGGCTCGCCCAGAACCGGTCGACCGCGGTCTCGACGCCCTCGGAGCGTGCGATGTTGGATCCGGCCGTCGACTCGTTGCCGAGGAGCCGCTCGATGGCCGGGATGTCGGCGCCGAGCTCGACCACCAGCGGCAGGCAGGCCACGCCGAGACCGGCGACCAGGCCCATGAGCAGGCCGCTGAGCGCCGAGCGCTCGACGAGCGGGAACAGGACGAACACGCCGGCGACGACCAGCACGGCCGCGCGGCTGCCGCTGAACATGATCGAGATCCCGCACAGGGCGGCGGCCCCCAGCACGCACACGCGGCCGATCGTCGAGCGGTGGCGGAAGAGCAGGTAGATCAGCAGGCCGACCGACATGAGCGCCGCCTGCCCGAAGAAGTTCGGGTGGTTGGTCATGCCGAAGTGACGGCCGTTGGTCACGTGGCCCTGCGCGATGCCGCCCGCCCAGCTGATGAAGTGCCCGATGACATAGCTCCACGCCAGGATCTGCAGCACCCGCGACGAGGGAGCCCACATGATGATGAACGCCGGCAGGCCGATCATCACCGCGAGCCAGAAGACCAGCGCGATCGCGCTGAGCAGCTGCTCCTCGGAGAGCACGGTCGCGACCAGTCCGGCGATCGTGATGATCGAGACGCCGATGACGTAGGTCAGCGGGAGCCGGAGCCGGCCCCGGAGCAGGTTGGGGATCAGCAGCAGGAACCCCAGCACGAGCAGGCCGTCGGTCGGCGTCGCCGTGCTGCCGGCGGGCGCCAGGCCCTTGTACATCGGCGCCGTCGCGAACGCGGCCATCAGGGTGAGCACGGCGGTCCGCTCCCGGCCGATGATCACCAGCACCAGGATGTACGCCGCCGCGCCGCATGCGAGGACGGCCTCGAGCAGGCCTCCGCTCGTGGCGACGACCGCCAGCGCAACGGCCACCAGCGCGAGCAGGATCGTCGGGGGCAGGATCGAGCCGCGGCCACCGGCGGGCGCGCCCGTCGGGTCGACGATCGCACGAGTGTCTCGTGTCGCGATCGGCCCAGCCTTCTCAGCCACGTCTCTCTCTTCCCGGTGGGGTACCGGTCTCACCGGCGGCGCGAGTCGCGAGTCTAGGTCAGCCTCCGGCGAAGGGAGGAAGGAACTCGACGGTCGAGCCCGGCGGGACCTCGACCTCGGCCGCGTCGCGGGTCGCGACCGGCTGGTCCCCGAGCAGCACCGAGCACACCTGGATCACCTCGCCGAGGCGTGAGCCGGCGTGGCGGCGTACGACCTCCTCCTTGAGCTGCGCGAGCGTGAGCGGGCCCGGGACGTCGATCACGTCCTCGGCGGTGCCGGCCGCAGATCGTGCGGCGGCCCAGTAGTGGACCCGGATGACCTGCATCTCATTCACGTGGTGATCCTCCCCGTGTCGGGCCGATTTCGGCTAGGGTCCCCGAAAGGAAAACCGGCCGGAGCCCAGCGTTGCGTTTCGGTCTCTCGATCCGGCACCGCCCTCTGCGCCCTCCCGCGCTGGTGCCGAGAGGAGGCCACCATGAGCACACTCCTGCTGCTCACCAGCGCGCTGCAGCCCTCGGCCGAGGTCCTGCCCGGCCTCGCGCTGCTGGGCCACCAGGTGAAGATCCTGCCTGCCGAGGGCAGCGCGCTCCTCGAGGCGCCCGACGCCGACCTGCTCCTCGTCGACGGGCGGCACGACCTGGCCGGCTCCCGTGACCTGTGCCGGCTCATCCGCACCACCGGCACCGACGTCCCGGTGATCCTCGTCGCGACCGAGGGCGGCCTCGCCGTCGTCAGCCACGACTGGGGCATGGACGACGTCGTGCTGCACACCTGCGGCCCCGCCGAGCTCGAGGCGCGGATCAAGCTGGCCATCGGCCGGCTCACCGCCGCCCGCGAGGCGGCCGATCCCGAGGCCCACGTCATCCGCTCCGGCGAGGTCGTCGTCGACGACGCGACCTACACCGCGAAGGTCGGCGGCCGGGTGCTCGACCTGACGTTCAAGGAGTTCGAGCTGCTGAAGTTCCTCGCGCAGCACCCGGGCCGGGTGTTCTCGCGCCAGCAGCTGCTCCAGGAGGTCTGGGGCTACGACTACTTCGGCGGCACCCGCACCGTCGACGTCCACGTCCGCCGGCTGCGCGCCAAGCTCGGCCCCGAGAACGAGACGCTCATCGGCACCGTCCGCAACGTCGGCTACCGCTTCGTCCTCCCGTCCAGCCGCGAGGAATCGGCAAACGACACACAGGCAGAACCGGCCGCGGGGAGCGAAGCGACCCACGCGGCCGGGTAGCCAAGTCGGCCGGCGCTGGTCGCCAACTTCTGCCGACTCAGCGCCGTCCGCCAGCGAGCTTCTGCCGAGTCGGCGCGTGATCACCAGCCGACTCGACGTCGTACCCGCGTGAACACGAGCCGACTCGGCGCTGGCTATGGTCGAGGGATGGCCACCGCGGAGCTCGAGCTGCTCGATGGGGCGGCGGCGCTCGACGCCGTCCACGACGTACGACGCCGCTGCCTCGCGGCCGACGGCAACGACCCGGTCGACGAGGCCGGTCACCTGCGCCTCAAGCACGACGGCCTGGACGGCGCCGCCAGCTGGGTGACCTCGGACGGGTTCGCCGTCCGCCGGGACGGGCAGCTGGACCTCGCGGTCGCGCCCGACGCGCGGGGCCACGGCCTCGGGGGGCGGCTGGCGGCCGCGGCGCTCGCGGAGCCGGGCCCACTGTCGGCGTGGTCGCACGGCGACCACCCCGCCGCGGCCGTGATCGCGCAGCGGTCCGGTCTCGACCGGGTGCGCGAGCTGTGGGTCATGCGCCGGCCCAGCGACGTGCCCCTGCCCGAGCAGGCACCACTGCCCGGCGTGACGATCCGGTCCTACGCCGGCGGCACCGACGACGCCGCGATCCTGGCCGTCAACGCCGCTGCGTTCGCCGACCACCCCGAGCAGGGCTCGCTCGACGAGGCCGGGCTCGCCGAGAGGATGCGGGAGCCGTGGTTCGACCCGTCCGGCCTGCTGCTCGCGGTCGACGAGACCGGTGACCTGCTCGGCTTCCACTGGACGAAGCGGCACGACGAGACGCGCGGCGAGGTCTACGTCGTGGGCATCGCGCCGGCGGCCCAGGGGCGCGGCCTGGGCCGCGAGCTGACGCTCGCCGGCCTCCACTTCCTGGTCCGCCGCGGCGCCCGCGAGGTGGTGTTGTACGTCGAGTCGGACAACGAACCGGCGTTGCACGTCTACCGCGGGCTCGAGTTCGCGCACGCGGCGGCGGACACCCATGTGCAGTACCGACGTTCGAGTACGGCGGTCACGGAGGCTTCCGGTCGGTAACATCAGTTCACATGAGCTCCGTCACCAGCGGCGAGCCGACGCCTGAGGGTGCTCGGAACGCTGCGGCGCGCCGTGGGCGCGGTCGGGGCGGGCTCCCCTGGCGACGGCGGCACGACGACGCCCCGGTCGTCGCCCAGCTGACCGAGGAGGACGTCGAGGCGATCATCCGCCGCAGCGTCGACATCGGCGACCAGGACGACCAGGACGACCAGGACGCCGACGACCTGCCGGTCGACCGCCCTGTCGACGACGCGCCCGGGCACGCGGACGACCACGACCAGGACATCGACGAGGACCCCGACGAGGACATCGTCGGCAGCGTGGAGAGCCGCACCGGCCCGCGCCCGGCAGCGAGCGACGACGAGTTCGACTGGTCGGCGGTCGCGACCGCCGACGCACCCGGCGACGACGAGGACGACGAGCCCGCCCTGACCGGTGACGCCCGGCACGCCCGCGACGACGAGGACGCGACCGCGTCCGAGGCCGACGAGGTCGTGCTGTCCCGGCTGGGCTCCCTGGGTGAGCGCACCCCCGACGACGAGCCCGAACCGGGCCAGGCGGTCTTCACCCACGACTTCGACCCGCTGACCGCGCCCCTGCCGGGCCTCGCCGACGACGAGGACGAGTCGTTCGCGAGTGCGGAGGAGCAGCAGGACCCGGCCCACGTCGCCGAGCGCTCGAAGAGCCCGCTGACCGACCGCCTGGACGAGGCTGCATCGGAGCCCGTGGGCGACGACCGGTCGATCGACCAGCTGGTCGTGTCGGCCTTCGCCGACAGCGCCGCCGACCGACCGGAGGCCGACGCCGACGGTGAGGCGCCGATGGCCGACGAGGAGTTCGCGGCGCTCTCCTACGCCTCGGTCGCACCGGTCGACCCCCTCGAGGCCGCCCCGCAGCCTGCTGACGAGACCGGCATCGACACCGATGACGAGACCGACGCCAGCGAGACCACGGAGGTCGCCGACGAGGCGGCGTCGGCACCGGCTGTCCCGACGGCACGGGCCGCGGAGGACGACGACGACTTCACCACCGACGACACGCTCGCCGCGCAACGCGTGATCGCCCAGGCGGTCGACCTGGGCTTCAGCGAGCCGCTCCCGAGCGACACCCACCGGCGGTTGTGGCACCGCCGCAAGGAGACCGGACCGCGCCCGACCCGTCCGGTCGTCGACGAGCCGGTGGGCGTGTCCGGATCAATCGCGCCCCCGCCGCTCGACCCGGGCGCGGTCGACGTCGCCAGCACCGAGGCCGCCGCCGCAGCGGCAGCCCGGCTCCGGCGCGACGCGGAGCTCGCAGCCGCCGAGCAGGCGGCCGAGCGGATCGCCGCCGAGGAGGCGGCGCAGCGAGCCGCCCAGGCCCGCGAGGAAGCCGACCGGCTTGCCCGCGAGCAGGCGGAGACGGCCGCCGAGGCCCATCGCGCGCTGGCCGAGGCCGAGGCCACCGCCCTCCGGGCCGCCCAGGCACGCGAGGTCGCCGAGCAGGCCGCCCGCAACCTCGCCGCGGCCGCCGACGCCGAGGCGTCGCGGCGCGAGGAGGCCGAGCGGCTGGCGCAGGAGCAGGCAGCACGGGCCGCGGCGGCGTACGCCGACCGCGAGGCCGCCGAGGCTCTGGCCCGCGAGCAGAGCGACCTCGCCGCCCAGGCGGCCGCCGCCCGCCAGTCGGCCGAGGCGACGGCCGAGGAGTTCGCACGCGCTGCCCAGCGGGCCCACGAGGAGCGTGCCAACGCGGAGGAGCGGGCCCGGGCCCTGGCCGAGGCGGCCGCGGAGGCTGCCGCCGAGCACGCCCGGCTCGCCCAGGACGCCCACGAGCAGCGGATGATCGCCGAGCGCGCCGCCGCCGAGCAGGCCGAGCGCGCCCGGGTCGCGCTGGAGAGCTCGGAGGCGGCGACCGCCGCGCTCACCGAGGCCCGTCAGGCGGCCACCGCCCACGAGCAGGAGATCGCCGCGGTCCGCGCCGACCTGCTGCGCGCCGAGCAGCGGGCGCTCGAGCACGCCGTCGCGCGAGCCGAGGCCGAGCGCGAGGCCGCCGCTCAGGCGGTCGCGCGCGCCGAGGCGGAGGCACGCGCCGCCGCACTTGCCCACGAGGTGTCCGAGGCCCGCGCTGCCGCACTCGAGTCCGCGGCCCAGGCGGAAACCGCGGCCGTGGCTGCGGCCGCGGCTGCGGCCGCCGACGCCCAGGAGGCAGCACGGCTCGAGGCCGTCGAGGTCGCTCGCCGCGAGGAAGAGGCACGGCTCGCGGCCGAGGCTGCCGCCCGCGCCGAGGCCGAGGAGGCCGCCCGGCTCGAGGCCGAGGAGGCCGCGCGGCTCGAGGAGGAGGCCCGCGCCCGCGCCGCAGCCGAGGAGGAGGCACGGCTCGCCGCCGAGGCAGCAGCCCGCGCCGAGGCCGAGGAAGCCGCCCGGCTGGAGGCCGAGGAGGCCGCGCGGCTCGAGGAGGAGGCCCGCGCCCGCGCCGCAGCCGAGGAGGAGGCCCGGCTCGAGGCGGAGCAGGCCGCCCGCGCCGAGGAGGAGGCCCGCGCAGCCGCCGAGGAGGCCGCCCGCGCAGAGGTCGAGGAGGCCGCCCTCGCGAGCGTGGTGCAGGAGGCCGACGAGACCGACACCGACCAGGCCCTGCCCGACGACCCGGCCGAGGCCGACGCCGCGCCGGCGTCGACCGAGCCGCGTCCCGCGGTCGGCATCGGCGAGTCGCTGCTCGACCGGTGGCGCAGCTCCTGGCGTCCCGAGGACGAGGTCGACCCGCTCGATGTCGCGCCTGCCGGGGCGGCCGCGGCCGACCTGCTCGCCGACGAGCCGACGGCGGACGAGGTCGCCCTGGTCGAGGAGGAGCCCGCCGACGAGGTCGAGGACCAGCCTGCCGACGAGGTCGTCGCCGAGGTCGAGGTCGACGACGAGCCGGTCGCCGAGGCGGCCGAGGACGAGGCCGGCGAGGACGACGTCGACGACGAGTACGACGCGTTCTTCGACGAGGAGCTCGACGACGACGACTTCGAGGCCGACTTCACGGACGACTTCCCGGACGATGCTGACGCCCTCGCCGAGGACGAGGCGGAGCTCGAGGGTGACGACGAGCTCGACGAGATCCGGGGCGAGGCCGAGCTCGACGACGAGGACGAGGGCCACGACGAGGACCAGGACGAGGCCGCGGTCGCGGTCGTGACCGCGCCGGCCGCGAGGACGGCCCGCCCGGCAGCCACCGCCGCTCCGACGGTGATCACCGAGGGCAAGCACGCGCCCTACCACTCCAAGCGCGGCACCGACGCCCTCGCTCCGCTCGCGATCCTCGTCGCCATCGCGTGCGCCGCGGTGGTCGGCCGGATGGCCTGGCTCGACACCCTGCGCGACGACATCCCGCTCGCCACCGCGTTGACGGTCACCGCAGCGGTGCTCCTGCTCTACGCCCTGCGGGCCAGCGGCACCTCGCGGTCGGTGCACCTCGACGAGCGCGGCACGCTGAAGGTCACCAAGGGCGAGATGACCAGCACCTTCGACCTCACCAGCCCGTCCACCACCCTGGAGCGCGTCGGCGAGCCCGGCCAGAAGAGCTGGCGGATCCTCATCCTGCGGCGGAGCCTCGCCCCCGTCGTGATCGACAGCAAGACCGTCGACTCCCGCAGCTTCACGGAGGCGCTTCGCCAGTGGCGTCCGGACCTGTAGAGCACCCCAGCGAGGAGCAGCTGCTCGCCGAGCTCGACGAGATGGCTCGGAGATGCGTGTCCGCGGAGAAGCGCGCCGAGGCCGCGGAGAAGCGGGCGGCCGAGCTCGACGCGGAGGTCGCTCGGCTCCGCGCCGAGGCAGAGAGCCGGCCCGCGCACGACGACATGGTCTTCTTCGAGGGCGAGCCGACGAGCCCGGCGGACGACGAGGGTGACGCGCGCGTCGTCTCTCTCGCTCTGGGCTCCACGGCCGTCGTCTCCGCCATGGTGACGCTGCTCGCGCTGCTCAACGGCAACCTGTTCACCACGTTCGGCTACGTGATGATCGCGCTCACCATCGGCCTGGCGATCGCGGCCACCCGCTCCCGGTCGCAGCCGGTCGACGTCCACATCACCAACGGTGTGGTGTACGCCGAGCGCGGCGGGTCGTCGTACCGCTTCGACCTGAAGAACGACTCCACCCGCGTGGAGATGGACGGCAGCCCCGGCGACTCCTACTGGCAGGTGCGGTTCCTGCGCCGCAACATGGACCCGCTCGTCGTCGACGACGACATGGTCGACCCGGCGTCCTTCGTGGCCCAGCTCCGGCAGTACCGCCCGGCCCTGTAGAGAAGCTCAGCCGAGCGCCTTGCGCACGTGCTCGGCGATCTCGAGCACCGCGGCACGACTGCTCGAGCCGACGCCCACGATGTTGAGGAAGCCGTGGATCTGGTCGGGGAAGCGCTGGAGCTCGACCGCCACGCCCGCGTCGGACAGGCGACGGGCGTAGCTCTCGCCCTCGTCGCGGAGCGGGTCGAAGCCGGCGGTGACGACGTACGCCGCCGCGAGGCCCTGCGGCAGGTCGGCCGCGAGCAGCTGCACCCGCTCGTCGTCGCGCTCGGCGTCGGTCGGCAGGTAGACGTCGTTCACGTGGTCCATGAAGTCGCGGGTCAGGTAGTAGCCCTCGCCGAACAGCTCCAGGCTCTTCGTCGCGCGCCTGGGTTCGGTGCACGGGTAGATGAGCAGCTGCCACGCGAGCGGCGTACCGGCCCGGGCGGCTGCGATCGCCGTCCACGCGGCGATGTTGCCGCCGGCGGAGTCGCCGGCCACCCCGAGACGCGCGGGGTCGGCGTCGAGCTCCTCGGCGTTGTCGACCACCCAGCGGTGGGCGGCGACGGCGTCGTCGAACGCGGCGGGGAACGCGGCCTCG
Organism: Nocardioides thalensis; assembly: GCF_013410655.1. Lineage (NCBI taxonomy): Bacteria > Bacillati > Actinomycetota > Actinomycetes > Propionibacteriales > Nocardioidaceae > Nocardioides > Nocardioides thalensis. The sequence continues at coordinate 3,726,193 of NZ_JACCFP010000001.1, forward strand.
GGGCCGCAGTGGTACTCGACCGCGAGCACCGGCACGCCCGACTCCTCGGCGAGCACGCGACAGGGCGGGTCGTGCGACTCCAGGTCGCCGTTGAGGAAGCCGCCGCCGTGGAAGAACAGGAGCAGCGGGCCGGGTCCGGAGGTCACCCCGGGTGAGGTGGGGACGTAGAGCCGTGCGGGCAGGCCGGCGACCTCGAGCTCCCGGACCTCGCCGATCGGCTGCCGCCCGCCGACGACCCTCGTGTTCTCGAGCATGTCGCGCCGGCTCTTCTCGAGCGGGGGCTGGCTGACCAGGCCCTGCTTGCGGGCGAGCCGCTGCAGGCGCAGCATCAGCTGGAGGTCGGCGGCCAGCGGCTCCCCGTCCTGTACGTCGGGCCGGCCGCCGAGCCGACGCTGCACACGCTCGGGCAGGGCCAGCAGGGCGTTGAGGGTCCGCGCCTCGACGGCGCTCCGGATGCTCACGGGAGCGACCCTAGCCCCGATCCAGGTGCGATCGCCGGTCCGGACCTGCGATCGTCGTCACTCCCCGTTCACCCGCGGGTGGGAGACTTCCCCGCATGTCGTTGGAGATGCTGCCCGACCCGGTGGACGACGCTGTCGGGCCCACGGTCCCCGAGCGTGCCGCGGGTGCGCACGCGGCGGCGCCCGACGCGGCGACGTACGACGCGGCGGCGTACGTCCCCGACCCGACGATCGTCGCCGAGATCGAGGCGGTCGCGGACCGCTACATCGACCGCGAGCTGTCCTGGCTGCGGTTCAACGAGCGGGTCCTCGAGCTGGCGGAGGACCCCGAGCTGCCGCTGCTGGAGCGCACGCGGTTCCTCGCGATCTTCACCAGCAACCTCGACGAGTTCTTCATGGTCCGCGTCGCGGGCCTCAAGCGCCGGATCGCGACCGGCCTGGCCGTCCGCGCGGCGTCGGGGATGATGCCCCGCGAGGTCCTCGAGAAGATCTGGCTGCGCTCGGAGGAGCTGAGCCAGCGGCACGCCCGGGCGTTCCGGGAGGAGATCGTCCCCGCGCTGCGCGACCACGGCATCGAGCTGCTCCGGTGGACCGACCTCGACCGGGACGAGCAGAAGGCCTGCAAGCGGTTGTTCAAGGAGCGCATCTTCCCGGTGCTGACGCCGCTGGCCGTCGACCCCGCGCACCCGTTCCCCTACATCTCGGGCCTCTCGCTCAACCTCGCGGTGATCATCCGCAACCCCAAGACGGGCAAGGAGCACTTCGCCCGCGTGAAGGTGCCCTCCAACTTCGACCGGTTCGTGCCGCTGGGCAACGCGCGCTTCGTGCCGTTGGAGGACGTGATCCGCGAGCACCTCGGGCGTCTCTTCCCCGGCATGGAGGTGCTCGAGGCCCACACGTTCCGGGTCACCCGCAACGAGGACCTGGAGGTCGAGGAGGACGACGCCGAGAACCTCCTCACCGCCCTGGAGAAGGAGCTGCTGCGGCGCAAGTTCGGCCCGCCGGTGCGGCTCGAGGTCGAGGAGTCGATCGCCCCCTCCGTGCTCGAGCTGTTGGTGTCGGAGCTCGACGTCTCCGCCGACGAGGTGTTCACCCTCCCGGGGCCGCTCGACCTGCGCGGACTGCACGGCATCGCCGACCTGCCTCGCGAGGAGCTGAAGTACCCCTCGTTCGTGCCCTCGACCCACCAGGCCCTGGCCGAGGTCGAGTCGTCCGCGCCGGTCGACGTGTTCAAGGCGCTGCGACGGCGCGACGTGCTGCTGCACCACCCCTATGACTCGTTCGCCACGTCGGTGCAGCGGTTCATCGAGCAGGCGGCCGCCGACCCGCACGTGCTCGCGATCAAGCAGACGCTCTACCGCACGTCGGGCGACTCGCCGATCATCGACGCCCTGATCGACGCCGCCGAGGCCGGCAAGCAGGTGCTGGTGCTCGTCGAGATCAAGGCCCGCTTCGACGAGCAGGCCAACATCCGCTGGGCGCGCAAGCTCGAGCAGGCCGGCTGCCACGTCGTCTACGGCCTGGTGGGCCTGAAGACGCACTGCAAGCTGGCGATGGTGGTGCGCGACGAGCCCGACGGCATCCGCCGCTACACCCACATCGGCACCGGCAACTACAACCCCAAGACCTCGCGGATGTACGAGGACCTGGGCCTGCTGACCACCGACGACACGATCGGCGAGGACGTCGCCCACCTGTTCAACAACCTGTCCGGCTGGAGCCGCAAGGCGACCTACGACCGACTGCTCGTCGCCCCCGACTCGGTCCGCTCGGGGCTCATCGAGCAGGTCCACGCGGAGATCGCCCACCACAAGGCCGGACGACCCGCGGGCATCCGGATCAAGGCCAACTCTCTCGTCGACGAGCAGGTCATCGACGCGCTCTACCTCGCCTCGCGGGAGGGCGTGAAGGTCGACCTGGTCACCCGCGGCATCTGCGCGCTGCGCCCGGGCGTGCCCGGCCTGTCGGAGAACATCACGGTCAGGTCGATCCTGGGCCGGTTCCTCGAGCACAGCCGGGCCTTCTGGTTCGCCAACGCCGGCGACCCGGTGGCCTGGATCGGCTCGGCCGACATGATGCACCGCAACCTCGACCGCCGGGTCGAGGTGCTCGTCCAGCTGCCGCAGAAGGCGAAGGAGGAGGTGCAGGCCCTGCTCGACCTCTCGTTCGCCCCCGACACCGAGGCCTGGGAGCTCCAGCCGAGCGGCGAGTGGGTCCGCAACGACGGCCCGGTGCACCTCCAGCAGGCGCTGATCGAGCGGCAGCGCAGGCGGCGCTCGGCAGGCTGAACGCCGTACCACCGGAGCGCCCGTTTGCGCTCCCCCGGCGTACACCCCCTAGCATGATCGCGTTCGCCTCCGCCTAACCGGGAGTACATGTGCGCCTGCGTCTGCGACCCGCCGACACGTCGTTCTACGACCTGTTCGCCCGTTCCGCCGAGCACCTGGTCCGCGGTGCCGAGCTCTTGGCCGAGATGCTCTCGGAGTCCTCCGACAAGGAGGCCGTCGCGCAGCGCATGCGCGACGCCGAGCACGCGGCCGACGAGACCACCCACGAGATCGTCAAGAAGGTCAACGCCACCTTCGTCACGCCGTTCGACCGCGAGGACATCTACGCCCTCGGCTCGGGCCTCGACGACATCATGGACATGATGGACGAGGCGGTCGACCTGATCCTCCTCTACGAGGTGAAGACGCTGCCCGCCGAGGTCTCGCAGCAGGTCGAGGTCATCCAGCGGTGCGCCGAGCTCACCGCCGAGGCGATGCCGCGGCTGCGCTCGATGAAGTCCCTCGAGGACTACTGGATCGAGATCAACCGGCTCGAGAACGCCGGCGACAAGAACCACCGCCGGATGCTCGCCACGCTGTTCTCCGGCGAGTACGCCACGATCGAGGTGCTCAAGCTCAAGGACGTCGTCGAGTCCCTCGAGGGCGCGATCGACGCGTTCGAGAAGGTCGCCAACATCGTCGAGCAGATCGCCGTCAAGGAAAGCTGAACCAGGCCTCCGGATGGACCTCTCCCTCGCGATCGTGATCGCGGTCGTCGTCATCGCGCTGGTCTTCGACTACACCAACGGGTTCCACGACGCCGCCAACGCCATCGCCACCTCGGTGTCGACGCGCGCGCTGACGCCTCGCGTCGCGCTCGCCCTGGCGGCGATCATGAACTTCGTCGGCGCGTTCCTCGGCCAGAAGGTCGCCCACACGGTGAGCGACGTGATCTCCCCGCCACCGGACGACCACGGCCTGATCATCGTGGCCGCCGGCCTGATCGGGGCGATCACCTGGAACCTGATCACCTGGTACTTCGGGCTGCCCTCGTCGTCGTCCCACGCCCTCATCGGCGGGCTGGTCGGCGCCGCGATCGCCGGCGGCGTCACCGTTGCCTGGTCGACGGTGCTGGAGAAGGTCGTCATCCCGATGTTCCTGTCGCCGATCTTCGCGTTCTGCGCCGGCTTCCTGGTGATGCTGCTGGTGCTCTGGATCTTCCGGAAGGCGAACCCGCACAAGGCCAACAAGGGCTTCCGCATCGCACAGACCATCTCGGCTGCCGCGATGGCCCTCGGCCACGGCCTCCAGGACGCCCAGAAGACGATGGGCGTGATCTTCCTCGCCCTCGTCACCGGCGGCTACGTCGCGTCGGAGGCCGACGGCGGCGAGCTGCCGCTGTGGGTCATCTTCGCGGCCGCTGCCGCGATCTCGCTCGGCACCTGGGCCGGGGGCTGGCGCATCATGCGCACCCTCGGCCGGCGGATCATCCACCTCGACCCGCCGCAGGGCTTCGCCGCCGAGTCGGTGGCCGCGTCGGTCCTCTACACCACCGCCTACGTCTACGAGGCCCCGATCTCCACCACGCACACGATCACCTCGGCGGTGATGGGTGTCGGGGCGACGAAGCGCCTCTCGGCCGTGCGCTGGGGCGTCGCGGGCACGATCCTCACGGCGTGGGTGCTGACGTTCCCGATGGCCGCCACCGCGGCCTGGATCTCCTACGAGATCCTGCACCTGATCGTCCCCGTCTGACGGCTCGGCGCGCCATCCCTGCCGGTTCGGCGGTCAGTTGATGGTGAGGGAGTAGCCGCGGCCGCGGATCCGGCGTACGTCGGCGACGTCGCCGATGCGGCCGCGCAGTCGGGTGACGTGCATGGCGATCGTGTTGCCCGAGGGGCGGCGGTCGGCCGTGCCCCACAGGGCGGCGCGCAGCTCGTCGTCGGTGACGATGCCCGGCGCCCGCAGCATCAGGGTGCGGAGCAGCTCGAACTCCTTGAGCGGGAGGTCGGCGATCCGCTCGCCGTTGATCGCCACCCGGTAGGCGCCGGCGTCGAGCTCGATCGGGCCGACGACGACGCGGGCGTGCTCCTCCAGGGGCCGGGGCGAGCGGTTGAGCAGCTCCCACAGCTCCGGCGCGGAGTAGGGGCGGGTCACCACCGCGCTGGCGCCGGCCAGCATCACGGCGGCGACGTCGGCCGCCCGCGCATGCTCCAGCGCAGCGACGACGTACGGCGCGCCGTACCTCATCATCGCGGCGACGAACTCCTCCGCCGGCACCCCGGGCGTCTCGGGCGCGACGACCACGGCCTGCGGATCGTGGCGACCGAACTCGATGAGCCCGTCCGTCGTCGTCCGCGCCCAGGTGACGTGCACACCGCGCGCCGCCATCGCCTCGGAGAGGCTGTCCGACTCCTCGTGGGGGTCGACGACGAGCAGGTGCGCGCCGGCAGCCTCGGCCCAGCGGTGCAGGTAGGTCCGCACCGCCGTCTCCCGAGTGGACATGCGTCCGCTCAGCCGAAGCGACCCGAGATGTAGTCCTCGGTCCGCTTGTCCTCCGGGCTCGAGAAGAGCCGCTTGGTGAGGTCGAACTCCACCAGGAGCCCGGTCCGGTTGCCGGTCGTCTCGTCGGGCTTGGCGGTGAAGAACGCCGTGCGGTCGGAGACGCGTGCGGCCTGCTGCATGTTGTGGGTGACCACGATGATCGTGAAGTCCTTCCGGAGCTCCAGCATCAGGTCCTCGATCTTCGACGTCGCGATCGGGTCGAGGGCCGAGCACGGCTCGTCCATCAGGATCACGTCGGGACGGGTCGCGATCGTGCGCGCGATGCAGAGCCGCTGCTGCTGACCACCGGAGAGGCCGAACGCGGACTGCTTCAGCTTGTCCTTGACCTCGTCCCAGAGCGCGGCGCCGCGCAGCGCCTGCTCGACCAGGTCGTCCATGTTGTCGACGTCCATGCCGATGACCCGCGGGCCGTAGGCGATGTTGTCGTAGATCGACTTGGGGAACGGGTTCGGCTTCTGGAACACCATGCCGATGTGCTGGCGCACCGCGATCGGGTCGACGCCCTTCGCGTAGATGTTCTGGCCGTGGTAGTTGACCTCGCCCTCGACGCGGGCGCTCGGCACCAGGTCGTTCATCCGGTTGAGGCAGCGGAGCACGGTCGACTTGCCGCAGCCGGACGGGCCGATCATCGCGGTGATCTCGTTCTTGCCGAACGTCAGGTTGACGTCGTGGACCGCGTGGAAGTCGCCGTAGAACACGTTGAGGTGGTAGGTGTCCATGACCGACTCGGCCGGGACGTCACCGATGGTGGGGTGCGCGGCCTCCTCGTCGATCGACAACGCGATCCCGGGCTTCTCGCCAGGCTCGTCGGTGCTGGCGGTGGCGGGGTGGGTGGACATGTGCGGGTCTCCCTTTACCAGGATCGCTGGAACTTGTTGCGGATGATGATGGCGAGCGCGTTCATGCCGAGGATCATGGCCAGCAGCACGATGATGCCGGCCGACGCTGCCTCGCGGACGACGGCGAGCGGGCTGCTCGCGGCCTGGAAGATCTCCAGCGGGAATGCCTCGATGCTGCTGAAGACGAACGGGAACTCGGGGTCCCAGTTGGCGGCTGCGAAGCCGACCATGACCAGCGGCGCGGCCTCGCCGATGGCGCGCGAGAGGCCGAGGATGGTGCCCGTCGAGATGCCAGGGATCGCCGACGGGAGGGTCTGGCGCCAGGTGGTCTGCCAGACCGTGGCCCCGAGGGCGAGCGAGCCCTGCCGGATCTCCTCCGGCACCGACCTCAGCGCCTCACGCGTGGTGATGATGACGACGGGCAGGATCAGCAGGGCTAGTGCAACCGCGCCCCCGATCGCCCAGGTTCGTTCGACGCTGAGGAACGACATGATCGCCGCGGCCAGCATGCCGTAGATGACGGCCGGGACGGCCGCCAGGTTCTGCAGGTTGACCTCGATCACCCGGTTGTACCAGGTGTTGTTGTCGGCGAACTCCTCGAGGTACGTCGCGGCGGCCACGCCGAGCGGGATCGCGAGCAATGCTGTCGTCATCATGAGGACGACCGACCCGAGGATGCCGGCACGGAAGCCGGTGTACTCGACCGACAGATCCTTCGGGTCACGGCCGGCCGCGGCCAGCTCGTCGGCCTTGTCGGCCGCGAACGACTGCGTGTAATGGGTGAACAGCGAGGAGTCGAAACGGCCGGAGCCGTCGATGACGGTGTCGACGATCAGCGCGATCAGCACCATGACGCCGAAGAACAACGAGAACCAGAGCGCCCCGAGGAACACGAGCGACTTGACGTCGCGGTCCTTGCTCTTGCCGGTCGCGATCGTGGACGAGGTCACCGCGCGGGCGGTGGTTGCTGCGGCGCTCATCAGTAGGCCTGCCTGAATCGACGGACGATCGCGATGCTGAACATGTTCATGATGAACGTGAGCACGAAGAGCAGGAGGGCGACCGCGAAGAGGAAGTTGTACTCGGTCGATCCGACCGGAGATTCGCCCAGCGCCGTGCGGGCGATCTTGCCCGTCATGGTCTCGTGGGCCTCGGTCGGGTCGAGCGACATGTTCTTGATCGAGCCGCCGGCCATCAGCACGATCATCGTCTCGCCGACCGCCCGCGACATGCCGAGCACGATGGCTGCCGCGATGCCCGAGAGAGCGGCGGGGAACACCACGCGGAGCGTGGTCTGCATCCGGTTGGCGCCCATGGCGAGCGAGCCCTGGCGCATGGCGAGCGGCACGGCGGAGAGCGCGTCCTCGGAGAGCGAGGCGACCGTCGGGATGATCATCACGCCGAGCACCAGGCCGGCGCCGAGCGAGTTGAACGCGCTGACCTCGAGACCGAGCCACTGCTTGAGAACGACCGGGATCACGAAGAAGACGGCGAACGCGCCGTAGACGACCGACGGAACACCCGCGAGCAGCTCGACCGTCGGCTTGAGCCACTTGCGTGCTCGCTTCGAGGCGTACTCGGAGAGGTACATCGCCGCACCGAGACCGATCGGGACCGCGATGCAGAGGGCGATCACGGTCGTGATGGCCGTGCCGACGATCAGCGGGATCACGGCGTACGGGCGATCGTCGGAGACGTCGGAGGTGCGGAAGAAGTCCCCGAACGGGATCTCCGCGAAGAAGTCCAGCGCCGGCTGCAGGACGGCCCCGATGATCCCGACGGTGACGAGCACCGACAGGACCGCGGCCGAGACCAGCAAGAACTTGATCACCGCCTCCCCGGGGCGGGGCCGGGCGGTGAGGACGGGGGCCGGGCCCGCCCCGGAGGGCGAGCCCGGCTCACTGATAGCCGTCATGGGATGGCTACTCGATTCGATTCGACCGGCTCGTTCAGCCGCCGATGCCGGCGAGCGCGTCCTGAGTGGCCGCGTAGTCCTCGTCGTTGAGCGGGATGAAGCCGGCGCCGGCAGCGATGTCGGCGAGGTTGGCGATGTAGTAGTCGGTGAACTCGGCGACGGCCGGCTCGTCCGTGTAGGACTTGTTGTTCACGTAGATGAACAGGGGGCGGGCGAGCGGCGAGTAGCTGCCGTCCTGGGCCGTCTCGGCGGAGGGCTCGACGCAGCCGTTGCCACCGTCGATCGCGACGGCCTTCAGCTTGTCCTGGTTCTCCTCGTAGTAGGTGTAGCCGAAGAAGCCGACACCACCCTCGGTCTCGGAGACGCCGGTGACGAGCACGTTGTCGTCCTCGGAGGTCTCGAAGTCCTTGCGCAGGGTCTCGGACTCGTCCTCGACGACGTCGGCAGCCATGTAGTCATAGGTGCCGGAGTCGGTGCCGGGGATGAAGCCGACGATCTCCTGGTCGGGGAACTCGGGGTTGATGTCCTGCCAGTTCGTCGCCTTCGACTTGGGACCGAAGAGCTTCACGAGCTCCTCGACGGTCAGGCAGTCGACGGCGAGGTCGGGGTGCACGGCGACGGTGAGCGCGTCGGTGGCGATGAGGAGCTCGGTGTACTCGATCCCGTTCTCCTCGCAGACCGGCACCTCCTCCTCCTCGTCGATCGGGCGGGAGGCGTCGGAGATGTCGGTCTCGCCGGTGCAGAACACCTCGAAGCCACCACCGGTGCCGGCCTCGCCGACGGACACCTGGATCGGCGAGCCGTCGACGGTCATCAGCTCGGCGGCGGCCGTCGTCATCGGGTAGACGGTGGAGGAGCCGTCGACGGCGACCTCGCCCTCGACGCTCGTGTCGAGCTCGCCGGCCGCGGCGCCGTTGTCGCCGCCGGAGCCGCCGGCGCTGGTGTCGTCACCGCCGTCGTCGCTGCCACAGGCGGTGAGGACCAGCGCGAGCGCTGCCACGCCGGGGACGATGGCGCGTCGGATGGAGATTCGGTTCAAGAGTCTTGCCTCTCGGGACCTGAGGGGCGCGTCTTGGACCCCCCACGGATGTTCTCTGGACGCGACGAACGTAGGGAGCACGGGTAACGCAACTCAGTGACAATCCTGAACGGACGGTGAACAGCGGCCGAGCAGACGGCGGAGCGGTGAGAGCGGCGTCACGCCGGCCGGCTCGCGAGGGGTCTCCCGAGAGGCTAGGGGCCGACCCGGTGCCGTTCAACCGCGACGACGACGCCCTTGCGCGCGTGCACGACGAGCATCTCCCCGGGAGCGAGCTCCGGCTCCCGCTGGACGGCGCGGAGGCCGATCGCGTCGTAGACGAGCGGCAGGACGGGCCGGTGCGTGCAGATCACCGCGCCCTCCCCGCTCGAGAGCAGGTCCTCGACGATCCGCTCCACCGCCTTTTCGGTCGCGCCCTCCTCGCTCAGGCGCTTGCGGGTGTCCAGCTCGTAGCCGGTGGTCTCGACGTAGGGCTGCACCGTCTGCACGCACCGCTTGCTCGCGGAGCTGACGACGGCCGCGGCGTCGTACGCCGCCAGGACCGGGACCAGCCGGTCGGCCTGCGCCTCGCCCGTGCGCAGCAGGGGGCGGTCGCGGTCGTCGCCGCGCCAGGTACGGCGGGAGCGCGCGACGGCGTGGCGGAGCACGACGAGGGCGTGCGTCTTGCGCCGTACGGCCTTCGCGTGCGCGAGCGTCTCGCGGTCGAACTCGTAGGTGAGGAGGTCGGCCGCCTCCGCGACGGGCACCCACCGGACGTCGTCGATCTCGTCGTTGGGACGGTAGTGGGAGACGTCGTCGTCGGCGACGGTGCGCCCGGTCCAGTAGTGGACGGTCTTCATCCGGCGGCCGGTGGGATAGCGCTGGTCGGGCAGCGGCGGCCCGAGCCGCACGTGGAGGCCGGTCTCCTCGGCCACCTCACGCACCGCGGCGGCGGTGGGGTGCTCCCAGCGCTCGAGCTTGCCCTTCGGGAAGGACCAGTCGTCGTACTTCGGGCGGTGCACGAGGAGCACCTCGCGCCCCGGACGGAACGTGACGACGCCGGCTGCCCGGACGTCGGGCTGGGACTCGGGCGCGGCCACGGCGGAAAGACTAGTGGTGTCCGCACTAGTGTCGAGGCTCCGATCCGAATCACGAGGAGACCGTGTGGCAGTCCTGGGACGACGACGCCTGCTCGTCGGTGGTGCCGTGCTCGCTGTGCTGGTCGTCGTCGCGGTCGCGCTCGTGGTCGTGCTGCGCGACGACGCCGGCGACGACACCCGGCTCGCCCGCGCCGTCGCGATGGCGCCGAAGTCCACCCAGCGCTACAGCTGGACCGACTGGGCTGCCGTTCGGGACGACCTCGGGTCCGACATCCCGACCGACGCGTCCGCGGGAGACCTGCGCCGGTTCCTCGACGAGGCCTACTCCGCCGACCTGACGTCGACGTCCGCGATCGTCAGCGCGGCCGAGCCGCTCCAGGCGGAGCTCGGCCTCTCCCCCGCCACCGTCTCGTGGGAGCTGTTCACCCAGGGCGCGGAGGGCGCGCTGCTGCTCCTGGGCGTGCCCGACGGCTTCGACCCCGACGACCTGGAGAGCCGCCTCGAGGGACTCGGGTACGACGCACCGACCGGCGACGACTCGATCTGGACCGGTGACCTGGCCCAGCTGCAACCGCGGGGGATCACGCCCGAGTTCTCCTACGTCTCGATCGACACCGAGGCGGGCGTGGTGGCGGCGTCCGACGGCGCCGACTACCTCCTCGACAGGGACGACGCCGCGCGCGGCGACAGCGACGACGGCGTCGCCGACGCGGTGGCCGCCATGGGCGAGCCGCTCGCCGCGTCGGTGCTCGCCGGCGACAACGCCTGCGCCGACCTGGCGATGACGCAGGCCGACGGACCCGACCGGGTGCGCGCCGAGCAGCTGATCGACGAGGCCGGCGAGGTCGGCCCCTACCGCGGCTTCGCGATGGGGCTGATGCCCGACGGCGAGCTGCGCGTCGCGCTCGGCTTCGAGACCGAGGACCAGGCGCGCACCAACGCCGACAGCCGCGCTGAGCTGCTGGCCGGTCCGGCGCCGGGCCAGGGCGGGTCGTTCCCCGACCGGTTCTCGGTCGAGCGGATCGAGGCCGACGGCACGGTCGTCACGATGCGGCTCGACCCGGTGGAGGGCACGTTCCCCCTCAGCGACCTCTCGACGGGGCCGGTGCTCTTCGCGACCTGCTGAGGCGGGCTTGACTTAGTACCCTAGGGGGGTATGGTGTCGTCTATGGACGACGCCAGCCACGAGCACCACCACGGCTACATCAAGCGCAAGGACGACTACCTCAAGCGCCTGCGCCGCATCGAGGGACAGGCCCGCGGCCTGCAGCGCATGGTCGAGGACGAGAAGTACTGCATCGACATCCTCACCCAGGTCGCCGCGATGACCAGCGCGCTGCAGTCGGTCTCCCTCGGCCTCCTCGAGGAGCACATGAACCACTGCGTCCTTGATGCCGCTGTCGCGGCCCGCGACGGCGACGCCGGTCATGAAGCGGCCAGGGAGAAGGTCACCGAGGCCGTCGCCGCGATCACCCGACTCGTCAAGTCCTGAGCACACCCAACCGAGAGGAAACCGTCATGAGCGAGACCACCACCTGGACCGTCACCGGCATGACCTGCGGCCACTGCGTCGCGTCGGTCACCGAGGAGATCAGCGAGATCCCGGGCGTCGAGGACGTCGCCGTCACCCTCGAGACCGGCGCGGTCGTCGTGACCAGCTCCGCGCCGCTGACCCGCGAGACCGTCGAGGCCGCCGTGGCCGAGGCGGGCTACGCCCTGGCCTGATCATGCTCACGCAGCCGATCTGGCGGATCTCGGCGTTCGCGGTCGGTCTCGCCGTCGTGCTCGCCGCCGGCATCGGCATCGGGCGGGCGGTCGGGCCGATCGAGACCGACGACGGGCACACCGATGCCCACTCCGGCCCCGACTCCCACTCCGAGGTGATCCACGTGAACCCGGCGGACCCCGCCGCCTCCTACTCCCTCGCGATCGAGGACCCGTCCCTGCCCGCCGGCCGCTCGGAGGTGGCCTTCACGGTGGTGGACGCCGACGGCGAGCCGCTGACGGCGTACGACGTCGCGCACGGGAAGGAGCTGCACCTGATCCTGGCGCGCTTCGACCTGGGCGGCTACCGCCACGTCCACCCCGAGCTCGACGAGGCCACCGGCGGGTGGACCGTGCCGGTGAGCCTCGAGGACGGCAGCTGGCGGGTGTACGCCGACTTCGCGCCCGCCGGCGAGGAGGCCACGCTCGCCGAGGCCGACCTGACGGTGGGCACGGGCGCCGCCACCGAGCCGCTCGGCCCGGACACCGCCACGGACACGGTCGACGGCTACGAGGTCCACCTGACTCGGGAGGGGGCGGCCGTCACCCTGCACGTCACCAAGGACGGGCGGGAGGTCACCGACCTGCAGCCCTACCTGGGCGCCTACGGCCACCTGGTGGCGATCCGCGCCGAGGACCTCGCCTACCTGCACGTGCACCCCGAGGACGGGCCGTCCGGGCCCGAGATCGGCTTCCACGCCGAGTTCACCGAGCCCGGGCGCTACCGGTTGTTCCTCGACTTCAAGCACGAAGGCGTGGTGCGCACGGCGGTGTTCACGATCACCGCCGAGGGCACGGGCGGGACCGACGCTCCCGAGGAGGAGCACGGCGGCGACCACGGTGACGACCACGACGACGAGCAGCAGGAGGAGGAGGGCGGCCATGAGCACTGACACCAGCAGCACCGATCTGGCGATCACGGGCATGACCTGCGCCTCGTGCGCGAACCGCATCGAGCGCAAGCTCAACAAGCTCGAGGGCGTGACCGCCACCGTCAACTACGCCACCGAGCGCGCCACCGTCGCGCATCCCGGCACCGTCGACACGACGACCCTGGTCGCGACGGTGGAGGCGGCCGGCTACGGCGCCCGCGTCCACCAGCCCGCGGCCGCCGTACCCGAGGACGACGGCTCCGCCCCCGCGGACCCGGAGCTGACGGCACTGCGGCAGCGGCTGATCGGGTCGACGCTGCTGGCCATCCCCGTGGTGCTGGTCGCGATGGTGCCCGCGTTGCAGTTCGACAACTGGCAGTGGGCGTCGCTGACGCTCGCGGCGCCGGTGGCGACGTGGGGGGCCTGGCCGTTCCACCGCGCGGCGTGGACCAACCTGCGGCACGGCACGACGACGATGGACACGCTGGTGTCGGTCGGCGTCCTGGCCGCCTTCGGCTGGTCGCTGGTCGCGCTCTTCTGGGGCACCGCCGGCGAGCCGGGCATGACGCACCCGTTCGACCTAGTGCCCGACCGCACGCCGGGCTCGGGCCTCGGGAACATCTACCTCGAGACCGCCGCCGGCGTGACGGCGTTCCTCCTCGCGGGCCGCTACTTCGAGAAGCGGTCGAAGCGAAGGGCCGGCGACGCCCTGCGGGCGCTGGCCGACCTCGGCGCCAGCCAGGTCGCGGTGCTGCGCGACGGTGCCGAGGTGCTGGTGCCCGTCGCCCAGCTCGCGGTCGGCGACTCCTTCGTCGTCCGTCCGGGCGAGAAGGTCGCCACCGACGGCGAGGTCGTCGAGGGCCGGTCGGCCGTCGACCAGTCGCTGCTCACGGGCGAGTCGGTGCCGGTCGAGGTCGGACCCGGCGACGCCGTCGTCGGCGCGACGCTCAACTCCGGCGGCCGCCTGGTCGTGCGGGCGACCCGGGTCGGCGCCGACACCCACCTCGCCCAGCTCACGAGGCTGGTCGAGGACGCCCAGGCCGGCAAGGCGGCCGCCCAGCGGCTCGCTGACCGGATCTCCGGGTTCTTCGTGCCGGTCGTGATCGCGCTGGCCGTCGGCACGCTCGGCTTCTGGGTCGGCGCCGACGCCGGCTGGGCCGTGGCGCTGACCGCGGCGGTCGCGGTGCTGATCATCGCCTGCCCCTGCGCACTCGGGCTGGCCACGCCGACGGCGCTGATGGTCGGCACCGGCCGCGGCGCCCAGCTCGGCATCCTGATCCGGGGGCCGGAGGTGCTGGAGTCCACGCGGGTCGTCGACACGGTCGTGCTCGACAAGACCGGCACCGTGACCACGGGCGAGATGACCCTGGTCGCCACCGTGGCCGACGGCACCATCGAGGAGGAGGTACGGCGCCGCGCGGCCGCACTGGAGGGGGCGTCAGCCCATCCGATCGCCCGTGCCGTGGTCGCCGGCTTCGACGGCGACGTGCCGGCGGCAGACGACTTCCGCAGCATCGACGGTCTCGGCGTCCGCGGGCTCGTCGACGGCGTCGAGACGGTCGTGGGGCGTCCTGCGCTGATCGAGGAAGCAGGCTGGCCGCTGCCGGCGTCGCTGGGCACCGCGGTCGACGAGGCCCAGGAGGCCGGTCGCACACCGGTCGTCGTCGGCTGGGACGGGGCCGCGCGCGGCGTGCTCGTCGTGTCGGACACGGTGAAGCCGACCTCCGCGGAGGCGGTCGAGCGGCTGCGGGGCCTCGGGCTCACGCCGGTGCTGTTGACGGGTGACAACGAGCGGGCCGCGCGCGCCGTGGCCGCCCAGGTCGGCATCGCCGAGGTCGAGGCCGAGGTGCTGCCGGCCGACAAGGTCGCCTACGTCCGGCGGCTCCAGGACGAGGGCCGGGTCGTCGCCATGGTCGGCGACGGCGTCAACGATGCGGCCGCGCTGGCGCAGGCCGACCTCGGCATCGCGATGGGTGCGGGCACCGACGTCGCGCGCGAGGCGAGCGACCTGACGATCGTGAGCGGCGACCTGCGCGGGGCCGCGGACGCCGTACGGCTGTCCCGGCGGACGCTCGGGATCATCAAGGGCAACCTGTTCTGGGCGTTCGCCTACAACGTGGCGGCGATCCCGCTCGCGGCCGCGGCGCTGCTCAGCCCGATGCTCGCGGGGGCGGCGATGGCACTGTCGTCGGTCTTCGTGGTCACCAACAGCCTGCGGCTGCGGGGCTTCCGACCGGAGCGTTGAGAGTCGGCCTCAGGAGGCAGGGCGCTGCTTCTCGACACCGAGGATCCGGTCGATCTCCTCGATCGAGAGCTGATCGTCCGTCGCGCTCGCGGCGACGATCAGGTTCATCGTCAGCTCGACCTCGCCGAGCAGGTCGGCATCCTCGAGCTCCACGTCGAACTGGTCGGACACGTCCCTCCTCACCGGTCCTCACAGGGATACCCGGCGCTGCTCCGGGGCCGAGTCCCGTTCCGGGCCATCTTGCCCCCGTTCACGGCTGGTAAACCTGCACATACCCGAGTTTTATCGAATGTAGTCGCGTCGGTGCGGAGACACGGAAAAAAGTCGGCCCGGGTTCCGGTGAGAAAGAACAAGTCCCCCGGCGCTCACGCGCCGGGGGACCTGCCGAAGACCTCTATCCCGAGATGGTCTGACCGGGGTCAGAGGGGACGGACGTTCTCCGCCTGCGGGCCCTTCGGACCCTGGGTGACGTCGAACTCGACCTTCTGGTTGTCCTCCAGCGACTTGTAGCCGGACGACTGGATCGCCGAGTAGTGCACGAAGACGTCGTCGCCGCCGCCCTCCTGCTCGATGAAGCCGAAGCCCTTCTCGGCGCTGAACCACTTCACGGTGCCCTGAGCCATTGTGCTCGTTACTCCTTGTGTCGGGGCGAGAGCCGCCACCTCGGCGACCCGCACCAGATGCGATGACACGTCGCTCCGACCCGTGATTGGCACACCACAACTCAGAAACGCCGTCGGCCAAAGACTCCGCAGGCGTCAGACCAGCTGGACCTTGCATCTGTTGCGATCCCGACAGTACCAAGCAGAACGGACAGGCAAACGGTGGAGCCGGTAGGGATTTCGGCCAACGGTATGAAGGTTGCGCTACACGTGCGTGTCGGCGTAGGAAACGCGGCTCGCAGCTGACCTCAACCGGCCACCGCCATCCGGTCCACGACGTGCTCGGCGATGGCCAGGCTGGACGTCGCCGCGGGCGACGGCGCGTTGCGGACGCTGGTCACGCCGTCGGCCGTGCTGATCCGGAAGTCGTCGACCAGCGAGCCGTCGCGCTCGACCGCCTGGGCCCTGATCCCCGACCCGGCGCGGAGCACGTCGGCCGCGCCGATCTCGGGCACGTAGCGCTGCGCGACCCGCATGTAGGCGCGCTTCGACAGCGAGCCACGGAGCTCACGGGCGCCCGTGCGCCAGTGGGTGCCGGCCATCCGCCAGAACCCGGGCCACCGCGCGGTGTCCGCGAGGTCGGGCAGGCGTACGGCGGACCGGTGGTAGCCCTCGCGGGCGAGCGCGAGCACCGCGTTGGGCCCGACCTCGAGGCCACCGCCGACCCGGCGGGTGAAGTGGACGCCGAGGAACGGGTAGCGAGGGTCGGGCACCGGGTAGACCATGCCGCGCACCAGGTGCTGCTTGGCCTCGCTCACCGCCATGTAGTCGCCGCGGAACGGCACGATGCGCGGAGACGGCCCGTCGCCCGCGAGCCGCCCGACGCGGTCGGCCTGGAGCCCGGCGCACAGCACCAGCCGGTCGACGCGGGTGCTGCCGCCGGCGTGGGTCACCTCGACGGAGGCTGCGGTGCGCCGTACGGCGGTGACGGCGGTGGACAGCAGCACCTCTCCCCCGGCGGCCTCGATGCCGGCGGCGAGCGACCGGGCGATCGCGACGTAGTCGGTGATGGCCGTGCGCGGCGAGTGCAGCGCGGCGATGCCCGCGGCGTGCGGCTCGACCTCGCGGAGCGCGGCGGTGTCGAGGCGCCGGAGGTCGGGCACGCCGTTCTCGCGGGCGGTCACCTCGAGCGCGTCGAACCGAGCCATCTCCTCGGCATCGACCGCCACCACGACCTTGCCGCACTCGTCGTAGGGCAGGGCGTGCTCGGCGCAGTAGTCGCGGAGCAGCAGCCGGCCGCGCGCGCAGAGCTCGGCCTTGAGGCTGCCGGGCCGGTAGTAGATGCCGGCGTGCACCACGCCGGAGTTGTGACCGGTCTGGTGCGCCGCGACCCGGTTCTCCTTCTCGAAGACCACGACCCGGGCGCCCGGCCATCGCCGGGTGACCTCGCGGCCCACGGCGAGCCCGAGGATCCCGCCGCCGACGATCCCGACCGTTGTCACGCGCCGACCGTACCGGCGGCGCCGCACCGGGCACTCGGGCACGGTCCGGTAACGGTCAGGCCACGATCGATGTCCGCGAGGTGTCAACGCGACCACGCTGCTGAGAAATCCGGTCATGACCGCTACATGGCGGGCGGCACCTGTTCACCGTCCACCCCTCGATCGACCGTACGGCGGCCGCGCTCGTCGCCCCGCGCGCCACCGTGCGCGGCATCTCCTGGCCCGGAGGTCGCGCGGAGGGTGCGGGACGCGTGCTGGCAGCCACTCGCCGAGCCGGACGAGGCCGCGACCGGCCCCGACCGCCCGCGTCGCGCGTCCCGGTAGGGGCGGCGGGCCGCCTCAGCGCACGCGCACCACCGTCTTCGAGACAGCCTTGCCCAGCAGCGGGCTTCCGTCATAGCGGATGACGACGGTGCGCTCGCCCTTCGCCGGGAACACCGGGAGCGTGATCCGCGCGGAGCCATCGCCGAGCCGAGCGGTGAGGACCCGCCTGTCAGCGACCAGCACCCGCACCTGGCCGGTGACCGGCAAACCGGCGGGGGCGGTGACGGTGACGTCGACCTTCACCTTCGTCCGCTTCGCCTTCGGGGTGGTCGTGGAGAACTCCGCCTCCACCGCGGCCGGTCCCTTGCGCACCGCGGCGGTCCGCTCCGACGACGCCGACACCGGCGGCTGGACCTCCGAGGACGCCGTGACCTTGACGCTGATCGCCTCGCCGACCCAGGCGGGGTCGTCGAGCACCAGCCGCGGGCCGCTCCCGACGCCGATCCGACGGGCACCGGCGAACCACTCGTAGACCAACGTCTCCGGGCCGAAGGACCACTCGCCCGGATCCGCGGTCAAGGTCTCCCCGATCCGCGCACCACCGGTGATGCTGGGTGCCACGAGGTTCTCCGACTTCACCGGCGCGACCGGGAACGCCGCCGGTGTGACGACCTGCAGGTCGTCATAACCCGGCGCGGACACGATGACCAGCACGGCGAGCCACTTGGTCACGTCATCGGACGTCGGCGTGTACGACGCGTCGGTGGCGCCGGGGATCGGCACGCCGCCGCGCGTCCACTGGTAGGTCAGGGTCGCAGGATCGGCGTCCCACTCCCCGCCCTCGAGGCTCAGCTCCTCGCCGACGACCAAGTCCCCGACGATCTGCGGCTTGACCAGGGTCTTCAACGTGCCGGGCTCGATGTCACCCGTCGCAGACGACTGCGCGGTGGCGCCCTCGCACCCCGTCTTGGACACCGTCACGGTCACCGTGACCCGCTCGCCCAGCTCCGCCGGCGTCAAGGTGTACCCAGCCTGTGTCGCACCCGCGATGAGCTCGCCGTCGGCGTACCACTGATAGGTCGTCGAGCCCGGCTCGGGCGCCCAGGCCCCCGGCAGCGCCTCGAGCGTGGTCCCGACCACCGCCTGGCCGCGGACCTCGACGGGCTGCGTCTGACGGAACACGCAAGTCTGGACCGGGCCGACCCACGGCGCTTCTACGGTCGTGGGGTTGTAGCCGGGCTTGGCCGCGGTCACCCGCACCGAGACCCGCGACCCGAGGTCGCTCGCCCGCAGCACGAACGAATCACTGGTCGCGCCCGGCACCGCCGCGCCGTCGACGTACCACTGATACGCCAGGTTGACGACGCTCGGGTCCCAGGTGCCGGTCGAGGCGCGCACGGTCCCGTGGGCCCGCACGTCCCCGGTCACGCCGGGCAGCGTGAGGTTGTCGATGATCCCCGGCAGGACCGCAGCCGTCTGAACGGACTCGGCCTTCCCGTCCACGTAGCCCGGCCGGGTGGCCGTCTGCACGACGGTGACCCGCTGACCGAGCTCCTGGGCCGTCAGCACGTACGTCGCGCCCGCTGCGCCCGCGATCGGGTTGCCGTCGGCGTACCACTGCCAGGTCGAGGCCACCGGGTCCGGCGTCCAATCCCCGGCGTGCGCCGTGAGCTCCTCGCCCACCCGAACCACGCCCGTGATCGTCGGCCGGGCGTCGTTGACGAAGAGGCCCGGGACGACCTTCGCAGTCGGTGCGCTCGTCGCCGCCTTCGGCGGTACAGAGCCGTCCGTCCTCGCCACCGTCTCCCGGACGGTGACCTGCTCGCCGAGCTCATCGACGGTCGGCACGTACGTCGCGCCGGTCGCGCCGGGGATGAGCTGGTTGTCGGCGTACCACTGCCAGGCGGAGCTGTCGGGGTCCGGCGTCCAGTCACCGCTGTGCGCGGTGAGCGTCCGGCCGACCTGCGCCGTGCCGGTGATCGTCGGCAGCGCGTTGTTGACGAAGTCGCCGGACAGCACCGTGACCGGGGGCGACGTCGCCCGACCGGCCTCGTAACCGGGCCGACGGGCGATCTCGACGGCGGTGATCGTCGAGCCGACCTGGGCGTTGGTCGGCGTGTAGGACAGACCGGTGTGCACGAGGGTGTTGCCGACGTACCACTCGTAGCCGAGGACGCTCGGGTCCGGCGTCCAGGCACCCTCGGCCACCGTCAGGGCCTGGCCCACGCGGAGGCTCCCCTGGATGACCGGGAGCCGGGTGTTGGTGAAGGTGCCGAGCGCGACCGGGCCCGCGGTGGCCGTGGCGGTGGCATCGGCGTAGCCGGGACGTGATGCTGTGGCCGTAAGCCTCACGGTCTTGAGCGCCGCGGACGAGGGGACCACCAGCGTGGTTCCGCTGCCCACGTTGTCGCCGTCGACGGTCCACGCATAGGTGACCGCGGACGGCACCTGGGTCCAGGTGCCCGGGACGACCGTCAGCGTCTGGCCGACCTTCGGCGTGCCGCTGATCGAGGGCCGCAGGTCGCTCGCGAACTGCCCGAAGTCGATCGTCACCGAGGTCGATCGCGCCGACGGGCCGACGTGACCTGGCTTGGCGGGCGTGGCGACGACGTACAGGCTCTTGGTGCGGTCAGCGGCGGTCGGCGTGTACGTCGCGCCAGAGCCCAGCGGGGTGCCGGGCGCACCCTCCGCGAACCACTGGTAGCTGACGGTGTCCGGCGCCGGGCTCCAGGTGCCACCGCTCGCGGTGAGCACGTTGCCGACCCGCGGGTCGCCGCTGATCGTGGGGACCCCGGTGTTCGTCATCGGCGTGCGGCAGTCGTTCGGGGCTCCGGGCGTCGCCGTCACAGCAACGAGGAACGGCCCGGTGCCGTTTGGACAGCGTCCGTACGACGTCGCAGCCGTCGCCGCGGCGTAGGTGAACTCGTCCACCTGGTTGTTGTCCTTGAGCAGCCTCACCGTCGCGGAGCTCCCCATCGGGACGACGTGGAGGGACGTTCCGCCGCCGGGAAGGGTGCCGGCCAGCGGGAAGGGGGCGCCGAAACCGGGATCCACCGTCCAGCCGGCGAGAGGGACCGGGTCCGTCGAGATGTTATGGAGCTCGATCCGCCCATCTCCACCGTGGCCGTCCGGGGTGATCACCTCGTTGAGCACCAGCGGGCCGCAGGCGTTCTCCCCGTCGAGCGTGACGCCCGTGGTCACCGTCAGGCCGTTGTCCATGCCCGCCCCCGAACCGTCGGGGCAGCGGCCCCAGCTGGTCGCAGGGAGGGGCTCGTTGCCCCAGGCCCACCGGTCGACGTCGATGGTCCCGGACGTGTCCCGCAGGTACACGGCGTTGAACGCGGACGTGCCCACGCTGTACACCTCCCGCTCCCCGGGGGCAAGGTTCCCGAGGAGCAGCGTGTTGCCGGAGGAGCCGTTGTTGAGCACGTGCCCGTCCAGGCGGACAAGGTTGCTCGACGGGTTGATCACCTCGACCTGGATGGCACCGTTGGCGACCTGGACCTCGTTGATCAGCAGCGGGCTGCAGTTGAGGAAGCCCATCGTCGTCTCTGCGGAGACCCGCCACTCGCCGGTGCCGTCCAGGCATCGTTCGAAGCTCGTCGCTGGGTCGTCGAACGACTGCCAAGTGTGGCTGTCGACCGGAGGGCCGGATTGGCTGAAGTACTCGACGAGCCGGGTCGGGCTGGCCAGCGGAACGGCCAGCACCAACCGCTCACCCGGCGGGAGATTGCCGGAGAGCACCGCCGACGTGCCACCCGAGCGCACGGTCGCGCCGTTCATGTTCGCCGTCGTCGAGCCGGAGTTGATCAGCTCGACGAGCGCGGTGTTGGGCGACAGGAGACTGATCTCGTTGATCCGCACGTTCTCGTCGCCCGGACCGGCATACGCCGCCGGCGGTGACGTCAGCCCGAGGAAAGGCAATCCGATCAACCCGACGACGAGGGCAAGCAGGAACGGGACGAGGTTGCGGCGACGGCTCATGTCGGACCTTCGGGAGAATGCCGACCGGTGAGGGGCGCCGACGCGAGTGGGAGCAGGTCGAATGCTTCCGCTCTTCGTCCGCCGCGGAGCCTTCTTTCAAGAAGAGGTAAAGAACGCAGGTACCACGGCCGATCAGGTCGGCCGCGGGTCGCCGACAGGATCCCCGACGAGCCGATGCGCTCCCGAGGGCTTCTCCCGACTAGAGTCGCGATCCCCGGGCCCCTAGCTCAATTGGCAGAGCAGAGGACTTTTAATCCTTTGGTTGTGGGTTCGAGTCCCACGGGGCCTACCCCCTGCGCGCGATCCGGTGGGATTCCAGTCACCTGGCGACTGGGATCCCACCGGATGACGCCGAGCGGCTCACCGCGCGTGGGCGAGCGCGGAGGGCGTCAGCCGGCCGACGATCGCGGGTGCCTCGCGGACCAGCGACTCGTCGTCGATGGCCTCGACCATGAACAGCGCGAAGTCGGTCCGCCGAGTCCGGTTGCTCGCCAGCACCGGGTCACCGATGTGGTGGCTCCACACCGGAAGACCCTGGCTCTCGCCCTCCTCGAGGTCGCTTCCGCGGACGACGGTCCAGGCGCGGTCGCTCGCGAAGATCCGGTTGGTCGCCTCGACCTGGTCGTCGATGTCGGCGAGGCGGATCCACCTGGCGAGCCGGGTAAAGGCGGCGACGTACGCCCGGAACCGGCGGCTGTAGACGTCCTTGCCGTCGCGGCTGATGTGCCAGCCGCACGAGAACACCAGCCGCGCGCCTGGCGGGGCGAGGTCGAGCACCGCGGTCGCCGTACCGGACGCGTAGTTCTTCAGGCCCCACGGCACGAGCACGGTGAGTACGGCGTCGCAGCCCTCCGTCGCGCGGGCGATCACGTCGCGGTCGTCGGTCATGCCCGGGACGACGGCGATCCGTCCTTCGTACGCCGCCAGCTTGCGGACGCTCTTCTCGCGGCAGACGCCCACGACCTCGTAGCCACGGGCGAGCGCGTGCTCGACCATGTAGCGGCCGAGCTTGCCCGACGCCCCGACGATGCAGACCTTCGTCATCCCGTGCTCCTTCGCTCGACCTTACGCCGTAAGGTTCAGCCATACGCCGTAAGGTTGTCAAGGCCGACCGGGTGAACGCCCGCGCACGACCGAGGGGACGCGATGACCGCGAAGCAGCCGAGACACCGGCCGCCGCTGACCAGGGACGCCGTGTTCAGGTCCGCGGTCGCCCTCGCCGACGACATCGGGGTCGCCGCGCTCAGCATGCGCAAGCTCGCCGAGCGGCTGGGCGTGGAAGCGATGTCGCTCTACCACCACGTCCCCAACAAGGAGGCGATCCTGGACGGGATGGTGGACCTGGTCTTCACCGAGGTCCACGTGCCGGCCGACGCCGAGTGGCGCGACGCGATGCGGCAGCGCGCCCGCTCCCTGCGCGAGGCGCTGCTTCGGCACCGCTGGGCGATCGGGCTGCTCGACTCGCGCACCAATCCCGGGCTCGAGACCCTGCGACACCACGATGCCGTCATCGGCTGCCTGCGGCGCGGCGGTTTCACGATCGGCGGCGCCGCGCACGCGTTCTCCGTGCTGGACGGCTACATCTACGGCTTCGTCGTGCAGGAGTCGTCGATGCCGTTCGACTCCGCGGGCGCGTCACCGGAGGCGATGGAGGAGCTCACCGCCGGCATGCGCGAGCTCGCGACGGAGCTGCCGCACCTCGCGCAGATGGTCGAGCACGCGCGGGGATCGGGCTACGCCTACGCCGACGAGTTCGAGGTCGGGCTGGACGTCGTGCTCGACGGGCTGGAGCGCCGGCGCCCGACCTGGTGAGATCCGCCCTCGACGGCGGCGACCGCCGCCGCGACCCGGTCGGTCGGCCCGGCGACGAAGACGTACTCGGTGTTGCGCAGCCGCTTCACCTCGCCGACCTTCACCCCGGCCGGGTTGTGGATGCCGATCTGCGCGCCGACGTAGCGCTTGGCGTCGAACGCGAGCAGCCGCACGTCCTCGCGGCCGGCGTCGCGCAGCATCAGGGTCATCTCGTCGGCGCTGATCCACGACTCGTCGTTGTAGGAGACGACGAGCACCTTGGCCCGCGCCCGCTCGAGCACCGACGCGAGCGCGGCGGGCATCGTGCGGCGGCTGTTGAAGACGCTCTTGGTGCCGGCGTCGCGGGCGTCGATGCGCTTGCACGCGACCCCGTAGTGCTCGGGGGCGTCCCAGCGGACGAGGGTCTCCCAGATGTGGTAGTTCGCGAAGTAGCGGTGCTGGTTGTACGGCGGATCGAGGTACATCAGGTCGGTGGGCGGCAGCGCGTCGATCGTCGCCATCACGTCGCCGAGCACCGTGGCGCCGGCGCCGGGGATCAGCTCGGGCCGCCGGAGCTCGAGGTCCTTGTGGGACCGCGGCGCCCACTGCTTGAGGTAGGCCATCTGGAGGCCAGTCGTCGAGTCCACCCGGTCGGCGGCCATCATCAGGCTGGTGAGCAGCACGGGGAACAGCGGCGACTCCCGCTGCTCCTCGAGCGCGTCGCGGATCGCGTCGACCCGGGCGCCGTTGCGCGGCTGGAAGAAGCGCGACCGCTCGCAGAACGTCTCGGTGAAGTAGCCCGGCCTTCCCGGTAGGGCGTCGAGGCGCGCGAGCTCGTCGTCCAGCTCCTGCTCGTCGACGGTGTCGGCGTCGGTCGCGACGAAGCAGTCGCTCAGCACGCCGGAGTACGTCGCCACGTCGGTCGCCGTGACGCGGAGCCCCCGCCGCTTCAGCTCCTGCGCGACCCGCGTCGTGCCCGTGAAGAGGTCGACCGCGGTCTCCGCCCCCGACCCCACAGCGAGCTCGCCCAGCACCGGCACCAGCGTGCGCTTGGAGCCGAGGTACTTGAGCATGCGCCGAGCCTAGAGCGAGCGGGAATCATCAGACCTGAGGCGCCACGGGCGCGATCCGTTACATCCGGAAAGTAAAACTTTTGAGTTCCTGCCCGAAACCGCTGACAAGTTCCGTCGGACTCGGGCAATATTCCTGTCGCAGCCCTGGTGACCCGAGACGCCAGGGCTGCTTCAATTTTTGCGCGCTGCTCGTCAGCGGGAGCAGTCGGCGCAGAGCCCGACCAGCTCGATCGTGTGGCTGACCTCGGAGAACCCGTTGTCGCGCGCGACCGACTCCGTCCACCGCTCGACGCTCGAGCCGCTGATCTCGACCGTTCGCCCGCACTCCCGGCAGACGAGGTGGTGGTGGTGCGACGCGCTGCAGCGGCGGTACGCCGCCTCGCCTCCCGGCGCCTGGAGCACGTCCACCTCACCTGCGTCGGCCATCGCCTGGAGCGTGCGGTAGACCGTCGCCAGGCCGACCTTCTCCCCCGCGTGCCTGAGGGCGTCGTGGATGTCCTGGGCGCTCTGGAACTCCTCCGCCCCCGCGAGGGCGTCGGTGATCGCCCGCCGCTGGCGCGTCGGCCGCAGCGGAGCCCGCTGGCCGGCCCCGGGGACACCCTCGTCGGTCACGCTCACTCCTCCATCAGCAATTGAGACTCACTCTCAAATGTATCCGGCCGCGGGCGGGCAACCCCAACATGACCACGGCGGGCCCGCGGGCGGCGTACATTTCGGGCCTGGGAGGAAGGGAGGCTCCGGTCATGGGGAGTGACATGGAGTTCGGGCCCGACACGGAGAGCATCCGCCGTTGGCTCGAGAAGCGACAGACCTACAAGGGCGACGGCGGCAAGCACCGCGGCGACGAGGCGAGCCAGGAAGCGGTCTTCGTGACCGCGTCCGCGCCCCGACGCGCCGCCGGCCCGGACACCCGGGCGGCCGGGCGGTCGGTGCTCGAGGCGATCGGCGCCGACGTGCCTCCGCCCGCGACGCGGCACGAGCCCGGCGGCCACGACGCCGGGCGATCCGTGCTCGAGGCCCTCGGCACGATCAGCCCCCGGCCCGCGTCCGAGCCGGCGCCCCAGCCGGCCACGGAGGAGCGGGCCGAGGCAGCGCTCGCCACGACGCCCGCGGCCGCCGTACCCGCGACCGAGGTGCCACCCGCCACCTCCAGCGGCCGGTCGACGGACGTGACGTTCGCGCCCCGCCACGGCATCCGCCGGGCGATGAGCTTCGCGCTCTTCGGTGTGCTGCTGGCCGCAGCGGCGGCCGGGCTCTACGCGTACCGCGACCCCTCGTTCGCGACGTACGGCGTCGCCGCCACCTGCGGCGTGCTCGTGCTCGCCGTCTGGGCCGTGCGCGCCGGCGCCACGGCGACCCACGTGCGGATCCACCGCGGCCAGCTCGAGATCCAGCGCGGGGGCACGCTCGAGGTCGCCGACCTGTCCAACCCCTACACCCCGGTCGCGGTGATCGGGGTGCCCGGCCGTCGCGGCTGGCTGGTGCTGGTCGAGCGACCGGGCCGCCCGGTGCTGGAGGTCGACGCGTCGCTCGTCGACCCGGGCCGGTTCATGGACTCGCTGCTGCGGCTGCGGCCGGACGTGCGTGACTGGGCACGCGCCAACCGCCCCGAGCTCCTCGAGTCCATGGAGTCCTGGAACGTGTTCTAGTCTGGGCCCATGGCCCAGTTCGAGATCGACGAAGCGAGCGACGAGGAGGTCGCGCGGCAGTCCGCCCTCTACGGGCCGTTCACCGACGCGGTCCGCGGGCTGGTCGACGCGACGATCCGCACCCTGGTCGACGACGACGAGGTCCGGGCCGCGCAGGCGGAGATCGAGGCGATCACCGAGCGGCTGCGCCGCCGACAGCTCGAGGGCTCCTTCGGCGTGCTCTACCACCCGGAGCGGCGCGGGCGGCCGTGGGGCAACGCGGTGATCGGGCTGCGCAACCCGGTCGCGCCGCCGCTCACCATCGAGATCGACACGTCCGGACGGTCCTGGTCGGACTTCCACCTCGGCGCCGCCTACGAGGGCCCGCCGGGGCTGGTGCACGGCGGCGTGGTGTCGCTGGTCCTCGACCAGATGCTGGGCCAGGCCGCAGGCGCCGGCGGCCGCCCGGGCATGACCGGCACGCTCACGATCGTCTACCGCCAGGGCACGCCTCTGGGCGACCTGAAGGCGGAGGCCTGGATCGATCGCGCCGAGGGCATCAAGACGTGGGCGAAGGGCCACATCATCGGGCCCGACGGCGTCACGGCCGAGGCGGAGGGCGTGTTCATCCTCCCGAAGTGGGCCCGCGAGCGGATCGCGAGCGAGGAGATCGTCGCTCCGACGCCCAAGTACTTCGAGTAGCCGTACTTCGAGTACCCGCCCCGACCTGTCGCGAGGGCACTAGGGTGACGCCCGCTGCGTCGTACCCCTTGCCCCCGAGTCCGACGGCGCCGCAGACAGGAGTACGACGCATGAGCGAGCCCGTGTCCATCGCCCCCCGCACCGTGGTGATCACCGGCGGGAGCCGCGGCCTGGGCGCCGGTCTGGTGCAGTCCTACCTCGACTCGGGCGACCGTGTCGCGACCTGTGCGCGCAGCCGGACGCCCGAGGTCGACCGGTGGGAGAGCGACCCGGAGACCAAGGACCGGTTCCTCTTCGCCGAGGTCGACCTGAGCGACCGGCCGACGACGACGGCGTTCATCGAGCAGGTCATCGAGACCTGGGACAGCATCGAGGTGCTGGTCAACAACGCCGGCGTCGCGCGCGACGGCA
Source organism: Nocardioides thalensis (assembly GCF_013410655.1). Classification (NCBI taxonomy): domain Bacteria; kingdom Bacillati; phylum Actinomycetota; class Actinomycetes; order Propionibacteriales; family Nocardioidaceae; genus Nocardioides; species Nocardioides thalensis. The sequence continues at coordinate 3,753,196 of NZ_JACCFP010000001.1, forward strand.
TCCTGGCGATGGCCGACGACGACGACATCGACCTCGTGATCGACCTCAACATCAAGGGCACGCTGCACGTGACCAAGCTGGTCTCGCGCCGGATGCTCGCGCGGCGCAAGGGCCACATCGTCAACATCTCCTCGATCGTCGGCCTCTCCGGCTACCGCGGGCTCGCGGTCTACAGCGCGACCAAGGTCGCGCTCGACGGCATGACCCGCGCGCTGTCGCGGGAGCTGGGCTCGCGCGGCATCATCGTGAACTCGATCGCTCCCGGCTATCTGCGCACGGAGATGTCGCACGGCCTCGACGAGGGCCAGATGGGCCAGATCGTGCGGCGTACGCCGGCCGGCCGGCTCGGTGAGCCGGCCGACATCGCGCGCGTGTGCCAGTTCCTCACCGACCCGGCCAACGACTACATGACCGGGCAGGTGCTGGTGGTCGACGGGGGCCTGACCGCCTGAGCGCGGATCAGACCTTGACGCCGCGCTCGTTGGCGTCGGAGAGCCGGGCCTCCTCGGCGGCCTGCGCCTCGAGCTCGGCGCGCCGGCGGCGCTCGGCCTCGGCGTCGTACTCGCCGGGGTTCGAGACCAGGTCGGTCGCGCCCCGCTGGAGCCGCTGGAGCGCGACCCGGGCGAAGATCTGCTGCTCGGTCGACGTGCGCTCCGAGCGGCCCTTGCCGATGAACGAGACGAACCAGTGCAGCACCGCGGTGACACGGTTCTTGAAGCCGGTGATGTAGAAGAGGTGCACGGCGAGCCACATCAGCCACGCGATGAAGCCGGTGAGCCGGAGCTTGCCGACCATCGCGACCGCGCGGAAGCGACTGACGATGGCCATCGAGCCCTTGTCGAAGTACTTGAACGGCGCCTGCGGGGCCTTGCCCTTGAGCCGGCCGTCGATCTCCTTGGCGGCGTACTTCGCGCCCTGGATGGCGACCTGGGCGACACCCGGGAGGTTGTCGAGCGCGATCATGTCGCCGACCACGAACACCTCGGGGTGGCCCGGGAGGGTGAGGTCGGGGTTGACAGCGATCCGGCCGGCGCGGTCGAGCGGCGCGCCGGTCTGCTCCGAGAGGGTCTTGCCGAGCGGGCTGGCCTGGACGCCGGCGGCCCACACCTTGGTGACGGCGGCGATGTTCTCCTCGGTGCCGTCCTTGTACTTGACGGTGAGGCCGCGCTCGTCGACGCCGGTGACCATGGCGCCGACCTTGACCTCGACGCCCATCTCCTCGAGCTCCTTGTGCGCCCAGCCGCCGAGCTTCTGGCCGAACGGTGGCAGCACCTGGGGCGCGGCGTCGACCAGGATCACCCGGGCCTGCTTGGAGCTGATCGCGCGGAAGTCGCGGGTCAGCGTGCGGTGGGCGAGCTCGGCGATCTGTCCGGCCATCTCGACACCGGTCGGGCCGGCGCCGACGACGACGAACGTGAGCAGGTGGTCGACGTTGTCGCCGCGCTTGGCGCCGATCTCGGCCATCTCGAACGCGCCGAAGATGCGGCCGCGCAGCTCGAGCGCGTCGTCGATGCTCTTCATGCCGGGGGCGAACTCGGCGAAGTGGTCGTTGCCGAAGTAGGACTGGCCGGCGCCGGCCGCCACGATCAGCGAGTCGTACGGCGTGACGAGCTCGCGGCCGAGCACCTGCGAGGTGACGGTGCGGGCCTCGAGGTCGATGGCGGTGACCTCGCCGAGGAGGACCTGGGCGTTCTTCTGGCCGGCCAGGACCTCACGGGTCGGCGGCGCGATCTCGCCCTCGGAGAGGATGCCGGTCGCCACCTGGTAGAGCAGCGGCTGGAAGAGGTGGTGGGTCGTCTTCGCGACCATGGTGACGTCGACGTCGGAGCGTCGGAGCGCCTTGGTGCCGAACAGGCCGCCGAACCCGGAGCCGATCACGACCACCCTGTGCCGGCCCGAACCCGGGACCGCGGTGGTGTCGGTGGTCTCGCTGGCTGCCATGAGTGCCCTCCTTGTGAGCGACTTGCGGCGGGATCGATGCCTGCGACGTCATTGTCCCTGCACCTTTCATTGTCCCTGAAGGCCGAGCGCGACCCCCAATCCAGGTGGGCGTCTCGTCGGTCACATCGCGCCGCCGCGGCGGGCGACACGCCCTAGGGATGGACGGTGTGCGAGCACCGTCCTTCGAAGGGCAGAATCTGGGTGCGCCTCTCGGGTTTGGCCGCTTCGCGGCGCGGGTAGTGAACGCAGGATCACTACCCAAACTCCCCTCAGACAACAGACTCGGGCATCGGAACCAGTGGAGGTGCATCTCCAAGGTGCCGCACCGGAAGCCCCTACCTCTGGGCACCGGACCTGGCAGCGTGCAGGAAGCACGCCGCTGGGTCGTTGACGCCTGCCGGCGCATCGACAGGGCCGACCTGTCCGAGTGCGCCGAGCTCGGCGTCTCCGAGCTGGTCACCAACGCGATCCTCCACGGCGAGCCCCCGATCCGGCTCCAGCTCCGCGGCACCCCCGAGCACCCGCGGATCGAGGTCTACGATCGGTCGACCGTCGCCCCGCAGCCGAGCTCCCCGGCCGGGGGCATCGACATGGACGCCTTCGACCTCGACGCGTTCGACTCGGGCGCCGTCGACCAGATCGACATCACCGGGCTGACGGCGTTTGGCCGCGGCCTCGACATCGTCGCGCGGGCGTCGGTGGCGTGGGGCGCCGAGATCGAGGACGACGGCAAGGCGGTCTGGTTCGAGCCGGCGACCGAGCTCGCCGACGACCGCGGCGCTCCCTACCAGGTCACCCAGACCACGACCCCGCCCATCGAGACCAAGACCCGCATCGGCGAGGTCGCGATCCAGGTCAACGGCGTGCCGGTCGACTACTTCGGCCGCTTCCAACGGCACTTCCGCGACCTGCGCCGCGAGATCCGGCTGCTCGCGCTCGCCCACGAGGATGACTACCCGCTGGCGCGCGAGTTCGCCGAGGCCTTCGACGCGCTCGAGCGGCCGCTGCGCGCCAACATGGGCCGCGAGCAGGTCGACGCCGCGCGCACCGGCGGCCACACCACGGTGGACCTGCGCCTGCGGATGAGCCCCCACGTCGCGCTCCAGATCGGCGGCCTCGTCGACCTCCTCGACGCCGCCGACGACTTCAGCCGCGCCGAGCGGCTGCTGACCGCTCCCCGCACGCCCGAGCAGCGGGCGTTCCAGATCTGGTTCCTGGGCGAGTTCCGGCGCCAGGCCCGCGGCGCCTCGCCCGTGGCGTGGTCCGACGGCGCCCCTACGATCACGACGTGACCCCCGCCCCGCGCCTGCTGCTCGCGGTGGCCGCGGGAGGCGCGATCGGGGCCGTGCTCCGCTGGGGTGCGGGCGAGGTGGCCGCCGACGGCTCCGGCTTCCCGTGGACGACGTTCACGGTCAACGTCGTCGGCTGCGCACTGCTCGCCGGCCTCGAGCTGCTCCCCCTCGCGCGCCGGTCGGAGGCGTGGGCGGCGGCGCTCGGGCCGGGTGTGCTCGGCGGGTTCACGACGTTCTCGGCCACGTCGGAGCAGAGTCGGGCCCTCCTCGCCGACGGCCGTACGGCGCTCGCCGCGGCCTACGTCGTGGGCACGCTCGCCGCGTGCCTGGTCGCGGTCGTCGCCGTGGGCCGGCTCGCCCCGCCGCTGCCCGCCGAGGACGAGTTGTGACCGCGCTCTGGGTGGCGCTCGGCGCCGCCGTCGGCGCACCGCTGCGGTACTACCTCGGCCGCCGGTGGGAGCGCCCGCTGCACGCCGGGACGCTCGCCGCCAACACCCTCGCCTCGCTGCTGCTCGGGCTGTGCGTCGGTTGGTCGGTCGACGGGCAGGCGCTGGCGTTCCTCGGCGCCGGCTTCTGCGGCGGGCTGTCGACCTACTCGTCGCTCGCGGTGCAGACGCGCGACCTCGGCATGAGACGCGGCGCGGCGTACGCCCTGGCGACGGTGGTCCTCGGGCTGGCCGCGTGCGCGCTCGGCTTCTGGGCGGCGACGCACCTGACGTAATGGTCGTCCTGGCGCCCGATTTCGAACCAGAACGTCAGGTACGTCGGGCCCTCGGGCCGCCGGGCCCTCGGTGCGTACGGCGGATCAGGCGTAGCCGAGCTCGTGCAGGCGGGCGTCGTCGATGCCGAAGTGGTGAGCGACCTCGTGGACCACGGTGATCCGGATCTCCTCGACCAGGTCGGCCTCGTCCTCGCACATGTCGAGCAGCGGGCCCCGGAAGATGAAGATCCGGTCGGGCAGCTGCTGGATGACCGAGCTGTCCCGCTCGGTGAGGGCGACACCGTCGTACAGGCCGAGCAGGTCGTCGGGTTCCCCCTCGGGCGGCTCCTCCTCGACGAGCACCACCACGTTGCGCACCAGCGTGGCGATCTCGTCCGGGATCTCGTCGAGCGCCTGGTCGACGAGCGCGTCGAACTTTTCGGGGCTCATCTCGACGGGCACCCGCCCATTCTGCCCGGGAAACGCAAGACGCCCGGACCTGGTGGTCCGGGCGTGCTGGCGACCCCGACGGGACTCGAACCCGCGGCCTCCGCCGTGACAGGGCGGCGCGCTAACCAACTGCGCTACGGGGCCTTGCGGCTCCATCACTGGAGCGGTGGAACTCTAACCCATCGTGCCTCGCCGGTCCCAATCGGCAGGGAACCGGGCGGTCGCCGGTCGACCTACGCTCCAACCCGGCCGACCCGATAGCTGGCCACCACCACTCCCGAGGTGCGCGGCACCACGCCGGAGAGCGTCAGGCCGAGGGGTGGTGACTCCAGGCGAGGCGCCGACCCGCCCAGGACGACGGGGTGGATCGACAGCATCATCTCGTCGACCAGGCCGGCCTCCAGGAGGGTCCGGGCGAGCCGGCCGTAGCCGTAGGTCGTCAGGTCTCCGTCACCGTCGTCCTTGAGTCGAGCCACCTCCGCGACCGGATCGCCGCGGACGATGGTCGTGCTCGACCAGAGCGGCTCCCGCAACGTCGAGGAGAAGACGTACTTGGGTATCGCCGCCATCCGCTGGGCGAACGGCCCCGAGTCGTTGCGCCAGCGGGCAGCCAGGTCCGCATACGTGGTGCGGCCCATCAGCATCGCGTCCGACCGCTCGAGCTGGGCCAATGCGTCCTTCCCGCTCTCCTCGGTGAAGTAGGGCATGGCCCAGGGGCCAGGATCTGCCACCACACCGTCGAGCGAGATGAGGACGGACTGGAAGATGTTTCGCATGAGGGCCTCCGACCCGGTCGGACGTTCGTGTCGAGGATCTGACCCGTCCGCGGGCGGGAACGAATCGCCCGCGGCGCACCACGCTCCCTTCTGGCGCAACCAGCGGTCTGTAGCGGCAGGCCGGAGCAAGGGTTCCGGAGTCCGGCCGGCAGAGATCCCGTCTTCGAAGGAGAACCGCAGTGCCCAGCTGGCAGTCCGAGGCCGTCGCCACCATGTATCGCGCGTGGACGGAAGAACTGAACAACCCGGATCCCTCTCGACAGGAGCCGCGAGAGACCAACGACCACTGGGGTGACCTGACCGCGGAGCCACGCGAGGTGGACTACCTCGAGCGGGAGATCGACGGCGCGGCCGTGCTGTGGGTGGAGCCCCGTAACGCCAGGAAGGACGACGTGCTGCTCTACATCCACGGCGGCGGGTTCGTCGGAGGTTCGCTCTACACGCATCGCAAGCTGGTCGGCCACCTGGCCAAGACGGCCGGGATCCGCGCGCTCCTGGTCTCCTACCCGCACACCCCGGAGCACCAGCACCCGGCCCAGCTCACGGCGACCTCGGCGGCGTACGAGTGGCTCCTGGACGGCGGTGTCGAGGCACAGCACGTCGTGTTCGGCGCGGACTCCGCCGCGGCGACGCTCGCCCTGGCGACAGCGCTCCGAGCCCGGGACGACCGGCGTGCGATGCCCGCTGCGATCTACCTGATCTCGCCGTGGGTCGACATGACCGTGTCGAACGCCAGCTACGAGCTCAACGCCGGCCGCGACGCGTACTTCTACCAGGACGTCGTGAAGGGGCTGGCGGCGATGTACCTGGGCAGCACGGATCCCCGTGATCCCCTGGCCAGCCCCGCCTTCGCGGACCTGGCCGGGCTCCCACCGACGTACATCCAGGTCGGCGGCGACGAGACGTTGCTCGACGACGCCCGGAACCTCGCGCTGCGGGCGGAGCAGGCCGGCGTTCAGGTGGCGCTCGATGTCTTCCCGGGCCAGCAGCACACGTTCCAGATGGCCGCCGGGCGTGCTCCCGAGGCCGACGACGCGATCCGCCGGTTCGCGGCGTGGGTCGAACCGCTCCTCCCGGCGGCTCCTGGGATCGAAATTCCACGCTGAGCGATTCCTTTCGACGCTCCCGGCGGTCTCCATACCAAGCGGGCCAGGCCCGGTACGTCGACGAAGGAGCAGCGTGAGCGGATACGCGGCGGATGAGACGCCTGAGGGACTCCTCGACACCGAGTTCCACGCCCTTCGCGGGGCACTCCTGCGGCACTGCTACCAGATGACGGGGTCCTTCCACGATGCGGAGGACCTCGTCCAGGAGACCTACCTGCGCGCACGGCGCGGGATCAGCCAGTTCGAGCAGCGGTCGTCCCTGAAGACCTGGCTCTACCGGATCGCGACCAACACCTGCCTGAACGCTCTCGGCGGCAAGCAGCGACGCGTGCTTCCCGCAGGTCTCGGCGCGCCGACCGACGACCCGGACGCGGCTCCCGTGCTCGAGCTCGGGACGAGCTGGCTGCAGCCGCTGCCCGACGACGCGACCCGACCGAGCGCGGCAACCGACCCGCTGGAGATCGTGGTCCACCGCGAGTCGGTCAACCTGGCGCTGGTGGCGGCCCTCCAGCACCTGCCGCCCCGACAGCGGGCGGTCTTCCTCCTCCGACAGGTGCTCGCCTGGCCCGCGGACGAGGTCGCCCGATCGCTGGACATCACCGTCCCGGCCGTCAAGAGCCTCCTGCAGCGGGCTCGTCGCAGGATCGAGGCGGCGGCGCCGACCGAAGCGACGGTCGACCCGGCGATCGTGGAGACCGAGCTGCTCGGGCAGTACGTCCTGGCCTTCGAGAAGTCCGACATCGACGAGATCCGCCGGCTGGCGCACGAGGACTTCAGCATCGAGTGCCCCCCTTCGCGGACCTGGTTCCAGGGCATCGCCACGTGCCTGCCCTATCTCGAGCGACACGTCCTCGGCGCACCGGGCGACTGGCGCCTGTTCCCCACGCGGGTCAACGGGCAACCCGCTGCGGTCTCCTACCTCCGCGACGAGAAGGGGCGGTACCGCGCGTCCGGCTTCTGCGTCCTCACCATCTCCGACCGGCGGATCCGGAGGGCCACGGTGTTCAAGGACCCGTGGTTGGTCACCGCCGCCGGCCATCCGTCCGTGCTGGACCTGTGACCAACTCGTCGACCCGCCCGCTCCACCCAGCAACCCCAACCGAACGGAACGTGATGACCGATCTCGTCCTGCAGATGCAGACCTCCATCGACGGCTACGTGGACAGCTCCCTGGGAGTTCCGTGGGGCCTGTGGGACTGGGGCCCTGACTCGCCCTGGTCCGCAGACCTCATGAGCAGGTTCAACGAGCTCGTGACGGACGCAGACGCGATCCTGCTCAGCCGGCCCATGGCGGACGGCTACGCGGACCACTGGCAAGGCATCGCCGAGGAGCGTGCAGGTGACCCCGACTTCGCCTTCGCACGCCACGTCACCGACGTGCCGAAGCTCGTGGTGACCAGCGAGAGCTATCAGCACGGTCGCTCGGACCACACCGTCATCACCGGGCCGCTGGTCGACGGCGTCCGGCAGGCCCTGGAGCGGGTGGACGGCAAGGTCATCTGCTTCGGCGGTGCCTCGTTCGCCTCCGCCCTGCTCCGGGCCGGGCTGGTCGACGAGCTCCAGCTGTTCGTCAACCCCGGTCTGGCCGGCGAAGGAGCCAGGATCTTCGACCGGGCGCTCGCGGGCGCCAGGTGGGACCTCCTCGACTCGCGGGCCTACGAGTGCGGGATCGCCGTCCTCAGGTGGCACGTGACTGGTCCTTCGCAGAGAGGATGAGGACATGGAACCGTCCGAGCGACGCATCAGAGTGCTCCAGGCTTCGGAGATCGACATGGTCGAGCCTCTGTGGCTCGCTCTCGACCGGCAACACCGGTCGATCGGTCCGAGCTGGGCCACCTGGTGGGAGCCCGCCACCACCTGGAAGATCCGTCGCGAGCGCTACCGGCAGTGGCTGGCGGAGCCCGACGCCTTCGCGCTCGGAGCGTTCGAGGGCGACGACCTGGTCGGTTACCTGGTCGCGCACTTCCTGCCGGGCCCCGACGACTCCTGGACGACCGGCGACCGCATCGGGGACGTCGAGTCGTTGGCCGTCGCCCCGCACCGACGCGGGGCGGGGATCGGGAGCGCCCTGTTGACGGCGGCGCGGGAGCGCATGCTCGAGCTCGGGGTTCGCGACCTGTGGATCGGGGTCGTCCACGGCAACGCCGACGCACTCCGGTTCTACGAGCGGCACGGCCTGCGTCCGCTCATGGTGACCGTGGCGTCCGTGCCCGGCGCCGGAGGGGCCGAGGGCGGCGACCCGCGTCGCGGATGACGCTGTCGCCGCTCAGTCCCACTGCGGCGTGTAGGTGAGGCCGACGACGCCGGACTCGAACGTGCGGCTCGACGACAGGACCAGGTCGCGGCCCAGGCTCTCCTGGACCATCGAGGACCCCGAACCGCGCAACGTGGGGACGACGAGGAACTCGAGCGTCCCCACGAAGCCGTTGTGGATCAGCCGGGCCGCGAGGGAGCCGTAGCCGTACATGACGTAGGAGCCCTGCTCCCGCCCGAGGAGGCCCATCGCCACCTCGAAGGCGTCCCCGCGCACCAGCTCGGCGTTCTGCCAGCCCACCTCGCTGAGGGAGCTCGAGACCACGAGCTTCCTCATCGTGTTGACCCGGTCTGCGTGGGGCCCCGGGATGTGGGGGAACCGCTCGGCGAAGTACTGGTAGGTCCCCCGTCCCATGACCATCGCGTCCGCCTGCCCGAGCAGGCCGGTGGCGTGGGCAACGAGGTCGTCGCTGAACCAGTCGCCGATCCAGGCCACCGGATCACGCTGGACGCCGTCGACGGTCACGAACGCCGACACCGTGATCGTTCCCATTCCTCGCTCCGTTCCTTGCTTTCCGGGTACGGAGTAAGAGACCGATGTGCGGGCGCGAAGGAATCGCGAGTCCCGCGCCGCGTCAGGCCCGCCTGTTGCCGCCCCGGCTCCAACGGTCCGGCGACCGTCCGACGGCGGCGAGGATCCGGTCGCTGGGGGAGGCGCCGTCGGGCACCGGGACGGGCGGCGCGAACTGGGATCCCCTCGCCTCGGTGTCGAGCACCGCCGGAAGGACGCGTCCGAGGTTCCGCGCGAGAGGCGCAGGAAGAGGGAGCGGCGTACCTGCGCCCGCCAGGAGGTCCCAGCTGTGCACCGATGCCTCGAGCGAGGCGACGATCAGCACCAACCCTCTGTCCAGGTCGACGCCGTCGATCGAGACGGATGGACGCCTCCCCCGTCGCGCAGCGGCAAGCAGGTCACGCGCGACGCCACCGAGCCGTTGCTCGAACTCGGAGAGGTCGTCCCAGTGCGCGAGCCACGCCGGCGGCGGTGGGGTGATCCCGAAGTTCAGCGAGGTGGTGACGACGTGGAGCGACTCCAGCAGGTGCCGGGCCAGCTCCGCGACGTTCCACGACGCGCACGGCGTCGGCCGGTGCGACGCGTCGGGCGCAAGGAGCGCGGAGGCGCGGGTCGCGAAGCGCAGGGACGGCGCCAGCACCCTGTCGATCAGCGCGTCCGAGCCTTCCATCCCGTTCGACCTCCCGGTCCCGAGCCCTCGCGACGAGCTCCATCCCTAAGGACCGGACGCGGGCGCACGAGGAATCGCCGCGGCGCATCACGAAGCCGAGGTCCCGGCGCTCGCCCCTTCCCGCTCGTCCCGCGGCGTCCGTCGGGTCGCCAACGCGATCACGAACGCGACGAGGACGAAGACCGCACACGTCCAGAAGGACGCCCGATAGCCCTCGGTCAGGGCGCCCGCGCTCTCGCCGGCGCCCTTCGTCGCCAGCGCCACCGTCGACGTGATGGCGATGCCGAGCGCCGCCCCCACCTGGAACACGGCATTCGTGACGCCGGAGGCGAGGCCGGCTTCCTCCGGCTTGGCGCCGCTCAGCGCAGCGACCGACCCGGCCACGTGGGTGGTGCCGATACCGGAGCCGAAGACGACCAGCCCGATGAACAGGTCGTCCCAGTAGTTGCCGTCGGGAGAGACGAACGCGAGTACGACGAGCCCGGTGCCCATCAGGGTCGACCCGACGAGCGCGATGCGCCTGAATCCGGCTGTCGTGATCAGGCGCCCGGCGACGTTGGAGCCGATCAGCGACATCGCAGCGTAGATGGCGGTGCTGAGCCCGAACGCGACAGCGGAGTAGCCCAGGACGTCCTGCGCGTAGAGGGAGAGCGTCATGGCGCCGCCGTACACCGCCATGCCCACCAGCAGCACGATCACGTTGCCGCTGACGAACGTCGCAGAGCGGAAGATCCGAAGGGGCACCAACGGCGCCGGGGAGCGCTGCTCGACGAGCACGAACCCGACCATCAGGATCGCGGCGCCGACGAGCAGAGCCAGCGTCTGCCCGCTCGCCCACCCCGCCGAAGGCGCCTCGATGATCGCGTACACCAGCGCTCCCACCGCACCCGTGACAAGAGCGGCTCCGGGAGCGTCGAACCGGCTCCTTCCGACCACCCGCGCCGTCTCACGCAGGACCTTCGGCCCGAGCACCAGGACGATCAGACCGAGCGGCACGTTGATGTAGAAGACCCACGGCCAACCCAGCCCGTCGGTGATCGGGCCACCGATCAGCAAGGCCGCCGTGGCACCGAAGGCACCGATCCCCGTCCAGATCCCCAGCGCCTTGTTGCGCTCGGCGCCCTCGGGGAACGTCGCCATGAGCACGGTCATCGCGGTCGGCGTCATGATCGCCGCCGCCGCGCCCTGGACGAGCCGCGCCGCGATGAGCGCGGCGCCCGTGGGTGCGAGCGCGCACGCCACGGAAGCGGCCATGAACAGCGCCGTCCCCACCATGAACATCCGGCGACCGCCGAGGTGGTCAGCGGTGCGACCTCCCAGGAGCAACAGGCCGCCGAAGCTGAGCATGTAGGCGCTCATGACCCACGTCGACTCGGTGGCCGACATCCCGAGGTCCGACCGCATCTCGGGGAGAGCCAGGATCACGATCTGGGAGTCGACGATGACCATGAAGAACGCCACGCACAGGAGCGCGAGCGCCTTCCAACGCCGCGGGTCAAGGACAGGGCGGGCGACGGGCGCCGCGGGCTCGAGGGCATCACTTGTCATGACACGGAAGCGTCGCCGCCGGCGCGCCCTCCCGACAGTGGCAGGATTGCCTATGAGCGAACGGATCGTGCCAGACTGGGGTGATGGCCGTCGGGACCGTCGCAGCAGTCGTGGTCGAGTCGTCGAACATCCACCCGTGGGACATGTTCGAGTTCGGCATCGTCAACGCGGTCTTCGGGATCCCCGCCCCGGAGCTCGTCGATCCCTGGTACGACCTGCGGTGGTGCTCGATCGACGTCCCACGCCCGGACAACGGCTTCGGCCTGACGACGCCGTACGGGTTGGACGACATCGCGGGGGCGGACACCGTGATCGTGCCGTCGGTTCCCGAGAGCTGGCTGACCCGGACGGACGACCCGGCGCCCGAGCTGACGGCGGCCCTCCGTGAGGCACACGGGCGCGGTGCGCGCATGGTCTCCCTCTGCACCGGCGTGTTCGCCCTCGCTGCCGCGGGCCTGCTGGACGGGAAGAGGGCGACTGGCCACTGGTGGCACACCGACGACCTGAAGCGCCGCTTCCCGCAGGTCGAGGTCGACCCCACCGTCCTCTACGTCGACGAGGGCGACGTCCTCACGAGTGCGGGACTGACGGCCGGCATGGACCTGTGCCTGCACCTCGTCCGATCCGACCTCGGCCCGCTCGCGGCGAACCACCTGGCCCGGCGACTCGTCACCCCAGCGCACCGGACCGGGGGGCAGGCGCAGTTCGTCGATCTCTCCGTGCCGCGCTCCGACGACGCGAGCATCGAACCCGTGCTGCAATGGGCGCGCGAGAACCTCTCCGAGCCCATCACTGTCGACTCGCTCGCCCAGCGCGCGCACCTGAGCCCGCGCACGCTGTTCAGAAGGGTTCAGCAGGCAACCGGGATGGCGCCGATGCAATGGCTCCTGAACCAGCGGATCGCCTTCGCGCAGCTGTTGCTGGAGACGACGTACCTGTCCGTCGAGCGCATCGCCGATCGCAGCGGGATGGGGACCGGGGCCAACCTCCGGCGCCACTTCCAGCAGGTCGTCGGAGTCACGCCCACGGACTATCGACGCGCGTTCCCGTGCCCGGGCGCGGCGGAGGTCGACGCGATGCCGAGCGCCGGGTGACCACGCGCTCGCTCGACGCCGCGGCAACTGAACCTGGCGCGCAACCGCTGTCGCGCAACCAATAGTTGCATCTGCCCTCCTTGTCCACTAGGGTCAACGCAACCATTCGTTGCATATTGAACGCCCGAGGAAGGACGGCGAGCCGTGCAGCAGCCGGACGCCTGGGACGACCGCCTGAGGCGGATCAAGCGCATCACCGAGCGGCTCGTGCAGCTGAAGGCGGCCCGCCCGTCCTCCCGTCGGTGGCGAGCGGGCTTCGGCCGGCACCGCGCCTCGGATCCTCGCCGACGCAACCCGCACAGAAACGGAGATTGAAGCAATGCCCACCATGCCTGCAGGAAGCATCCTCCTCGGCAGCACCCGAGCCGCGGACCTCACCGACTGGTACCGCCGGGTGATCGCGCCGGACCACGCCGGAGACGGCCCGATCGTGCTGGGTGAGCTCTGGCTGATCATCGAACAGCGAGAGGACGTCAGCGAGGTCAACCCGGAGCCCGGTCGCTCGATCCTCAACTTCCACGTGGACGACTTCGACCACTACCAGGCCCAGCTCGACTCCGCGGAGGTCACGTGGATCGCACCGCCGGAGGACCGGCCGTCGGGGCGGTTCGGGACCTTCAGCGACCCCGACGGCAACTACCTCCAGCTGATCCAGCTCCACGGCTGACCCCGCTTGCACCAGCGCGCCGGGGAATAGGCCGACGACAGCGACGATTGCTGACTTTCCGATGGACAGGACGTCACACCGAGGGGTCGTCGCATGGGGCTGACGTGGGAACCACCTCTGACCTGGCGTGCTGCTTGGAGGAGCGACACGGCGCAGCTGGAGCTGTATGACGCCGGGAGGCGCCTCCGCGCAACGCTCGCGCTCGTCGTCGCCGACACCCCTGGAACACAGATCCTCGGGCCCATCGGCCGGTGGGTGGACGAGGTCCCGCTCCGCGCATGGAAGAGCCGGCACGGCGGGTTGCTGCACGGCGGCCTCGCGTCGATCCTGATGCCCGACGGCACCGTCGGCGAGGCATGGAACGGCAAGCAGCACGGCTGGAGGCGCACGCACCGGAACGGGCACGTGGTGCTCGCCGGCCGGAGGTACGCCGTCCGCCACCTGACGCGCCGACGGACGCTGATCGAGCGGGACGGGACGCCGGTGGTCACCATGCGGCGGACCGGGTGGCGGTGGCCGTGGCAACGTCACGACAGCACCGCCGAGCTGCGCTTCCGGATGCGGCGCGAGAGCCAGGTCCTCGATCCTGTCGACGAGCTTGCGATCGTCGTGGCGAGCACGGCGTGCGGGCCGTCCGGTCGCCCCGGCTGGTGGGCGAACTTCTTCTCGGAGCTCTCGCCCTAGCGGAGCGTGGACGCCGCTGCCCCGGGTCAGGGGTTGCGCCGCGCCCGTGCGAGCGCCAGCGCCGTCAAGGGGTGCGACGCGAGCATCCGGAGGCCCGCGACGGGGCTGCTCTCGGGGCGAGGGTCGAGGAAGCCGTAGAGGCGCTGGTCGACCACGCGCCCGTCCTCACCGCGGCGCCAGACCTCGATGCCGCGCGCCGACCTCCTCCCGGCGACGGTGCCGGTCCACTCGTTGACGATCGTGGTCCGGTCGGCAGCGACGAGCGACTTCTCGACGAACATGGCCCGCCGCTCCATGAAGGCGCACATCGTTCGCCACGCGGAATGGATCTCGTCGATCCCTCGGGACTCGATGAGGATGCCGTCGAGCACGGCGACCTGGTGACCGTCCTCGGCGAACACGTCGCGGATGCCGTCCACGTCGCGCTGGTTGGTCATCCGCTCGGCCTCGGCGACGAAGGCCTGGGCGGCCGTGTGCAGGTCGGGGGTCGATGTCATGAGGAGCCTCCGTGGACGTGCGTGGGTGGGGGTCGCAGCAGGCGCCTGCGCGCGAAGAACGGGCCGACCCCGGACCGCCACCACCGCAGCCACGAGCGCGGGCGGCTGAGGACCTGGGTCGCGACGGGCACGGAGTCGAAGAACGACTCGCGGAAGAGCGCAACGCCCTCGGGCGTGACCCTCAGCAGGTCGACCGCCTCCCAGGACAGCGGCCGGCCGGCGAGCGTCGCGGTGAACCGGATGTGGATGAACAGGTTCTCGCCCGAACCGGCCCAGCTCAGCACGTCGGCGCGCAGGTCGGGCAGCAGGGCAAGGGTGCGGGCGCTCTCCCGCCACCAGTGCTCCGGCCCGGTGCCGTCACGCAGCATCGGCTGCACGAACCGCATCTCAGGATCCATGAGCTCGTCCCAGGCGTGGGGATCGGGCCGGTCCCAGCCCGTGCGGAAGTTGTCGACCACCCGTTCGTGAGCGGCACGCCAGTCGGTCATGGCTCCTCCCTCGCCATCGTCGCCAGTCCGGCGAGGAGCACGGTCGACGCGAACAGCACCACCGCCTCGGCGACGCCGAGAGCGCGCGACCCCGCCTGATCGATGCCGACGAGGTGGGAGACGGTGTGCAGCGCGTTCCAGATCGCCGCCACCGCAAGCACCGGGAGCCACCACCCGGGCCGTCGTACGGCGAGCAGGAGCCCGCCACCGACGGCGACGGACGCGGCGCCGTAGTCGTGGACGAGGTGGTCGTTGGGCGGCCCGAAGTCGGCGACCGCCTCGGTGAAGGACGCGGCGTGGACACCGGCCCACGCGCCGAGGACCACGTAGCTCGCGCCGAACGCGACGAGCGCCGCCGGCGTCACCGCCCTTCTCACGCCCGCACTCCGGCCTCGAGCCGCAAGGCGGCCAGCGCCTCCTCGGCGGCCCGCTCCCCTGCCGTGACGGCGCCGTCCATGGACCCGTGGCCGTGCGTGGCTGTCTCGGCGCCGGCCCACACGATCCGTCCCACCGGCCGGCGCAGCGCCGATCCGAACGACGTCCAGCCGCCCGGCCCGAAGTAGCCGACGTAGCACCCGCGCGTCCACTGCTCGCGGGCCCAGCACTGCTCGTGGAGCTGCTGCGGCGTGCTCGCCCGGTCGCCGTACAGCGCGACCAGGGCGTCGAGTACGACGCCGCGTCGGTCGGCCGGGCTCATCGCCTCCAACGCGCGGGCGCCGTCGGCCAACGCGAACGCGACCAGGGCGCCCGGGCTCCCGTCCGGGGGCGAGTTGTCGAACGTCATGCTGATCGGCCCCTCCGTGGAGGTCGCGTGGCCCGAGAGCCCGGCCTCGCGCCAGAACGGCTCGGGGTAGACGGCGACGAACTTCGTCACCATGCCGGCCGACATCGCGGTCGCGAGCTGGTTGCGCACGGCCGGGAGTCCGGGTGCGAACTCGATGGTGGGATGGAGGTGCGGCGGGATCGCGACCACCACGGACCGGGCGTCCACGACCGCGCCGTCGGCGTGGACCCGCACCCCGTCGCGCCCGTGCTCGATCCGACGCACCGGAGTCGCCAGGCGCAGGCGCTGCCCGAGGTCGGCCGCCATCCGCAGTGCGATCTCCTGCGAGCCCCCGACGAAGCGGTCCTGCTGGTAGCCGCCGTCGGTCCGGATCAGTGAGTCCAGGCCACCGCCGCTGGCGATGTAGAACAACCAGCCGAGAAGCGAGATCTCGCGGGGCTCGACCGCCAGGACAGCCTTGATGGTCAAGCGCATCAGGGACCGACCGGACCGAGTGCGCATGTGCCGGCGCATCCAGGTCTCGACGGTCATCTCGTCGTACCTCCGCGCCCACGGCGCACCAGCCGGATCGTCGAGGTCGATGCGGCGGGCAAGGCGCTCGAGCCGGGCCTGCGCCAGACGGAAGTCGCCGAGTCCGAGCGGCATCCGCGCCGGAACGTCGCCGCGGTAGCGCGTCGCGCGGCCGGCGTGGTGGTAGAGGTGCCTGCCGGCGATGTGGGTCGGGAACGTCTCGACCCCGACCTCGGCGGCGAGCCGGCGTACGGCGGTGTGCTGCGGCCCGGCCCACTGGCCGCCGAGCTCGGTGACCTGCCCGGGCCCGATGGCCTGGTTGAGGGTCCGCCCGCCGACGCGGTCGCGGGCCTCGAGGACCTCCACGTCGACGCCCGCCCCGGCGAGCCGTCGCGCGCACACCAGGCCCGAGAGCCCTGCTCCGACCACCACAGCGTCCGTCATCTGTCGCAACCTTTCTTGGAAGGATTGCAAGACACCGTACGACGGTTGTTGTAATGATTGCAATATGTCTCCGGAAGAACTCGCCGAGCGCCACCCGCTCGTGCACCACGTGACGACCGGCGGAGCCTGGGAGGCGATCAGCCGGACCGGCCTCCTGAGCACCCGGGCCCTGCTCGACCGCTTCGAGGTGCCGGAGCCCGACCGCGGCACCCTCCTCAGCCGCCCGCGGCCGGTGCCGGTCGAGCTCACCCATCCGCGCCACGGCCGGGCGGTCATCTTCGACAACCGACCGTTGCGGCTCCCGATCCTCCAGCGGTGCCTCGACTGCTCGGTGGAGGAGTTCTGCCGTGAGCTCAACGCCCGGGTCTTCTTCTGGGCGACCGAGCGGCGCCTCGAGAACCACCTCCGCGCCCGCGGCCACCGCGGGCGCAGGCGCGACGTGATCACGGTGAGCACCCGCCGCCTCCTCGAGGAGTGCGGCCCGGCAGTCACGCTCTGCGCGTTCAACTCCGGCAGCACCCTGTACCCGAACGCGCCGCGCCGCGGACCGGCATCGTTCCGCCCGGTCGCCGACTATCCCTACGACGAGGAGCGACGCCGGCGCGGGCGAAGCAACGCGCTGGCCGAGGTCTGCGTGTCCGGGCAGGTGGCGCGCATCGACGACGTCGTCGAGAGGGTGGTCAGGATCGACGCGGACGGCGAACGCACCCGGGTCGCGTGAGCGACTCGCGACGGTGTGGTCGAGTCGTTGGGGCTATGTTGGCCGCGCCCGAGAGCCGAAGGCGTGCCACCGGAGAGGGGATGGACGAGTGGATCCGCGTGCCGCGCGCACGATCGACGCCCTCCTGAGCGCCGCCGAGCGCCTGTTCAGCGAGCGGCCGGTCGACCAGGTCACGGTCGAGGAGATCGCGACCACCGCCGGGGTGGCGATCGGCTCCGTCTACAACCACTTCGGCTCCAAGGCGGGCCTGCACGCGGCGCTGGTCGAGCGGGCGGTGGACGCAGACCGCCGGTTCATGGACCGCGCCTACACGACCGAGCGCTCTCCGGTCGACCAGCTCTACGCGGCCGCCGAGGAGTACCTGGAGTTCTACCTCGCGAACCCCGAGTACTTCCGGATGCTCGCCTTTCCCGGCGACCCCGGCAGCTATCCCGCGGGCCGCGACCTCGCCGAGCGGCTCGCCGCGTCGGTCGACAAGCAGAACGAGCGGATGGTTACCGCCCTGCGGCGCGGGATCGCGGCCGGAGCGATCCGCGACGTCGATCCCGAGGACGTCGCAACGGTGCTGTGGGCAGCGTGGAACGGCATCATCAGCCTGGGGTGGCGCTCCGATCCGCTTCGGCGCTCCGACGACGAGCTCCGCCACCTCCTGCGCGTCGCCACGGACGCAGTCGCGCACGGGCTCCTTACGGAGCAGAAGTAGACCTGCGGCGAAGGCCTCGACAACGCTTGCACCCCCTACCGGATTCGAACCGGCGCTACCGCCGTGAAAGGGCGGGGTCCTGGGCCGCTAGACGAAGGGGGCCCGCTGCCTCCGGCGGGCCGGCGCAGCCCGCTCAGCATAGACGGACCAGGCTCCGCGGCTGGCATCGGTATTTGCCCGCGCTCCCCCGGATTCGGACGGCGCCGCCGCCTCCGGTAAGGTGGCCCATCGCTCGGGCAGGTAGCTCAGTTGGTACGAGCGTCCGCCTGAAAAGTGGAAGGTCGGCGGTTCGACCCCGCCCCTGCCCACCGAGCACAGAGGCCCCCGCCACGGCGGGGGTCTTTGTCATTTCGCCGAACCCCGTGGCTCGGTCGGCCACTCGGGGAGCAGGTGCTCGAGCACGGCGAGCTGGGCCTGCGAGATCCACGAAGGGTTCGACCCCTGCGGCATTCTCAGCACCTCGAGGTCCGTGACGCCCGCCGCGCGGATCTCCTTCACCGTGACGGGCTCCGCCAGGACGGGGATCCAGAGCGCAATCGCCATCCGCACCGACCGCCGGGCTCCCTGGTCGGTCCAGAAGCCGGCACCCTCGGCGTCCGCGGGACGGACCCGGCCACGCACCCAGCCGACGCCCCAGATGCCTCGCGCCATGCGGGTGCCGTCGCCGGAGACCCACAGGACGGCCTTCTGGCCCGGCGCCATCATCTCCGCGCGATAGCCCGGGCGGACGCTCCAGCTGTCGACGTAGTCGACGCCGGCATCGACCGCGGCCCGCAGGTCGTAGACGGCCGGATTGCACTTGAGCAGCCAGGCCCCGAGGTTGCCCTCGTCGATCGTCGTCGCCACGACCGGGAGCTACCCCGGCACGGGTGGGGCATCCCGGGCCCGCTGCGGGGTACTGCCGCCGGGGACAGGAGGCAGGATGCGACCGAGGTGGGACAGCGGCCCCGCGGGGCTGGTGCTGGTGCGGCACGGCGAGAGCGTGGGAAACCGGGCCGACGCGGCCGCGCGCGAAGCAGGAGCGGAGGAGCTCGAGCTCGATGCGCGCGACGCCGACGTCGAGCTCTCCGACACCGGACGCGAGCAGGCCCGCGCACTCGGACGCTGGCTCGCGGAGCGCGACGAGAGGTCGCGGCCGACGCGGGTCGTGACGTCGCCGTACAAACGCGCGGCGGAGACCGCGCGGCTCGCGCTCGAGGGCGTCGACCTCCCGCTCGAGCACGACGAGCGGCTGCGCGAGCGCGATCTCGGGGTGCTCGACGGCCTGACGGGCGCCGGGATCCGGGCCCGCCACCCCGAGGAGGCCGCCCGGCGCAAGCGACTGGGGAAGTTCTACTACCAGCCGCCGAGCGGGGAGAGCTGGGCGGACGTCGCTCACCGGGTGCGGACGTTCCTCGCCGACCTGCGGGTCGGCCACGACGGCGAGCAGGTGTGGCTGTTCACGCACCAGGCCGTGATCATGACGTTCCGCTACGTGCTGGAGGGCATCGACGAGGCGGAGGTGCTCGAGCTGGACCGCACGGTGCGGATCCCCAACGCCTCCGTGACCACCTATCGCCGGCGCGGCGACGTCCTCGAGCCGGAGGAGTTCGCCGACACCACCGCCGTCGACCAGGTCGACGTCGAGACCACCCACGAGGCACCGCAGGGCGAGCGGGGCGACCGTGTCGGCTGAGGGACGGAGCGTGCAGGTGGTCTCCCCTGCCGCGCTGCGGGAGCGCCCCCTGCCCCCACCGGGCGAGGACAAGAACGACAGCGGGCGGGTGGTGGTCGTCGGCGGTTCGACGCGTTCGCCCGGAGCCGTGCGGCTCGCCGGCGAGAGCGCGCTCCGTGCCGGCGCCGGCAAGGTCGCGCTCGCGACCGTCGAGGAGGTGTTGGCCGGGCTGGCGCCCCTGGTGCCCGAGGCGGCCCTGGTCCCGCTCGCGACCGGCGCCGACGGGTCGATCGACGTCGACGAGGCACCAAGGATCATCGAGCACGCCGGGGATGCCGACGTGCTGCTCGCCGGGTCGGGCCTGGTCGACCCCGACCACGCCGTCGATCTCCTCGACCGGGTGCTCCCCCGCACCGGGGCCACCGTGGTGCTGGACGCGCTCGGGAGCGCCTTCCTCGCGCGCCGCCCCGACGGGCTCCACCACCTCGACGGACGCGTGGTGCTCACGGTCAACCCGCGCGAGCTGGCCCACGTGGCGGGCGCGGACCGGGACGAGGTGGCCGAGGACCCGGTCGGCACAGCGGCGCGGGTGGCCAGCAGCAGCCGGGTCGTCGTGCTGTGCGGAGGGACCGTCAAGCACGTCGTAGCACCGGACGGCGAGGCGTGGGTCGTGGAGGGCGGCGGCCCCGGACTCGCGACGTCGGGCTCCGGCGACGTACAGGCCGGCATCGTCGCCGGCGTGCTGGCGCGCGGAGCCGCCCCGCTGGTCGCTGCCCTGTGGGCCGGGCACCTGCACGCCCGGTGCGGGGAGCGCCTCGCGGCGTCGGTCGGCCCGGTGGGCTACCTCGCCCGAGAGCTGCCCGCGCAGGTCCCCGCCGTGCTCGCCGAGCTGGGCTGACCGTCGTGACCGGAGACTGGTGACGTGCAGACGTTCCTGCCCTATCCCGACTTCGAGGCGTCGGCACGCGCCCTCGACCAGAAGAGGCTCGGCAAGCAGCGCGTCGAGACGATCCAGGTGGTACGGGCCCTGACCCGTCCCGGCTACGGCTGGGCCAACCACCCCGCGGTCCTGATGTGGAAGGGATTCGAGGAGGCGCTGGGACGCTACGGCTTCACCTGCTGCGCCGTCTGGACCGAGCTGGGACACGGCGACTCCTGCGCGCTCACGATCGCGACCGACCTGCGCGCAGCGGGTGTCGACACGGTGCGCAGCCAGGCCGAGCTGGCGGCGGCCGGGGCGCTGCCACCCTGGCTGGGAGACGACGAGCTCCACCGCAGCCATCAGTCGTCCCTGCTCCGCAAGGACCCGGAGCACTACGGACCACTGTTCGTGGACGTGGCCGATGACCTGCCGTACGTGTGGCCGGTCCGGTCGCCGGCCGTCGTCGCGGCGGAGATCCGGCGGGCGGAGAACGCCGTACGTCGCGAGCAGCGCGCCCGCGAGCGACGGGCGGCCGAGGCCGAACGGCTGCGCCGCAAGCGGAGCCGGGCGGCGAAGAAGGCGTGGGCGACGCGGCGCCGCAACGCCGAGCCACCGGAGTAGCGCGGCCAGCATCGACGCGCCAGCTTCGGTCCGGTCCTCATGGAAATGCGCCCACGGGGCACCGTGCAGTCGAACCGAGGAGGCTCAGATGACCTATCCGTACAAGGCGATCGTGACCGGCGCCGACTCCGGCATCGGCCGGGCGGCCGCGACCCTGCTGGCGACCGAGGGGTTCGACGTGGGTCTCACCTCCCACCAGGACGTCGGCGGGGCCCAGGACACCGCCCGCGACATCGAGCAGCGTGGAGGACGGGCGTTCGTGGAGCCGTTCGACGCGTCGTCGTCCGATGCGGGCGCGGTGGTCGACCGGCTGGTCGAGCAGCTCGACGGCCTCGGCGTGCTCGTCAACGTGGCGGGCACGGGCCACAGCACGCCCGTGCTCGACCTCGCCTTCGACCAGTGGCGCCACGTCGTCGCGACCGACCTCGACGGGCCGTTCCTGACGTGCCAGGCCGCCGCGCGTCATCTGGTGCGCGGCGGCGAGGGCGGCCGGATCATCAACGTGACGAGCGTGCACGAGTACCTTCCCCGGGTCGGCTCCGCGGCCTACTGCGCGGCGAAGGCCGGGCTCGGCGCGCTGTCCCAGGTCCTGGCGCTCGAGCTCGGCGAGCACGGCATCACCGTCAACAACGTCGCACCCGGTGAGATCGCGACCGACATGACGGGCATGCAGACCGAGGAGGCCTACCACCAGGAGCGACCGGGCAACCCGCTCGGACGACCGGGCCACGTCAACGAGGTCGCATCGGTGATCGGCTTCCTCGCGTCCCCGCGGGCGGCGTACGTCACGGGCAGCACCTACACCGTTGACGGCGGATTGTCGATGATGGCCGCACACGGGCACGACCAGAAGGAGACCGGCTGGCGTCATCCGTGACGTCGGCCGGTGGATTCGAGGCTGGTCACTGGCGCTCCTCGCGCTTCAGCCACCGGCTGTGTCCGGCAGGTCGCCCTCCATGTCGTCGCTGGGCGCGCCTCCCTGGGCGGTCTCGGGCGGGCCCTCGGTCGCGGCCTCCTCCTCGACCGTGCGCGCCATGATCCGGGAGATCTCCTTGCGGTCGGCCGCGGACGGGAGCCCCCAGCCGGGCTCGTAGCCGTAGACCTGACCGAGCAACCGGCCGTCCGACAGCGTGTCGAGGACCTCGACGGCGTCGGCGTCGATCAGGCCCGGGTGCGGCACCCCGCAGGTCTCGGCGACCTTCAGGAGGTCGCGCCGCAGGGTGCGCACGTAGTTGGCGACCCGCTCGCCCTTCGCGACCGGGTCGACGCCGCGCACCAGCCACGGGTGCTGCGTCGCGACGCCGGTCGGGCAGCCGCCCGTGTGGCACTTCTGCGCCTGGATGCAGCCCGCTGCGAGCATCGCCTCCCGCCCGACGTTGACCAGGTCGGCGCCGAGGGCGAAGGCAGCGATGGCGTTGTCGGGCAGCCCGAGCTTGCCGGCGCCGACGAACGTCACCTGCTCGTGCAGACCACGGCGGGCGAACTCGGCGTACGCCCGGGCGAAACCGAGCCGGAAGGGCAGCGACACCGAGTCGGTGAAGATCAGCGGCGAGGCGCCGGTGCCGCCCTCGCCGCCGTCGATCGTGACGAAGTCGACGCCGCGGTCGCCGCGAGCCATCTCGTCGGTGAGCTGCTGCCAGAACCCCAGGTCACCGACGGCGGACTTGATCCCGACCGGGAGCCCGGTCTCGGCGGCGAGCATCTCGACGAAGTCGAGCATCGAGTCGACGTCGTTGAACTCCGCGTGGCGCGAGGGGCTGAGGCAGTCCTGCCCGACCGGCACGCCGCGGGTCGCCGCGATCTCGGGCGACACCTTCGCCGCCGGCAGCACGCCGCCCAGGCCGGGCTTCGCGCCCTGGCTGAGCTTGATCTCCAGGGCTCGGATCGGCGACCGGTCGACCTGGTCCTTGAGCCGGTCGATGCTGAACCGGCCCTGCTCGTCACGGCACCCGAAGTAGGCGGTCCCAATCTGGAAGACCAGCTCGCCGCCCATCCGGTGGTACGGCGACACCGCGCCCTCCCCCGTGTTGTGCAGGCAGCCGACCTCGGCCGCGCCCCGGTTGAGCGCCTCGATCGCGTTGCCCGAGAGCGAGCCGAAGCTCATCGCCGAGATGTTGACGACCGAGTCGGGCCGGAACGCGTGCCGCCGGCCGCGCGGGCCGCCCAGCACCTTGGCGGAGGGCAGCCGCGCCTCCTGGCCGACCGCGCCGTGGGTCGGCTCCTCCTCGCCGAACGTGCGGTGGTGCACCACGACGTTGCCGTTGGAGTGCTCGAGGTCGTTGTCGGTGCCGAAGCCGAAGTAGTTGTTCTGGAGCTTCGCCGACGCGTAGACCCAGCGTCGCTGGTCGCGGCTGAACGGCCGCTCCTCGTCGTTGCCGGCCACGATGTACTGCCGCAGCTCCGGGCCCATCGACTCCAGCAGGAACCGGGCGTGTCCCAGCACCGGGAACGTCCGCAGGATCGCGTGATCGCGTTGCACGAGGTCGCGGGCGGCGACGGCTCCGACGGCCGCGAGCGGACCGAGCAACCAAGTCTTGCGCATGCTGCGGCAGTACCCCGCCGCCGCCCGGGCAAGACCCGCGCGGTGGATACGGCCGCGTCGGGCGGGTACTCCACCGGTCACCCGTTGGACCGAGGAGGTCGGATGGCTCACCCGCTCCCGACGCTGGCCGATCACGCTCGACGATGACCTCGCCTCCGCCCGGCACCGCGACGGAGCCGCTCGCCGAGCGGTTCCACGTGCTCGTGTGCCTCGCCGGGCTCGCGGTGTTCGCCGTCGCGGCCGTCGAGACCGCGCGGAGCGGCGTCACGACGCCGTCGACCGCGGTCATCACGATCCTGCTGATCGTGGTCGTCGCCCGGGTGCCTCTGATCCTCGACCGCGACGACGGTGCAGGCATCGAGGTCGGGTTCGACTCCTCGATCCTCATGTTCCTGCTCTGCACGCACGACGCCCACGAAGCGCTCGCGATCTGGTCGGTCGGGGTCCTGGCGACGCAGCTGACGAGCGGCAAGCGGTGGCCGGCCAAGGTGTTCAACACCGGCGTCGGGATCCTCGCCGGGGCCCTGGCCACCGGGGTGCTCGACATGGTGCGCGCCGAGATGATCGGCGCACCGCGCGAGCTGATCGCCGTGGCGCTCGGCGCGACGGCGTACTTCCTCACCGACTACGTCCTGTCCGCGATCGCCGTCTGGTTGCAGAGCGGCGCCCGCTTCTGGCCCCTGCTCGTCAACGGCGGCACCGCGTTCGCCTTCGGCTGCTTCGTGCCCTTCGACACGCTGGGCTACCTCGGAGCCGTGGTCTACCGCGACCACCCGTGGTGGACGCAGGCGATCCTGGCGATCCCGCTCGTCACCCTGCTGGTCGCCACCCGCGCGGTCACCCGCGGTCGCGAGAACGCGCGCCGGCTGACCGTGCTCTTCGACGCCTCGGTCCGCGCCCAGCGCTACACGACGCGGGACGCCGTGCTGACCGGCTTGGTCGAGGACGGACGCCGGCTACTCAAGCTCAAGGACGTCGACATCCGCGCCACGGCTCCCGGTGACGGTGAGATCGGCGCCGCGGTCCAGCGCGGCACCGAGTGTTGGATCGTCGCACGGGCCACGGACCGCGCGCGCTCGACGGTCGCCGCCGACCAGGAGGCGCTGCGCGCGCTCGCCGCCGTCGCCTCCGACGCCTGGTCGCGGATCGAGCTCAACGAGGAGATGGTCCACGTCGCGCGCCACGACCCGCTGACGGACCTGCCCAACCGGGGCATCCTCGTCGACAAGGTCAACGCGGCGCTCGAGGCCGCGCGCATCGACGGTCGGAGCGTCGCCCTCATCTTCTTCGACCTCGACGGCTTCAAGCCGATCAACGACCGCTTCGGTCACGCGACCGGCGACCAGGTGCTCATCGAGCTCGCCCGCCGGATCCGCGCCTGCCTCGGCGAGCACGACGAGGTCGCGAGGGTGGGCGGGGACGAGTTCGCGATCCTGGTCGACGGGCACGGCACGGCAGACCCCGACCCGCTGTGGGCGAGGACCCTCGCCGCGATCGAGGCCGGCATCGACGTGCCCGGCCAGCAGATCCACCTGTCCGCCAGTGCCGGGGTTGCGTACGGCGGCGCCGGCGACTCGGCGGAGAGCCTGCTGCGGCGTGCCGACCTGGCGATGTACGAGGCGAAGTCGGCGGGGAGCAGCGACCTCGTCGTCTACGACGACGCGATCGGGCGCCGGAGGCTGGGGCGCCTGGTCCTGGCCGACGACCTGCGCGCGGCCGTCGCTGAGGGCGAGATCGACGTCGTCTACCAGCCGATCGTGGCCGTCGACGACCTGAAAGTGGTCGGCTTCGAGGCGCTCGCCCGCTGGCAGCGCGACGGGAAGCAGATCCGTCCCGACCTGTTCATCTCGGTCGCCGAGGAGAACGGCCTCATCGTGCCGCTGGGCGACGTCGTGCTGGCCAAGGTCGCCACCGACGTCGGTGCCCTGCGGGTGGGCGCCGGGTCCGGCCCGCCCACCGTGACGGTCAACGTGTCCCCGTCACAGCTGCTCCACCCGGGCTTCGTGGCGAGCGTGGAGACCGCCGTGGCGGCGGCGCGGCCGTTCCCCCTGGTCCTCGAGATCACCGAGCGGGAGGACGTCACGCTGACCGCGGGCGTTCTCGACGCGATGTCGACGATCGCGGCCATGGGCGTCCGGTTCGCGGTCGACGACTTCGGCGTGGGCTTCTCCTCGATGAGCTATCTCACCGACCTGCCCGTCAGCTTCGTCAAGGTCGACGCGTCGCTCACCGCCGGGATCGACGTCGACGAGCGTGCCCGCACCCTGCTGCGGTCGGTCGCCGTCATGGGCCAGACGCTGGGCCTCGGCGTCGTGGTCGAGGGGATCGAGCGCGAGAGCCAGCTCGCGACGCTCCGCGAGGACACGACCGGGCTGACCGCCCAGGGCTACCTCTTCCACCGGCCGATGCCGGTCGGCGAGCTCCGGCGCGTGCTCGGGGAGCAGGTTGACGCTGGAGCCGGAGGTTTCGAGGCTCGTCGCTAGCGCTCCTCGCACCTCAACCACCGGCATACCCTCGTCGCTAGCGCTCCTCGCACCTCAACCACCGGCGTACCCCTCGTCGCTAGCGCTCCTCGCACCTCAACCACCGGCGTACCCTCGTCGCTAGCGCTCCTCGCACCTCGACCACCGGCGTACCCCTCGTCGCTAGCGCTGCCCGCCCTCAACCACCGACAGCGGGCAGGATCCGCCCGCGGGCCTCGCCGAAGCCGAGCCGGGCGCCGGCGCGACCGGGCGCGGTCGCGCGCAGCACGACCTCGTCGCCGTCCTCGAGGAACGTGCGTTCCTGCCCCGCGACGGTGACCGGCTCCTTGCCGCCCCAGGTGAGCTCGATGAACGCGCCGCGCTGGTCCTTCTCCGGCCCGGAGATCGTGCCAGACGCGAACAGGTCGCCGGTGCGCGTGGGCGCGCCGTTGACCGTGAGGTGCGCGAGCATCTGCGCGGGCGACCAGTACATCGCGGCGTACGGCGGCCGCGTCACCACGTCGCCGTTCCACTCGACCTCCAGGTCGATGTCGAGGCCCCACGGCTCGTCCAGCGCGAGGTAGGGCAGCACCGCCGGCTCCTGCACCGGTGTCGGCACCCGGGCGGCGTCGAGAGCGAGCAGCGGCACCACCCAGGGCGAGATGGTGGACGCGAACGACTTGCCGAGGTTCGGCCCGAGCGGGACGTACTCCCAGGCCTGGATGTCGCGCGCCGACCAGTCGTTGAACAGCACCGCGCCGAAGATGTGGCGGTCGGCGTCGGCCACCGGGATCGGCTCCCCCATCGGGTTGCCGATGCCGACCACGAAGCCGAGCTCGGCCTCGATGTCGAGGCGCACCGACGGACCGAACACCGGGGCCGGGTCAGCGGGGCCCTTCCGCTGCCCGGACGGTCGCACCACGTCCGTGCCGGAGACCACGATCGACGCGGACCGGCCGTGGTAGCCGACCGGCAGGTGCTTCCAGTTCGGCAGCAACGGCTCCGGGTTGTCGGGGCGGAACAGCCGGCCGAGGTTGGACGCGTGGTGCTCGGAGGCGTAGAAGTCGACGTAGTCGGCCACCTCGAACGGCAGGTGCAGGGTCACGTCGCCGAGGTCGTGCACCGCCTCGTCCGGTACGTCGCCGCCGAGCGCCTCAGTGATGCGCTCGCGCACCGCGACCCACCGCTCGTGGCCCTGCGCCATGAACGGGTTGAGCGTGGGCCCGGCGAAGACCGGGTCGTCGAGCAGCAGCGCCAGGTCGACGACGTGGTCGCCGAAGCGGGTCGCCACCCGCGGCTCCTGCCCCGCGACCGAGTAGACCCCGTAGGGCAGGTTGGCGAGGCCGAAGAGCGAATCGTCCGGCACGGTCAGTCGGGTCACGCGTCAGCTCCTGCGGGCAGCAGCCCGAGGGCCGCGAGGTCGTCGAGGGGCTCCTGGATGCTGCAGGTGCCGAAGGAGAGGAACTGCCGGCGCACCGCGCCGATCTCCGTCGCCGACAGGCCGCGCAGCAGTCCGGCCACGGTGTCGGCGTCGGTGGTGTCGAGGACGCGCGCCACCTCGTCGGCTCCGGCGCCGCCCAGCGCGGACGCCGTGGCCGCCAGCACGTTGCCGAAGCCGTGGTGCTCGAAGCCGGTCGCCGGGTCGCGATGGCGCAGCAGGTTGTGCAGGCCCGCGGTGAGCTTGAACGGCAGGCCGGCCGCGACCGCGGTGGTGATCCCGCCGGCAAGTGCCGCGGCGGTCGGGAACATCGAGGCCTCCGCACCGCCGGTGCGCACCTTGAGCAACATCCCGGCGCCGCCGAGCCGCTCGGCGAGCGCGGGGGTGAGGTCACCGAGTGCGACCTCGGCGAACACCCGCGTCCGCCGTACGGCAGCGGCGAGGAGGTCCCACCTGTCCTCGGCGAACGGGACCTCGACGGAGGCGATGTCGAGGGTCTCGTGGGTCTCGTGACGGCCGTAGACGGCCTCCTCGACCCCCGGGGCCTCGACCGCCGGGGGGTAGGTCACCGAGACCGGGAAGTCGGCGCCCAGCGCGACCAGCTCGTCGAGGCGGGCAGCGGCGCAGACGAAGACGCCGACCAGCCCGGCGTACGGCGACCGCAGCCACGCGCGGTGGGCGGGCACGGCCTCGTCGAGCGGGCCGTTGCCGGGCGGGAAGATGGCGGCGTCGTCGTACAGGCCGTCGAACAGGCCGTGGTGCGGCCCGGTCACTGCGGGCCCTGCGCCCAAGAGTACGCGTAGAGACCGTCGTCGCTGGCCCGCGCCGCCTCGCCGAGGTCGAGCGGCCGGAACGTGTCGACCATGACCGCGAGCTCGTCGAAGCGCTCCGCGCCGATCGCCCGCTCGTAGGCACCCGGCTGCGGGCCGTGGGCGTGACCGCCGGGGTGCAGGCTGATCGAGCCGGGGCCGATGCCCGAGCCCTTCCGCGCCTCGTAGTCGCCCTCGACGTAGAACATGACCTCGTCGGAGTCGACGTTGGAGTGGTAGTAGGGCACCGGGATCGCGAGCGGGTGGTAGTCGACCTTCCGCGGCACGAAGTTGCAGACGACGAAGTTGTGGCCCTCCCACACCTGGTGCACCGGCGGCGGCTGGTGGACGCGCCCGGTGATCGGCTCGTAGTCCTTGATGTTGAACGCGTAGGGGTAGAGACCGCCGTCCCAGCCGACCACGTCGAAGGGGTGGTGCGGCACGGTGTGGACGGTGCCGGCGATGCCGCCCGGGCCCGGGCCGCGGTGCTTGATGTAGACGTCGACCGGCTCGTCGGTGGTGTGCACCCGCGGCTCGGTGGTCAGCCGCAGGTCGCGCTCGCAGTACGGCGCGTGCTCGAGCAGCTGGCCGAACCTGGAGAGGTAGCGCTTGGGCGGGCCGATGTGGGAGTTGGCCTCGATGACGTAGATCCGGATCTTCCCGCGCGGCACGATCCGGAACGTCGTCGCGCGCGGCACGATCACGTAGTCGCCCTTGCCCACCTCGAGGTCGCCGAAGACCGTCTCGACGAGTGCGTCGCCGTCCTCGACGTAGAGGCACTCGTCGCCGATGCCGTTGCGGTAGAGCGGGCTCTCCTTGTCGGCGACGACGTACGACAGCCGCACGTCGCCGTTGCCGAGCAGCAGCCGTCGCCCGGTCACCGCGTCGACGCCTTCGGCCTCCTCCTCGAACAGCTTGTGCGTCGAGAGGTGCCGCGGCACCAGCGGGTGGTTGGGCACGAGCGTCTGGTCGGGCAGGTCCCAGGTGCGGTACTCGACCACCGTGCTCGGGATGTGCACGTGGTAGAGCAGCGAGGAGTTGGACGAGAAGCCCTCCTCGCCCATCAGCTCCTCGAAGTAGAGGTCGCCCTCGGGGGAACGGTGCTGGGTGTGGCGCTTGGGCGGGACGTTGCCCACGGACCGGTAGAACGGCATGTCTGACTCCTATGTCAGGGCCTGTCAGCGGTGGCTGACGTGCGCGACGGCGGTGCGCGGCCGCCGGAGGTCGCCCGGCGGTCCGCTCGGGTCAGACGCTACTCGCGGATGCGGCGACGGCCCAGCAGCAGGCCTCCCGCGATGACGACGGCTGCGCCACCGCCGACGAGCGCGAGCGCGAGGGGACGCTCGGCGATCGCGGCCGACTCCTCGCTCCGGGCGGCTGCGGCCGGGTCGTCCCCGGTCGCCTCGGCGCCCGGCGGGTGGCCGCTGCCGGCGTACCACTCGACGCGCTCGACGTACGACGGCCGCACCTCGCGGGTGCCGCTGCAGCTGCTGGTGGTGAGGCTCGCGCCGTCCGCCGTCGCATAGACGACGTAGGCGGTCCCGACCTGGAGGTCGGGCATGCCGCACGCCGCGCTCTCCCTCCCGCTGGTGACGACGGCCTGCGGCGGCGCATCGCCCTCGTAGACCCGGTCGACGGCGAACCGGTAGCTGACCGTGCCGTCGTCGGTGCCCCGGTCGACGACCTCGCCGGTGAACACCACGTCGGACCACTCGAAGTAGTCGGCCTGGCCCCCGACGACACAGGAGCACGCGCTCGCCGGGGCGGCCGCGGTGACCAGAACGGAGACGGCGCCGCCGACGGCGAGGAGCAGCATCCCGAGGGCGGTTCGCACAGCGCGCATACCGCTAAGACGCGAAGGCCCACCCGAACGGTTGCGCTGACACCGGAAATCTTGTGACCCGACGGTAGAGTGCCCGTCTGTCTGGCCAGGAGGAGAACAGCACGATGGCGAACTCGCGATCCGCGCTGCTGGCGTCGGCACTCCTCGCCCTGGCCCTCGGCGGTACGACGACCGCGGCCCTTCCGGCGGGCGCCCGCGACGCAGCGCCGTCCCCCGCCGCTGCGCGGCCGGCGGACACCTGCCCCATCCCGGTCGCGCTCCAGACCCGGCCGGCCTGGTCCAACCCGGTCGTCGCGGAGGTCGCGACCCCGTTCGGCGAGCGGCGCCACCCCGTCCTGGGCTTCGTCAAGGAGCACACCGGGGTCGACCTCGCGGTGACCGGCGAACGCCCACGCGTGCACGCCGCCGGGCCGGGCACGGTGAGCGAGGTCGGCAAGGACGTGGTGGTCATCGACCACGGCGCCGGGGTGGAGACCCGCTACGAGCACGTCGACCCGCTGCGGCTGACCCGCTACGGGAAGATCGACGCCGGCGAGCCGATCGGCACCGTGGCGCCCGACCCCGCGACCGGGGAGCGACTGCTCCACCTCGAGGTGCGCCAGGACGGCGTGCCGGTCGACCCCGTCGCGTTCCTCGAGACCAAGGAGGTCGCCCTCGGCGAGACGCCGGTGACCAAGGTCGTCGAGGAGCCCCTGCCGAAGGGCGAGGAGCCGCCTCCCGAGCAGGAGCCGGAGCCGGAGACCGAGACCGCCCAGACCGGCTCGGGCAGCGGCATCGTGCTCGGCGAGCTCGGGGAGATCACCGGCGTCGCCGGCGGGCCGGTGTCCGGCACGATCACGACCTCGGTCGCCAACATCCCGAACCGCACCTCCGACTCGGGCTTCGCATCGTCGATGGGCACCCTGTCGTCGGCGGGGTCCGACTTCATCCTCCTCAACGAGATCAGCCGCCACAGCAACGACAACATGCGCGCGCTCGCTCCCGGCTACGACGTCTATCGCGACCCGGTGCCGGACCGCACGCAGGGCGGCGCCGGCCAGTCGATGAACAACGCGGTCATGTGGAACACCGATCGCTGGTCGCTGCTCGACGGCGGCCGGGTCAAGGTCGTCGACGACGACCGCGGCTTCCACAGCGGCCGGGCGTTCGTGTGGGACCGCTACGCCACCTGGGCGCTGCTCCAGCGCACCGACGGCGCGGTCGTCGGCGTCGTCTCGAGCCACATGCCGACCAACCCGGGCAAGTTCCCCCGGCAGCACGGCAGCCCCGGCATGAGCCGCGTCGAGCAGTACGCCCGCGGCATGGACATCACCCTGTCGCTGGTGCGCGCGCTCTCGGCGTACGGCCCGGTCCTCTACGGCGGCGACATGAACTCCCACCACTCCCAGGGGTCGTGGACGGCGGCGGCCAAGATGACGGCGGCCGGCTACGACTACGCCAAGGACCAGGGCGTGATGTACATCTTCTACCCGCCCGGGACCACGCTCGGCTCCCACCGGCAGGTCGGCGTCGCCTCCGACCATCCGGCGATCATCACGACCATCAACATGAACGGCCAGGCGCCCCAGCCCGACACCGACGCCGGGCCGGAGGAGGGCGCGGCCGCCGGACCGCTGGTGATGCCCCAGGCCCTCCTGCCGAGCCGGCTCGAGCTCCCCCAGGGAGACCGGATCAGCGGCGACCAGATCGAGAACGCCGCGGAGATCATCGCCCGCGGGCGCGAGGCGGGGCTGCCGCCCGACGCCTGGGTGGTCGCCGTCGCGGCCGCCTTGGCCGACTCGGGACTCACCAACCTCGAGCAGGGCGACCGGCTCGGGGTCTTCCGGCAGCGCCCGGACGCCGGCACCGGCGACGCCGAGTCGATCCAGGACCCCGAGCACGCCGCCGACGCGTTCTACGGCGTCGCCGAGGGCGTCCGCAACCCCGGCCTGACCGACATCGCCTGGAGCACCATGACCGTCGGCGAGGCCGCCGCCACCGTGCAGCGCTCTCCCTTCCCTGACCTCTACGACGAGCGCGAGGCCGACGCCCGCTACGTCGTCGAGCAGCTCACCGGCGTCGCGTTCCCGGGCTCGGACTCATGCGGCCGCCCCGCGGTCGGCTACTGCCCGCCGACCCCGTGGACCGACCTCGAGCGCGAGCTCAGCGCCGCCACCACCGAGGTGCTCCGGTGCCTCCAGGAGGCGTTCCCCGAGGTCACGTCGTACGCCGGCCGCGGTGACTCCTGCGAGGGGCGGCACGGGCTCGACGTGCTCGTCGCGGACGGCCGTCGGCCGATGGCGAAGGGCGTCCAGGCGACCGGCGACGCCGTCGCCGCCTTCCTGACCGACCACGCCGAGCAGCTCGACGTCGGCTACGTCATCTGGGCGGGCGAGACCTGGTCGCCCGACCAGGCCGACGCCGGCTGGCGCCCCTACCAGCCGCGCACCGGGCCGACCGACGACCCGTCGCTGATGCACTTCGACCGGGTGCACGTCGCCCTCTCCGAGAGCGCCTGCTGAGTTGGCACAGGGGACGCGCAAGAAGGTCGTCGAGCGGAAGGGGTCGGGCCGCTCCGGCGGCTTCCCCGACTCCGCGGTCTGGATCCTCGCGCTCGGACTGCTGGTCGCGCTCGTGGTCGCGACCGTGATGTTCCTGGCGCCGGGCGACCTCGCCGACCTGGCACCGGGCGATGACGACGAGTCGCCGACGGCGAGCGCCGGCGCCGACGATGACGACGACGGCGGCGGCGCCGGCGGTCCCTGGGACCCCTACGCCACCAGCACCTACGGAGGTCGCGCCGACACCGAGCAGGCGCGCGGCGACTGGGAGCCCGTCGTCGAGAGGTTCACCACCCGGTTCCTCGACCCGGAGTCGCGCGCGTGGCTCGCCGAGCTGCGACCGCTCGTGACCCGGCAGCTCTACGCCCGGCTGCGGCAGGTCGACCCCGCCAACGTCCCGTCCGGGCGCTTCGTCGCCGCCGAGGTGGTCGACTCCGGCGACACGGCTGCCGACGTCGACGTCGAGGTGCGCTCGCCCGGCGGTGCGTGGGTGCTCGGCGTCCGCGTCGTCGACCTGCCCGAGGACGGCGTGGGCTGGCGGGTCTACGGCTACGAGAACCGCACGGCCGAGGACGGTGACGCATGAGGACGCGCAGGACCGTGCTCGGCGTACTGGCCGGGCTCCTCGCCGTCGCGACCGTGGCCGGCTGCAGCGACAGCGGCGAGGACCCGGCCGCCGGGCCGACCACTTCCGCGTCGCCGTCCGAGCGGCCACCGGAGGTCGACGACGACCGCGAGGGAGAGCAGGTCAGCTGCCCGCCCGACGCGGCCGCGGCGACCGCCGAGGAGCAGCAGGTCGCACGCGTCGCCCGCTGCGCCGTGGTCGCCTACACCGAGTTCTCCTGGCGCGACCAGGACCACCGCGCGTTCCTCGACCGGGTGGAGCCTTACGCGACCGAGGCGTTCGCGGCCGAGCTCCGCGAGCTGTTCGGCGAGGACGTGCCCGCCGAGGCGGCGGCCTGGGACGAGCTCGTGGCCGCCCGCACCCTGCAGCGCACGATCGTGCTCGACTCCGACGCCAGCCGCGCCGAGGGCGAGGGCTGGACCGTCACGGTCGACGTCGACACCGAGCGCCGTACCGAGGCCGACGACTGGGAGCCGTACGGCGAGCCGCGCACCCTCCGGGTGTCGGTCGTGCCCGACCGTGGCGGCTGGCTCGTCGCCGACATCTCCTGAGCCGCGCCGGATTTCATCCGATGATTACCTGCGCCACATTCAGAAGTTTTCTTTCGTGAACTAGGGACAACACGCCCTCCGGCGCGGCATCATATTTCTTGCCCCGCCGGTGACCCGAGACGCCGGCGGGGCTTCCAACGCCCGCGACGCCGCCCCACACGGCATCGCGGGCGTTGGTCGTTCTCGGGCCCTCCGGACGCGCCGGTCCTCAGTGCCCGAGCGCGGCGGCGCGCGGGTCGCGGTGGCTGCGCCAGGCCCCGCCGGCGATGCCGGCCAGGATCACCAACGCGGCGCCGCCGGCGATCAGCCCGAGGGTGTCCTCGCGGCCGGCCGTCGTGGTCGCCATCTCGGCGCGCTGCTCGGACCCACCCTCGCCGCGCTCCTCCGCGGCCGCGGCCGGTGCGGCGGCCACGGCCCCGAGGAGCGCGAGCAGCACGAGCAGGGCCGCGAGCGCGCATCGTAGGGAGGTCATGTCGTCACAATGCCCCGACCCGCCGGAATGATCTCGTTTGCGATCAGCGTGATCAGAATGCCGATGACGGGCACGTCGCCTTGAGTCGGCGCCCGGCGTCGACAAGAGTCGAGAAGTGTTCCCCCAGTTCGAGGTCGCGACCCGGCTTCGCCCGGTCGCCGTCGTCGGCACCGTCTCCTTCTCGGAGGAGTACGACGCCGCGGTCCCCCGCTCCGCCTCAGCTCCCACGCCGCACCCGGCGCCGTACGCCGCCGTCGAGGTGGACCTCACCGGCGACGCGCCGGCGGGCCGGCTGTCGCTGGCCCTGGCGGCGGCTGACGGGACCAGGCTCGCGGTGCGCCTGGAGCCCAAGCGTCGCGACGCCGACCTCGAGGTGACGACCGGCGGCGAGTCGACGGTCCACCGCAGCCGGCGCCACGGTCGGGCGCCGGTCTCACCGACCCGGGTCGGGCTCGCGCTCACCGGCACCCACGTCTCCGCGCTCACTGAAGAGCGCGGGCACTGGGTCGTGCGGGCGCGGGTCGGCCTGGAGGACCTCGGCGTCGACGTCCGCGACCTCGGCTGGCTCGCCACCCTGGAGAGCAGCTGGTCGTGGTCGGGGGACGACGGCCCCGCCCCGGTGTCCGGCTGGCGGGCGGGCGGGTTCGGCCGGCTGGGCCTGCGCGACCTGCGGCTGGTCACCGAGCGCGACGGCTCGCCGTACCGCCCCGACGGGCCCGACGGCCCCGTGCTGCTGACGGCGACCAGCGCCGGCCCCGGATTCTTCGACACGGCGCACACGTCCGTCTGGTCCATCGATCCCGACACCCCCGAGCTGCGCCATCTCAGCGACCTGTTCTTCGAGCGACCCGACGCGCCGGGGGGCTACGGCGACCACGCCACGCACCTCGTGCGCGACGGCGACCGCTGGCTGGTCGCGACGTCGACCTGGGGCGACTTCGACCCGCGGGCCAAGGATGCGTCGATGCGCATCACGCTGGCCGAGACCGGCGCGGACCTGCTCACCGGCCGCCACCGGCTGCCGACCCGCGAGCTCGCCGTGCCGACCGACGGGCTGGCGTCGGTCGGCGTCTGGGACCCGCACCTGGTGCACACGGGCACCGAGTGGCTGGTGGGGTTCGTCAGCGCGCGCCGCTTCTTCGACTTCCACCCGGCGTACGCCGCCGGGCCGTCCCTCGACGACCTGACGCTGCGCGGCGCGGTCACCGACCGCACCGCGACCGAGGGGACGACGATCCTCCCGCACGGCGACGGGTGGCTGCTGCTGGCCAGCGACGGGCCGGACAACCCGCGGGGGCGGCGCGCGCAGTACCCGGTGTTCGCCCTCAACGGTGCGCTCCACCAGACGGGCACGCTGCGGGCGCCGTACCCGACGAACATCCCGTGGCCCACGCTCGTGCCGCCCGCGCCCGGCGGCGCGACCGGTCGCGGCTCCGGCGAGTGGTGGCTGGTGACCTTCGACGGGACGCGCTACGGAGGCGCGCTACCGGGCTACGGCACGCACGGCGACGTTGTGCTGCTGCGCGGTGTGGAGGAGGCGGACTGATCCAGGCTGAGCGGGGTCAGTCGCGCGGGTCGGCGTAGTCCGACCACTTGTCGAGGTCCTCCGGGACCTCGGCGTCCCGCTTCTCCGAGGAGTCGTCACCGTGGAGCTCGCGTGCGAGCGCCCCGATGTCCACCTCGTGAGTGCGGTACTTCAGGTCGCGTGCGACCTTCGTCTGCTTGGCTTTCGCTCGGCCGCGGCCCATAGGGTCCAGCCCCCTCGCACACTTGGCCGGGGCGCCTGTCCCCGGGCTACTGGTTACTCAATCTCGTGGGGACAACGCTACCTGTTAGGTGGGTGTTCCCGCACGTCGGGCGGCGCGTTGGGCCGTGTTTCGTGCGTCTCCTACCAGCCGGGGTGCTGGCCGACGAGGTTGACCGACCCCTGCTGCTGCGGATCGACCACGACCTCGCCCGCGACCCAGGCGTCGATCCCGTGGTCGGCGAGGCGCGCCAGAGCGGTGTCGACGGAGTCGGGCGCGGTCAGCGCGACCATGCCGACGCCGCAGTTGAGCGTGGCCTCGAGGTCGGGCTGGGAGACGTCGCCGACCTGGCGGACCAGGTCGAAGACCGGGCCGGGCGTCCAGGTGGTCCGGTCGATCGTGGCCGCGAGCTCGACCGGCATCACCCGGGCGAGGTTGTTGGCCAGGCCGCCGCCCGTGACGTGGGCCATCGCGTGGGTCTCGGTCTCTCGGGCGAGGGCCAGGCCGGCCTTGGTGTAGATCCGGGTCGGCTCGAGGAGCTCCTCGCCGAGCGTGCGGCCGAGCTCGTCGACCTGCCGGTCGACGGTCCACCCGGCCTGGGTGAAGAAGACGTGCCGGGCCAGGGAGTAGCCGTTGGAGTGCAGGCCGCTCGCCGCCATCGCGATGACGACGTCGCCCGGGCGGACCCGGCCGGGGCCGAGCAGGCCGTCGGCCTCCACCACGCCGGTGGTGGCGCCGGCGACGTCGTACTCGTCGGGCGCGAGGAGGCCGGGGTGCTCCGCGGTCTCGCCGCCGACGAGCGCGCAGCCGGCCTCGACGCAGGCCTCGGCGATGCCCTTGACGATCGCGGCGATCCGCTCGGGCACGACCTTGCCCGTGGCGATGTAGTCGGTCATGAACAGCGGCTCGGCGCCGCAGACGACCAGGTCGTCGACGACCATGCCGACCAGGTCGAAGCCGATCGTGTCGTGCTTGTCCATCATCTGCGCGACCGCGACCTTGGTGCCGACGCCGTCGGTCGAGGTGGCCAGCAGCGGCCGCTTGTACGACGTCAGCGCGCTCGCGTCGAAGAGGCCGGCGAACCCGCCGAGCCCGCCCACCATCTCGGGCCGACGCGCCTTCTCGACCCAGGTCTTCATCAGGTCGACCGCGCGGTCGGCGGCGTGGATGTCGACGCCGGCCTGGGCGTAGGCGTTGCCTTGGTTGTCGGTCAACGTCGTTCCTTACGGGTTGTTGAGGACGGGCAGCGCCTCGCGCGGCGCGGCGATCGTCGCCTCGAGCAGGTGCTTGCCGAGGAGGCTCTCGTCGGGCAGCGGGATCGGGTAGTCGCCCGTGAAGCAGGCCGTGCAGAGGCTGCTGGCCGGCTGGTCGGTCGCCTCGATCATCCCGTCGAGCGAGATGTAGCCGAGGCTGTCGGCTCCGATGCTCGCCGCGATCTCGTCGACGTCGAGCCCGTTGGCGATCAGCTCGGCGCGGGTGGCGAAGTCGATGCCGTAGAAGCAGGGCCACTTCACCGGCGGGCTCGAGATCCGCACGTGCACCTCGGTCGCGCCGGCCTCGCGGAGCATCCGGACCTGGGCGCGCTGGGTGTTGCCGCGCACGATCGAGTCGTCGACCACCACGATCCGCTTGCCGCGGATCATGTGCTCGAGGGCGTTGAGCTTGAGCCGGATGCCCAGCTGACGCAGGGTCTGGCTCGGCTGGATGAAGGTGCGGCCGACGTACGAGTTCTTCACGAAGCCCTGGCCGAACGGGATGCCCGACTCCTCGGCGTAGCCGGTGGCGGGCGGAGTGCCGGACTCGGGGACGGGGATGACCAGGTCGGCGTCGACCGGGAACTCGCGGGCGAGCTGGCGGCCCATCTCGACGCGTGCCTCGTGGACGCTGCGGCCGGCGATGTTGGCGTCGGGCCGGGCGAGGTAGACGTACTCGAACACGCACCCCTTGCGCTGGGGTTGGGCGAACTTGTGGGATCGCAGGCCGGACTCGTCGATGACGATGAGCTCGCCCGGTTCGATCTCGCGCACCACGCTCGCGCCGACGGTGGCCAGGGCGGCGTCCTCGCTCGCGACGACCCAGCCGCGGTCGAGGCGGCCGAGCACCAGCGGCCGGATGCCCTCCGGGTCGCGGGCGGCGTACAGCGTGTCCTCGTTCATCCAGACGAACGAGAACGCGCCCCTGATCTGCGGCAGCAGCTCGAGGGCCCGCTGCTCCAGCGAGACGTCGGGGTGGTGCGCGAGCAGCGCCGTCACCAGGCTGGTGTCGTTGGTGGTCGCCTCGAGCTGTTGGGCGTGGATGTCGAGCTCGTCCTCGTCGCTCGGCAGGTCGGTGACCATCTGCGCGAGGTCGGCGGTGTTGACCAGGTTGCCGTTGTGGCCGAGGGCGATCGAGCCGTGCGCGGTCGGGCGGAACGTCGGCTGGGCGTTCTGCCAGGTGCTGCCGCCGGTGGTGGAGTAGCGGCAGTGGCCCACCGCGAGGTGGCCCGTGAACGACTCCAGGGTGTTCTCGTCGAACACCTGCGAGACCAGGCCCATGTCCTTGAAGACGAGGATCTGACGGCCGTTGCTGACCGAGATGCCGGCCGACTCCTGCCCGCGGTGCTGAAGGGCGTAGAGCCCGAAGTAGGTGAGCTTGGCTACGTCCTCACCGGGGGCCCACACGCCGAAGACTCCGCACACGGTCCCCAGCCTAGCGGCGGGAGGGCCTCAGTCCGGATTCCTGGACGGCGTGGGATCGGCCACGCGCGTGGGGTAACTCAGTGTTACGACCGCTCCCTCGGCGCTGTGACCGGTCACAGCACCGAGGGAGCGGATCTAACACTGAGTTACAGCACCGCCGCCGCTCACCCGCCCAGGTTGCGCAGCAGGAGCGCCTCGGCCAGCAGCACCTTCTCGAACTCGGCGAGATGGAGGCCCTCGTTGGGGCCGTGCGCGCGGGTGTCGGGGTCCTCGACGCCGGTGACCAGCACGGAGGCCCCGGGGAAGTTCTCGAGGAAGTCGGCGATGAACGGGATCGAGCCGCCGACGCCCATGTCGACCGGCGCGGTGCCCTCCCAGGCCTCGGTGAAGGCGGCGCGCGCGGCGTCGTACGCCGGCCCGGTCGGGTCGATGGCGATCGGCTCGCCGGTGTCGACGACCTTCGTGCTCAGGTGGGCGCCCCAGGGGACGTGCTTCTCGAGGTGCTCCTGGAGGCGGGCGACGGCGTTCTCGCTGGTGTCGCCGGGCGCGATCCGGACCGTGACGCGCGCCCGCGCCATCGGGACCAGGGTGTTGGACGCGCCCTCGACCTTCGGGGCGTCGAAGCCGGTGACGGTGATCGCGGGCTGGGTCCACATCCGCTCGACGGTGGAGCCGCTGCCGACCCACTCGAGGCCCTCGATGGCGCCGGACTCGGCGCGGAGCCGCTCCTCGGGATACTCGACGTCGGCGGCCGGGCCGCTCACCAGGCCGTCGACGGCCGGCGAGCCGTCGGGCGCCCACAGCGAGTCGAGCATCCGGACCATCGCCATGATCGCGTCGGGCGCGAGCCCGCCCCACATGCCGGAGTGGACCGCGTGGTCGAGCGTGCGCACCTCGACGTCGACCCGGATCAGGCCGCGGAGGCTGGTGGTGAGCGCCGGGACGCCGATGTCCCAGTTGCCGGAGTCGGCGATGACGATCACGTCGGCGGCCAGGCGGTCCTTGTAGGCCTCGAGCAGCTGCGGAAGGGTAGCCGAGGCCACCTCCTCCTCGCCCTCGATGAACAGCCGCAGGGTGACCGGGAGGTCGTCGCCGAACGCGCGGGCCGCGGCGAGGTGGGTCACGATGCCGGCCTTGTCGTCGGCGGCGCCGCGGCCGTAGAGCCGGACGTCGCCGTGGGCGTCGGCCCGCTCGGTCGGCTCGTACGGGGGGCTGTCCCACTCGGCGTGGTCGTTCTCGGGCTGGACGTCGTGGTGGGCGTAGAGCAGCACCGTCGGCGCGCCCTCCGGGCCCTTCTTCTCGCCGACGATCGCGGGCGGGGCGCCGTCGTAGGCGCGGACGATCTCGGCGTCGAAGCCCTCGGCCGCGAACAGCTCCAGCGTCTTCTGGGCCGACTTCTCGACCTCGGACAGCCGGGCGGGGTCCGCGCTGACGGACTCGATGCGGACGAGGTCCTCGAGGTCGCTCCGGATGCCCGGGAGGGTGGCGGCGATGCGGGACTTGAGGTCGTCGGTCGTGAGGCGGCTCTGGCTCATGGCCTCAACCTACAAGCGGCCCCGCGGGACTCAGCAAAGCGCGAGAGTACGGCGCGCGGAGGTGCCCACCAGCGACAGCGGAACCACCAGGAAGACCACCGTAAGGGCGATCACGGTGGGCGTCACCGCGCCTGCCACCAGCATGAGCGAGACGCCGGTCAGCTTCACCGACACGGCGGCGACCATGCCGTACCAGGCGGCGACCCGAGCGGTGCGCCGGCTGTCGGTGACCCAGCGCTGCCCGACGAGCGTCAGCGCGAGGGCGGCCAGCCCACCGACGATGCCGAGGAACCCGACGACCTCGACCCCCGCGTCGAGCACGCGGTAGGCCGGCGAGTCGGGGTTGTGCCGGTGGCCAGCGATCTCGAGCCCGCCGTCCCACAGCAGCGGCTGGATGCCGAGCGCCACGAGCAGCAGCAGCGCCGTACGGCGGGCCGACGCGAGCGCGATGGTCGCCTGGAACCCCGGCGCCACCTCCGCCACGGTGCCGAAGTCGGCGACCGCCCGCTCCTCGGCCTCCGCCGGAGTGACGCCCGCGTCGACGTAGGCCTCCGCGGCGTCGTCGAGGTGGTCGGCCGCCTCGCGCACCAGGTCGCGCCGCGCCCGCCGGGGCCCGGCGAGGGCGGCGTCGAGGTCGGAGACATAGGTCGCGATGGACATCGGGCCCAGTCTGCGCCCGAAGGCGGCGGTCCGCATCGGGGACATCCCTGAGACCGCAGCCATCAGGCCTCCCCGAGCACGCCGCCGACCACCGCGGTGAAGGTGCGCCATTCGGCGCGGTGCGCCGCGAGCGCCTTCCGGCCGGCCCGGGAGAGCGTGTAGGTGCGGCGCCGCCGGCCGCCGACCTCGGCCCACGCGCTGTCGAGGTAGCCCGCGGCCTCGAGCCGCCGCAGTGCCGGGTAGACCGTGCCGGTCGGCAGGTCGAGCTCGCCGCCGCTGCGGACCTGGAGCGCCTCGATGATCGCGTAGCCGTGGAGCGGCTCCCCCTCCACGACGGCCAGGATCAGCGCGTCGAGGTGACCGCGGAGCACGTCTGCCTTCATGTAGACAGGCTACACAGCCGTCGTTATGTTGTCTGTCTATACGTTGGCTCGCTACCTATAGCGCGGCTACCCGAGAAGGAGACGACGATGACGACGACCGACGCGCGGCCCCGCGCCGCCGTACCGAACCGGATGGAGCGGCTCGCGACCTTCGCGCTGGCCCACCACTGGACCGCACTCGTCCTGTGGCTCGTGGCGCTCGTCGCGATCACGGTCGCCTCGACCGCCGTGGGCGACGACTACCGCAACGACATGTCGCTGCCGGGCACCGAGTCGCAGGAGATGATCGAGCTCCAGGAGGAGCACGGCATGACGTCCGGCGACACGGTGACCGTCGTGCTGCACGACGAGCGCGGCTGGGACACGGACGCCGACGCGGTCGCGGCCCTCACCTCGGAGGTCGGCGCCCAGGACCACGTCGCCGCGGTCACGCCGCCCGAACAGGACGGCGGCACCGTCTCCGCGGACGGTACGACGGCGCTGGTCACCGTCGCGATGGACGCTCCGGCCGGCGAGGTGCCGGCGGAGGACTACCGGGCGATCATCGACGCGGCGCAGGAGCACGCGACCGACGACCTCCAGGTCGAGCTGTCGGGCGACGGGATCCGAGAGGCGCAGCAGAGCGAGGCGGGAGGCGGCGCGGAGGGCATCGGGATGCTCGCGGCGCTCGTGATCCTGCTGTTCATGTTCGGCTCGTTCCTCGCGGCGAGCCTGCCGATCGTGACCGCGATCTTCGCCGTGGGCTCCACGTTCGGGCTGGTCACCCTCATCTCCCACCTGACGATGGTGCCGGACTACACCGCGCCGATGCTGATGCTCGTCGGCCTCGGCGTCGGCATCGACTACGCGCTCCTGGTGTTCTCCCGCTTCCGCAGCGAGCTGCTGCTGCACGCCGACCGCGAGGCCGCGACCCGGGTCGCGATCGACACTGCCGGCCGGTCCGTGCTCTTCGCCGGGGCGAGCGTGATCCTCGCGCTGGCGGGTCTCTACTCGCTGCGGATGGGCTCGCTCCAGGGCGTGGTCCTCGGCGTGGCGCTGACCGTGCTGATGACGATGATCGCCTCGCTCACCCTGCTGCCGGCGCTGCTGACGGTGTTCGGAAAGCGCATCGAGCGGTCCGTGCTCAAGCACGCGGCGAAGACCGGGCGGGTGCCGGGCCAGCGCTGGCGCTCCTGGGCCCGCGTCGTGCAGCGCTACCCGTGGCCGGCGCTGGTCGTGTCGCTCCTCGCGCTCGGAGCGCTGTCGCTCCCCGCCCTCGGCATGAACCTCGGCTTCTCCGACGCCGGCAACGACCACTCCAGCACGACCACGCGCCAGGCCTACGACCTGGTCGAGGAGAAGTTCGGCGCGGGCGCCAACGGCCCGCTGGTGGTGATGACCGAGGGCACCCAGCAGGAGGCGGCCGCGGCGTACGACGAGGTGGCCGGCCATCCCGGCATCGCCGCGGCGAGCCCGCCCCGGCCGTCCGAGGACGGCGAGGTCTTCACCTCGCTGGCGTTCCCCGAGACCGGGCCGCAGGACGAGGCGACCTCCGACCTCGTGACCGAGCTGCGGTCCGACCTGGGCGAGCCCCACCTCGTCGGCGGGCCCACCGCGGCGCTGGTCGACTACTCAGCCACCGTGAGCGACCGCTTCCCGCTCTTCATCGGCCTGGTGGTCGGGCTCTCGGCCCTGCTGCTGATGGCGGTGTTCCGCTCGGTCCTGATCGCGATCAAGGCCGCCGTGCTCAACCTGCTGTCGATCGGGGCGTCGATGGGCGCGATCACGCTGGTGTTCCAGGACGGGCGCTTCGGCGCCGAGGCCGGGCCGATCGAGGCGTTCCTGCCGGTGATGATCTTCGCGATCGTGTTCGGCCTGTCGATGGACTACGAGGTGTTCCTCATGTCCCGGATGCACGAGGAGTGGACCCGCACCGGCGACGCGCAGCACTCCGTGCGCGAGGGCCTCGCCCACACGGGCGGGGTGATCACTGCCGCCGGCGCGATCATGGTCGTCGTGTTCGGCGCGTTCATCGCCTCGCCCGACCGGATGCTCCAGCAGATGGGGCTCGCCATGGCGGTCGCCGTGCTCCTCGACGCGGTGGTGATCAGATGCCTGGTCGTGCCGTCGGTGATGCGGCTGCTCGGCACCCGCGCGTGGTGGCTGCCGGGCTGGCTCGACCGGGTGCTGCCGCGGCTCGCGATCGAGCGGGAGCCGACGCGCTAGTCGGGCTCGATCGGGAGGTACGGCGCGAGGTCGGTCCGCTCGCCGCTTGCCGTGACCCGGTGCTCGGCGACCGCATCGGGCCACGTCAGGCGGCCGGTCGCGAGCGCGATCCACGTCTCGGCGTCGGTCTCGATGACCGCGGGCGGCGTACCCCTGGTGTGGCGGACGCCCTCGACGCACTGCACGGCGGCGTACGGCGGCACGCGGACCTCCACCGACCGGCCGGGGGCGCGCAGCTCGAGCACCGCGAGGTAGTGCTTGGTCAGCAGTCGCAGGTCGACCCGGTCGGCGGTGCCGGCAGCGACCCGGGTGAGCGCGTCGGCGACGTCGGCGGGGTCGGCGGGACGGAGACGGGCGGGCACCCCGTCATTGTGCCGGGCGGTCAGTGGTAGGCGAGCGCGGTCTCCAGCTGTTCGGCGATGCTCGGCTCGGTGGTGTCGCCTGCGACGAGCGCGACGGTGTGCACGGTGCCGGTGAACGCGTTGGCGTGGTCGAAGCCGTAGGCGTCGGTGACGGGCGAGCCGCGGTCGACACCCACGTTGAGGGTCTCGTCCACGGCGAAGGTTCGCGGCGCCGTACGCCCGACCCGGCCGGAGCCGACCTTGGTGCCGTCGACCAGCAGCGTGGCCACGCCTCCGCCGCCGAGCTCGCCGGGCGCCCCGTCGTAGGCGAACTCGAGGACGATCTCGTGCGGGCCCTCCCCCAGCGGCCGCTCGGCGGTCACGGAGAAGTGCTCGGTGCCGAGGAAGTTGTAGTGGTAGACCGGGCGCCCGGCGTCGAGGTAGAGCGACCAGCCTCCGAAGCGGCTGCCCTGCGCGACCACGACGCCGTCGGCACCGCCCGCCGGCACCTCGACGTGAGCGGTCACCGCGAACGACCCGTTCCTGAGGTTGGGCAGGTGCTGCTCGCGGACCCACTTGTCCTTCGGCGTGAGCACGGCGACCTGGCGGCGCGGCCGCCCGCTCTGTGCGAACGCCCGGGCGCCCGCGCCGTCGTCGAGCGGGAAGACCTGGAACCGCC
Source organism: Nocardioides thalensis (assembly GCF_013410655.1). Classification (NCBI taxonomy): domain Bacteria; kingdom Bacillati; phylum Actinomycetota; class Actinomycetes; order Propionibacteriales; family Nocardioidaceae; genus Nocardioides; species Nocardioides thalensis. Next base: position 3,797,800 of record NZ_JACCFP010000001.1, read on the forward strand.
GCGCCTCGGCCGCGAACAGCTCCTTCAGGTCGGCCAGCTTCTCGGGGTGCTCAGCCGCGACGTCGCGCGCCTGGGACCAGTCGGAGGTCGTGTCGTAGAGCTCCCAGACGTCGTCCTCGAACGTGCTGTCGGCGGGGTCGAAGAGCTTCCAGGGCACCCGGTGCTGGGCGACGGCGGTCCAGCCGTCGTGGTAGATCCCGCGGTTGCCGAGCATCTCGAAGTACTGGGTCGTGTGCCGGTCGGGCGCGTCCCCGTCGTCGAACGTGTAGCGGAAGGAGGTGCCCTCGATCGGGCGCTGGGCGACACCGTTGACGCTCTCGGGGTGCGGGATGCCCGCAGCCTCCAGGATGGTCGGGGCGACGTCGATGACGTGGTGCCACTGCTGGCGGACCGCGCCGCGGTCGCGGATGCCGGCCGGCCAGTGGACGACGAGCCCGTTGCGGGTTCCGCCGTAGTGGGACGCGACCTGCTTCGCCCACTGGTAGGGGGTGTCCATCGCGAAGGCCCAGCCCACGTTGTAGTGCGGGTACGTCGTCGGGCCGCCGATCTCGTCGAGCTGGTCGATCATGTCGGCGGACGGGTCGAAGAGCCCGTTGAAGACCCGCACCTCGTTGGTGGTGCCGTCGAACCCAGCCTCGGCGGAGGCGCCGTTGTCACCCAGGATGTAGAAGATCAGGGTGTTGTCGAGCTCTCCGGTGCGACGCAGGAACTCGACGACCTTGCCGATCTGCGCGTCGGTGTGCTCGGCGAACGCCGCGTAGGTCTCCATCAGCCGCTCGGCGAGCGTGCGCTGGGTGTCGTCGAGCGCGTCCCAGGTGGGCACGTCGCCCTGCCAGGGTGCGAGCTCGGTGTCCTCGGGCACGAGACCGAGCTCCTTCTGGCGGGCGAGGGTGATCTCGCGCTGCTCGGTGTAGCCGTGCGCGAACTCGCCGCGATAGGGGTTGTCGCGGCGGAGCTCCTCCGGGAGGTGGAACGGCGCGTGCGTCGCGCCGAAGGCGAGGTAGGTGAACCACGGCTTCTCGGGGTCGTGCGCCCGCACCCGGGTGATCCAGTCCGTCGCCTTCTCGACCAGGTCCTCGGAGAGGTGGTAGTCGCCCTCCTCCTGCGAGGGCAGCTCGACGTGGTTGGTCTGGTCGATGAGGGTGGGCGTGAACTGGCTGGTCTCGCCGAAGAACCCGCCGTAGAACCGCTCGAAGCCCTCGTTGGTCGGCCACCGGTCGAACGGCCCGCGGGCGGTCTGCTCCCACACCGGCGTCTGGTGCCACTTGCCGAACGCGCCGGTGGCGTAGCCGTTGAGGTTGAGCGTCTGCGCGAGGGTGGCGGCGTCCGGCCCGCGCATGCCGTCGTAGCCGGGTGCGTCGGTCGCCATCTCGGTCAGGACCCCCATCCCAACGCTGTGATGGTTGCGGCCGGTCAGCAGCGCCGCCCGGGTGGGCGCGCAGATGGCGGTGGTGTGGAAGCGGCCGAAGCGCAGGCCGTTGTCGGCGAGCTCCTCGGCCACCGGCATCCGGCACGGGCCGCCGAACGCGGAGGAGGCACCGAAGCCCATGTCGTCGAGGAGGATCACGAGCACGTTGGGCGCACCCTCGGGCGCCGTCAGCCGCGGCTGCGGCGGGAACGGCGCGGTCTGCTGGTTGCGGGTCTCCGCGGTCTCGACGGCCGGGCGCGGGGCGAAGGCCGGGAGGTGGGTGCGGTCGAGGGAGGGGGTGGTCGGCATGACGGCGACCGTAGGTCGGGGTGGTCACCGGCACACGGGTTGCGATCAGCGTGCACCTAACCGGGCCGGTACGCCGCCCGCGCCGGTTCGGGCCACTTCGCACGGCGCGTGGGCCGTTCCGCCACAATGGCGCCCATGCGTCGTACTGCCGTCCTGGCCTGTGCCCTCCTGGGTCTCGCTCCGCTGCTCGCGGCGTGCAGCGACGACGAGGAGGCGGGTGCGACCGACGTCGGCGACGTGATCCCGGCCAACGAGGACGACCAGTTCGAGGGGCCGCGCGCGTCGACGGTGCTCGTGCCGTCCGGGCAGCTGAAGGTGTGGCTGGGCAAGCCCGTCGACGCGGTGGAGCGCAACGACACCCGCCAGCTCGAGGAGCTCCAGGCGCCCGCCGGCGCGAGCCTGGTGCCGATCACCTGGCGGATGGAGAGCGCGTTCCCCGACGCGGCCGGGTTCCTCGGCGAGACGCCCGCGGTCGGCATCGACCTGGTCACCGACGGCGAGTCCTACCGGCTGCCCGCGCCCGACCCGGAGTCCGAGGCGGGCGAGTCGTTCTACGTCGTGGCCGACGGCGACGCCACGGACGTCAGCCTGGACGTCGAGTTCGACGGCGTCACCCAGACGGTCGACCTCCGGACCCGCAAGCGCGACGCCGGCCGCGCGGAGGCCCTTTACGACCTTGACGAGGCGCGGCTGCGGCCCGAGGACTGCGGCTCCGACGACTGGCACGACGAGCGGATCGTCTACGCGTGCGAGCTGACCGGGCCGCTCCTGCTCCCCTACGCCAACGGCGAGTGGGCCGACAAGGGCCACCAGTGGCTCGCCGTGCGGCTGCACACCACGCTGCGCCAGTGGGTCATCGCCGACGGCGAGGGCGGCGGGGCGCTCTACATCGGCGGGCGCACCAAGCTGGACGCGACGCTCGACGAGGAGAAGCCGGTCGCGACGTTCGACGGCGCGCTCAACGAGTGCCCGGTGCCGGGCAACGCGTCGTGCATGGCCGAGCGCCTGCTGATCTTCGACGTCGAGGAGGGCGACGTGCCCACCAAGCTCGAGGTCGACCAGGAGTACAAGCTGGCCCTGCTCAACCGCTGGGGCGGCTACTCCCCCAAGGAGCGCCTGACCGACTCCGTCGGCGGCAGCCTGAGGTTCGACCTGCCGAAGGACTGACGGGGCTCAGGCGCCCAGCGCGGCGGGCAGCGTCGCGGTCCAGGCCGCGCGCAGCTCCTCCAGGGGTACGTCGAAGACGCCCTCGACGACGAGCGCGTCGCCGCCGGTGGCGCCGATCTCGGCGACCGGCACGCCGTGGGCCTCGGCGGATCCGACGATCTCCGCGACCTGGTCGGCGCGCACCGTGACGATCGCGCGCGCTGCCGACTCGGAGAACAGCTGGACGAACGGGTCACCGTCGAGGGTCACGGTCGCGCCGATGCCGCTCACCATCGCGCTCTCGGCGAGCGCCTGCGCGAGCCCGCCGTCGGAGAGGTCGTGCGCGCTCTTGACGATGCCGACGACGTCCGCCAGCACCTGGGCGAGCCGACGCTCGGCAGCGAGGTCGACCTGCGGCGGGAGGCCGCCGAGGTGGCCGTGCACCACGTGGGCCCACTCCGAGCCGGAGAGCTCCTCGCGGGTGGTGCCGAGGAGCAGGATCCGCTCGTCGGCCGCCTGGAACGACGACGGGGTGCGGCGCCGTACGTCGTCGATCACGCCGAGCACGGCGACGACCGGCGTCGGGAGGATCGCAGTCTCGCCGGTCTGGTTGTAGAGGCTGACGTTGCCGCCGGTGACCGGGATGCCGAGCTCGACGCAGGCGTCCTTCAGGCCGCGACAGGCCTCGGCGAACTGCCACATGACGTCGGTGTCCTCGGGCGAGCCGAAGTTGAGGCAGTCGCTGACCGCGAGCGGCCGGGCGCCGCCGGTGGCGACGTTGCGGTAGGACTCGACGAGCGCGAGCTGGGCGCCGGCGTAGGGGTCGAGCTTCGCGAACCGGCCGTTGCAGTCGGTGGCGACCGAGACCCCGAGGTGGGTCTCCTCGTCGACGCGGATCATGCCGCTGTCGGCGGGCTGCGCGAGGACGGTGTTGCCGAGGACGTAGCGGTCGTACTGGTCGGTGATCCACGACTTGTCGCAGAGGTTCGGGCTGGCGACCAGCTTGAGCAGGGTGTCGCGGAGCTCGGCGCCGGTCGTGGGCCGCGGCAGTGCCTCGGCGGCGTCGGCTTGGAGCGCGTCCTGCCAGTCCGGCCGGGCGAACGGCCGCTGGTAGACGGGGCCCTCGTGGGCGACGGTGCGCGGCGGCACGTCGACGATCGTCTCGCCGTGCCAGGTGATCTCGAGCCGGCCGGTGGTGGTGACCTCGCCGATGTCGACCGCCTCGACGTCCCACTTCGCGCAGATCGCGAGGAACTCGGCGACGTCGCCCGGCTCGACGACGGCCATCATCCGCTCCTGGCTCTCGCTCATGAGGATCTCCTCGGGCGAGAGGGTGGAGTCGCGCAGCGGGACCCGGTCGAGCTCGCAGCGCATCCCGCCGTCACCGGCCGAGGCGAGCTCGGAGGTGGCGCAGGAGAGGCCGGCGCCACCGAGGTCCTGGATGCCGGCGACGACCCCGGCGCGGAAGAGCTCGAGCGTGCACTCGATGAGCAGCTTCTCCATGAACGGGTCGCCGACCTGGACGCTGGGCCGCTTGGCCGGACCGTCGGCGTCGAACGTCTCCGACGCGAGCACCGACACGCCGCCGATGCCGTCGCCCCCGGTGCGGGCGCCGTACAGCATCACCCGGTTGCCGGTGCCGGACGCCTTGGCCAGGTGCAGGTCCTCGTGCTTGAGCACGCCGACGCAGAGCGCGTTGACCAGCGGGTTGCCGAGGTAGGTCTCGTCGAACACCGCCTCGCCGCCGATGTTGGGCAGGCCCAGGCAGTTGCCGTAGCCGCCGACCCCGGCGACGATCCCCGGCAGCACCCGGTGGGTGTCGTCGGCCTCGAGCGGGCCGAAGCGCAGCGGGTCCATCACCGCGACCGGGCGGGCGCCCATCGCGAGGATGTCGCGGACGATGCCGCCGACGCCGGTCGCGGCGCCCTGGTAGGGCTCGACGTACGACGGGTGGTTGTGCGACTCGACCTTGAACGTGACCGCGTAACCCTGGCCGATGTCGATGACGCCGGCGTTCTCGCCGATGCCGGCGAGCATCTTGCCGACGGGCGTCTCCTGCGGGATCTCCCCGAACTGCTTGAGGTGGACCTTGGAGCTCTTGTAGGAGCAGTGCTCGCTCCACATGACCGAGTACATGGCCAGCTCGGCCCCGGTGGGGCGGCGGCCGAGGATCTCGCGGATCCGCTGGTACTCGTCCGCTTTGAGTCCGAGCTCGGCCCAGGGCTGCTCGCGGTCGGGATCGTCGGACGCAACGGAGACGGTGTCGAGCACGGGGTCAATCTATCGGCGCGCGGCGGCGCCGCTGAATCGGCGGTCCAGCGTGAACAGGGTCAGCGGAGCGACGTTCCGCGCAGGTTGCGCGGCGCCCGCCACTGGACCCGGGCGAGCACCTCGTCGCGGTCGGCGTCCGACGAGCCGTAGACCGTGACCGACCACGGCGCCCGCGGATACATCAGCGCCGACTTGAAGCGGTGGCTGCCGGACTGCGCGACCAGGTCCCAGCGCAGCAGCCCGCGCCAGCGCGAGGTCTTGCGCACCTTGCCGTCGAAGTAGTGGCGGCGCCCCGCGGCGGTGCTCTCCCACTGCGAGTAGTGCACCTCGACGCTGCCCCCGGAGGAGGCGGTGATGGTGCACTCGGCGTAGACGACGCGGCCGTTCGCCGGCATCCGGGTGCAGCTGTCCGCGCCGGGGAACACCCAGCGCAGGCCGCGGATGCCGTCGGGCTGGGTGGTGCAGTCGGCGCTCGAGGCGGTGTTGCGCCCGTCCCAGCAGCGGTACGCCGCCGCGGCGTCCTGCACCGGCTCGGTCGGCCCCGTGGGCCGGGGTCGGCTCTCCCTGTCGTCGTCCGGGTCCGAGCGATTGCCGGCGTCGCCGACCGACTCGCCCGACATGGCGCTCGACTGCGGGTCGGCCGCGCCCGAGGCCACCGCCTCCGGCGCGTCACCCGCGCCCGCCGGCTCCGTGTCCCCGAACAACAGCGCTGCGCCGACGACGCCGAAGATCGCGGCGACCAGGCACAGCGCCACGACGATCAGCGCGACCGGGCGACCGCGACGTGGGGGCGTCGACACGGGCTCACGTTAACGCAACCCGCGCCCGGCGGCTGCTCAGCATCGGGCGCGGGCGGCCGATCGGGCAGGGTCGGGAAAATCGATAATCACACCTATGTAATTCATTCCCTCGAACGTGAATTACGCGTTTGTAGTTATTCGCGAAGGCTGTTACTTGTGTGATTTCTGTGGTTATTGTGACGCCGCTTCCGACGGACATGACCGCCACTTCCCTGGAGTCCCGCCATGCAGCCCCGGCCCGCACCTTCCCCGCTCGCCGCCCGCTTCACGACCCCGCTCGCCCGCCTCACCACGGCCGCGATCGCGGCCGTCCTCGCGCTGGCGCTGCTCGCCCAGGTGCGCGTGGCGGACGAGACCGAGCGGCCCGCTCCGCTGCGCGCCGACCTGATGGCGGCCGAGCCCAACCCGGTGACGCCCGGCAACTTCACCGGCTACGGGTTCGACCAGTGCCTGGCGCCGACCCAGAAGGCGATGGACGCATGGCTCCACCACTCGCCGTTCCTCTCCGTCGGCATCTACATCTCCGGCAACTCCCGTGCCTGCCGGTCGCAACCCAACCTGACGCCGACGTGGATCCGCACCCAGCTCCAGAAGGGCTGGCGGCTGCTGCCGATCACGCTCGGCCCGCAGGCGTCGTGCAGCGACCGGTTCCCGCGCTACGACGACGACCCGACGATCAACCCGCGGCCGGGCGCCGAGGGCCTCTACGGCAAGGCCCGCCGCCAGGCCCGCCGCGAGGCGGTGAAGGCGGTCGACGCCGCGCAGCGTCTGGGCATCACCAAGGGCAGCACGCTCTGGTACGACCTCGAGGCGTTCGACCACACCAATCGGCACTGCCGCGAGTCGGCGCTGTCGTTCCTGAGCGCCTGGACGACCGGCATCCACAAGCTCGGCTACAAGTCAGGCGTCTACGGCAGCGTGGGCTCGTCGGTGCTCATCCTCGACGACGCGCGGGTCAAGAGGCCCGGCACGTACGTGATGCCCGACATGCTCTGGCTCGCCCGCTGGGACGGCGTCGCCAACACCTCCAGCTCCTACATCCGCGAGGACGGCTGGCGCCCCGGCGCCCGGGTGAAGCAGTACCAGGGCGGCCACGACGAGACGTGGGGCGGCGTGACCATCAACATCGACCGCAACTACCTCGACGTCGGCCGTGGCTCGGTCGCCGACCCGGAGGACCACTGCAACGGCACCAACATCAACCCGAAGAAGTACGGCGTCCTCTCGCCGGGCACCGAGGCCACCGTCCAGGTCAAGGCGCTCCAGTGCCTGCTCAAGGAGCGCGGCCGCTACGACGGCAAGCTCTCCGGCGTCTACAACGACGCGACGGTCGCCTCCGTCCGCCAGTGGCAGAGCGACCGCGGCTTCCCCGTCAGCGACCGGTTCAGCGTCCACGACTGGATCGCGCTGCACATGGACAACGCCAACACCGTGATGAAGGTCGGGTCGGCCGGACCCGCCGTACGCCGTCTCCAGCGGGCGCTCCGGGCCGCCGGCGTGTGGTCCCAGCCGATCTCCGGCGTCTACGACCCCGCGACGGCGTCGGCGGTGCGCGCCTACCAGAAGCGGGTCGGGCTGAAGGAGACCGGCATCGCCAACGGCAAGACCAACGTCAAGCTCGACCACGGCCGCCGCTGACGGTCCCGGCCTCTATCCTCCACGGCATGATGATCCGGCCGGCGGAGCTCGAGGCGATCCGCGACGGTGAGATCGACCTCGCGTTCCGCCGGTGGGACCGTGCCCGGGTCAAGGTCGGCACCCGGCTGCGGACCGCGGTCGGCCTGCTCGAGGTCACCAGCGTCGACGCGGTGCCTCTGTCCGCGCTGCGCGCCGAGGACGCGCGCCGCTGCGGCGCCGCGTCGCTCGCCGCGCTCAAGCAGGCGCTGTCGGCGCGACCCACCGGGCAGGTGTTCCGCGTCGGGCTGAGGTACGCCGGCCGCGACCCGCGCGAGGTGCTGCGAGAGTCGGTGCCGACCCCTGCGGAGCTGGCCGAGATCCGCGCCGGGCTCGACCGGCTCGACGCGGCCTCCCCCGTCGGCCCGTGGACGCGCGCCACGCTGCGGATCATCGACGACCAGCCGGAGGTCCGGGCACCGGAGCTCGCCGCGCAGCTGGATCGGCCGACGCCGGAGTTCAAGCGCGACGTCCGCAAGCTCAAGGAGCGCGGGCTGACCGAGTCGCTCGCGATCGGCTATCGCCTCTCGCCGCGCGGCGAGGCTGTGATCGACGCCGAGGACGGCCCGAGGGAGCGGGCGCCCCGCCGGGAGGGCACCCCGCTGCCCCGCACCATCGGTGCGCCGGCGACGCGGGCGCTCCGCGCCGTCGACGTACACACGCTCGAGGCCGTGAGCGCGTGGACCCGCAGTGACCTCGCCGCTCTGCACGGCGTCGGGCCGATCGCCCTGGACCGGCTGTCAGCGGCGATGGCGGAGATCGGGCTGGACTACGCCGGCACCTGATCGCCGCCGACGATCAGCCGACCGGCGGGCCGACCAGCAGCGCGACGCCCGTGAGGCCCGCGACCGCGGCGACGAAGCCGAGTGCCGCAAGGCTCCCGTGCGCACGCAGCCACGCGATCGACCGGCGGGCGCGGGACTTGCTGTCCTCGCGCGAGTGCCAGGCGCTGTGCAGGCCGTGCTGGCGCTCCACGTGGCGGTCGAACCACACGGTCATCAGCGGCGGGATCGCCGAGGCGAGGCCGAGGAGCGTGCGACCACGGGACCAGCGCTGGTCGACGGCGACGAGGACGGTCACCAGGCTGTAGGCGATGAACGCGATGCCGTGGAGGGGGCCGAAGACCTGGACGCCGAGCTCTGTCGTCTCGGGGACGTACTTGAGGAACATGCCGGCGAGCAGGCCGGTCCAGGTGATCGCCTCGGTGACCGCGACGACCCGGAAGAGGGTGCGTGGGCTCATGCCAGCACGGACTCGGCGAGCGAGGTGAAGAAGCCCAGCCCGTCGGTGCCGGTGCCGGTGAGCTCCTCGACGGCGTGCTCGGGGTGCGGCATCAGGCCGACGACGTTGCCGCGCTCGTTGGTGATGCCGGCGATGTCGTTGAGCGACCCGTTGGGGTTGACCTCGAGGTAGCGCGCCACGACCTGGCCCTCGCCCTCGATCCGCTCCAGCGTGGGCTTGTCGGCGACGAACCCGCCCTCGCCGTTCTTGAGGGCGATCGTGATCTCCTGGCCCTCGGCGTAGGCCGACGTCCAGGGGGTGCGGTTGTTCTCGACACGCAGTCGCTGGTCGCGGCACACGAACTTGCGGTGGTCGTTGCGGATCAGCGCGCCCGGCAGCAGGTGGGACTCGCAGAGGATCTGGAAGCCGTTGCAGATCCCGAGCACCGGCAGGCCGCGGCCGGCGGCCTCGACGACCTCGCCCATGACGGGCGCGAACCGGCTGATCGCGCCACAGCGCAGGTAGTCGCCGTACGAGAAGCCGCCCGGCAGCACCACGGCGTCGACTCCCTTGAGGTCGGCGTCGGCGTGCCAGAGGGCGACCGCCTCGTTGCCGCCGATGCGGACCGCGCGGCGCGCGTCGACGTCGTCGAGCGACCCCGGGAAGGTGACGACGCCGACCCTCACTGGACCGGCTCCTCGACGGTGACCGTGTAGTTCTCGATGACCGGGTTCGACAGCAGCGTCTCGGCCATCTTGTCGACCTCGGCGAGGACCGCGTCGGTCACCTCTCCGTCGAGCTCGAGCTCGAAGCGCTTGCCCTGACGCACCTCGGTGACGCCGGTGAAGCCGAGTCGGGGCAGTGCGCCCTGGACGGCCTTCCCCTGCGGGTCGAGGATCTCGGGCTTCGGCATGACGGAAACGACGACGCGGGCCACGCGCCGCAGTCTAGGGCGCGGAGCGCCCGCGACCGGAATCGGCTCAGCCCGCCGGGACGGCCAGCACCGTCGGCTCGAGCCGACCGCGCAGCACCAGCGGGTCGAGCAGCTGCCAGCGACTGCGCTCCTCGTCGGCGGCCGACAGGACGATCCGCTCCGAGGCCACGACCCGCTCGGGCCGGTCCTTGGCCTGCTCGGTCAGGCGCGCGGCCTCGTTCACCGGGTCGCCGATGACGGTGTACTCGAGCCGGCTGGTGGCGCCCACGTTGCCGGCGATCACCAGGCCCTGGGAGACGCCGATCCCGGCGTCGAGCTCGGGGACCCGCTCACGCAGCTGCTCGGCCATCACCCGGGCCGCGGCGAGGGCGCGTCCGGCCGGGTCGTCGAGCCGCAGCGGGGCGCCGAAGATGCAGAGCGCCGCGTCGCCCTCGAACTTGTTGACCAGGCCCTCGTGGGCGTCGACGACCTCCACGACGACCTCGAAGAACCGGTTGAGGGCCGCGACCACCTCGGCCGGCCCGCGCGAGGCGGCGAACGTGGTGCTGCCGATCACGTCGACGAACAGCGCCGCCGCCTCGACCTCCTCGCCCCCGAGCTCGACGCCGTGCCGCAGCGCCCGACGGGCCACGTCGGCGCCGACGTGGCGGCCGAACAGGTCGCGCAGCTGCTCGCGCTCGCGCAGCGCCACGACCATGTTGTTGAGGCCGGCCTGGAGCTGGCCGATCTCGCCCCACTCGTTGACGTCGACGTGGACGTCGTAGCGGCCCGCCTCGACCTCCGCGAGGGCGGAGGTGAGCTCGTGCATCGGCTCGCCGACGGACTTGGCGAACAGCACGCTCGCGGCCAGCCCCACGACCACGAACATCGTCCCCGCGGCGAGCGACGCGACGGCGAGCCGCTCGAACGACGGCTCGGTCCACGGGGCGAACGCCACCATCAGGATCAGGCCGATCGCGGGCACGCCCGTGGTCAGCACCCAGATGAACACCGCCCGCTCGCCGATGCCGGCGGTCGCCCCGGCCCGCGGCGGGTCGAGCTCGAGCACCCGCGCGGTCGGCTCCTTGAGCAGGCGCGTCGTCAGCAGGTACGACGTGGCCGCGGTCGCCGTACCGCTCGTGAACACGACGCCGAAGCTGATGAAGGCGGTCAGCCAGCTCACCCGGAGGTTGAACACGAAGAGCACCACCGCGGGGAGGACCCACATCGCGGCGGACATCCGGAAGAAGAACCACGGCAGCTCGAGGGTGCGCTGCCGCTCCTCGGCGTCGGGGTCCTCGCGGCGCACGGTCCAGTCGAGGGCGCGATGGACCCGCGGAGCGCCGACCACCGCGAGCACGACCCAGCTGAGCGCGGTCAGCGCCAGGCCGATGGCCAGGTTGTCGCGCACCGTGTCGCCGGCGCGCGCCTCGTCGGGGAGCGGGAGCAGGAAGAGGTAGTCGGCGACGGTGATGACGACGCCGAGGGTGTTGGCCAACCACTGGAGGGCCACCACGTGCCACGGGAGCACGTGGCGCGGAGCGTGCATCTCCGAAAAGTAGCGGCTCCGCGCGCGGCGCGCTCCTAGAACTTCTCGCCGGTGAGCAGCTCGTAGGCCTCGACGTACCGGCTGCGGGTGCGCTCGACGACCTCCGGCGGCAGCGGCGGCGGGGCCTCGCCCGAGGCGCGGTCCCAGCCGGAGTCGGGCGACAGCGCCCAGTTGCGCACGATCTGCTTGTCGTACGACGGCTGCGCGCGTCCCGGCTGCCACTCGGCCGCCGGCCAGTAGCGGGAGGAGTCGGGGGTGAGGACCTCGTCGGCGAGCACGATCCCCCCGCCGGTGGTTGAGGTGCGAGGAGCGCTAGCGACGAGCCTCGAAACCTCCGGCCTCACCCCGAACTCGAACTTCGTGTCGGCGAGGATGATCCCCCGCTCCCGCGCGATCTCCTCGGCCCGGCCGTAGACCCGGAGGGTGAGGTCGCGCAGCGCCTCTGCGGTCTCCTGGCCGACGGTCGCGACGACCGCGGCGAAGTCGACGTTCTCGTCGTGGTCGCCGAGGTCGGCCTTGGTGGCCGGGGTGAAGATCGGCTCCGGGAGCCGGCTGCCGTCGACGAGACCGCCGGGCAGCGGGATCCCGCAGACCGCGCCCGTGGCGTCGTAGTCGACCAGCCCCGAGCCGGTGAGGTAGCCGCGGGCGACGCACTCGACGGGAAACATGTCGAGGTTGTCGCACACGACCGCGCGCCCCGCGACCTCGGCCGGCACGTCCGTCGACACGATGTGGTTGGGCACCAGGTCCTTGAGCTGGTCGAACCACCACAGCGAGGTGCGGGTGAGGATCTCGCCCTTGTCGGGGATGGTCGTCTCGAGCACGAAGTCGAAGATCGAGAGCCGGTCGCTCGCAACCATGAGCAGCCTGCCGGCGTGCTCGCCCTCGGTGATCTCGTAGAGGTCGCGCACCTTGCCCGAGTGGACGTGGCGCGTCCCGGGCAGCTCCGGGGCGGGCGGGATGTTGGCGAGCGTCACGGGCGACAGCCTATTGACGGGGCCGTCGCCCGCGGCGCGCAGATCACTCCTCGGTGCCGTGCATGCAGCCGAGGCCCTGCTGATGGCCCGGCGGGACCTTGCCGGCGGCGAGCGTGTCGGCGTAGTCCCAGATGACGCTCGACCAGTCCCCGTCCGCCTGCATCTCGGCGAGGATCGCCCAGTCGCGGCTGGTCGCCATCGCCTCAGCGGCCTCGTCCATCGCGGCCTGGTCACCGGCCTGCTTCGCGTCGGCGAACTGCCCGATCCAGGCGCAGGTGACAGCGGCGGTGACACGCGCCCCCAGCTGGTAGCGGTCCACCTCTGTGATCACGTCCAGCCGGGAGGTGACGAAGCCGTCCGGGAGCGGGACGTCGGCGAGCATCTCCTCGATGACGGCGGAGCGCTCGGTGTCGGTCACGAAGTCGTCGGGCAGGTGGGCGTCGAGATCGGCGGGAGCGATCGCGACCAGCTCGTCGAGCAGCGCGACGAAGTCGGCCTCGGCGAGGCCCGTGCCGCGGAGCTCGAGGGCGAAGTCGCCGACGACCTCCCGGACCACCGTGTGGTCGTCCGCGGAGTAGGACCAGAGCTGACCGGGCCTGCCGAGCACCTCGACCGGCTCGCCCGGGCCGGGAGGCTTCGTGATGTGCTCCCGGTCCTCCACCAGCGCGGCGTACTCGTCGGCCGGGACCCAGCTGATGTCGAGCGTGACGCCCCAGTCGTTGGCGGGCGTGGAGTCGATCGACTGGTCGTCGGCGACGTACGACAGCTCGCCTCCCCAGCGCTCGTCGATGCTGGCGTTGTCGAGGGACCAGTCATCGCGCTGCAGCACTGCGATCTCGCCGTTGCCGGGGGCCGCAGCGGCGGGCGCCTCGGCGGTCTTCTCATCGTCGACCACGAGCTGGGGTACGGCGACCGCTGCGGCGATCGCGGCGACGGCGGCAGCCGCACCGGCCACCGGCAACCAGCGGTTACGGCGCCGCTCGGCGAGCTCGTCGGTGGCGCTGGTGCGGTGCTGGTGGTCGGTCGGGATGGCCATGATCTCCTCCAGGAGCTCTGCCCGTCCCTCGTGGATCGGCAGGCCGGCGACACCACCGTCGGTGATCGTGCGGTCGGTCATGGCTGCTCCTCCTTCGCGACGAGCTCGGGTCTTCTGGAGGGTGGATGTCCGGCCGGGTCGGGATCGTTGCCGAGCAGCTCGCGGAGACGCGCTTTCGCCCGCGACAGCCGGGGTCGCACCACGGCGCTGGAGATGCCGAGCACATCGGCGATCTCGCGCGGCTCGAGTCCCTCCCACAGGTGCAGCTGCAGAACCTCCTCGTCACGCGCGCTGAGCCGTCGCATCGCCGCGGTGACATCCGTGCGGTGCACGACCTCGTCGGCGATGTCGCGCATCGCGACCTCGACCTGGGCTCGTAGCCGAGCGCCCAGCGCAGCGCGGCGGAGGTCGCCCCGCCGCTGGTTGGCAAGCACCCGCCGCGCGACGCCGTACAGCCACGGCCTCGTGCCGTCGCCCGCCGGGACGTGCCGCAACCGGCGCCACGCGACGACGAAGGTCTCGGCCGTGACGTCGGCCGCGTCCTCGGGCCGGTCGCACCGCCGGAGCGCGAATCCGAGCACGGCGTCGAAGTGGGTGACGTAGACGTCGCGGAAGACGGACTCCGGCTCACCGCTCGTCGCGCTCATGTCTCCCCCATGTCCGGACGGGGCACGATCGTTGCATGCTCCGGTGGTTGAGGTGCGAGGCCGGCCACGGCCGAGCCTCGAAACCTCCGGAGTCAGGGGTCGCTGGTTTTCCTCGGGAACGCTGGTGGCACAGTTGGTTCATGCCGCTGTCCCCTGCTGAGGCCTACGAGCAGATCGTCTCCGCCACCCGCCCTTCGGCCGACGGCCGGTGCACCGAGTGCGCCCGGGTCACCCCGGAGCTGGTGGTGTGGGAGGACGAGTACTGGATCCTGACCCGCGCCGAGCACCCCGACAGCGTCGCGGCCGCCCTCCTGCTGCAGACGCGCGAGCACAGCAAGTTCGGGCAGCTCGACGACGAGCTGGCGTCGCAGTTCGGCCGGATCTCGCACCGCCTGGTGCGGATCCTCGAGGGTTGCCCGCAGGTGGCGTACGTCGACGTGAGCCGCTACGGCGCCGACCGCGGCCACTTCCACGTCTGGTACTTCGCGCCCACCGGTGACTCCTCCGCGGGGCCGGCCGACCTGCACAACGTCGCCACCAAGCTGGCCAACTGGGGCGGGGAGGCACGGGCATGAGCGTCGTCAAGATCAACGCGATCTCCGTGCCGGAGGGCGCCGGCGCCGAGCTCGAGAAGCGCTTCGCCGCGCGAGCCGGCACGGTCGAGAACTCGCCCGGGTTCCTGGGCTTCCAGCTGCTGCGGCCGACCGGTGGCGAGGACCGCTACTTCGTCGTGACCCACTGGGCCGACGAGGAGTCGTTCGCCGCCTGGCGCGACGGCGACGCGAAGGCCGCGCACGCGACCGCCCCGGGCGAGGCGCCGAAGAAGCCGGTGTCGACCGGCGCGTCGCTGCTGGAGTTCGACGTCGTCCTCGACGTGAAGCCCGCCTGACGGTCGAGTAGCCCGAGCCGCTGGGCGAGACCCGGTGGTCGAGGAGGCCGTTTACGGCCGTCACGAGACCCCTCCCGGTGGTCGAGGAGGCCGTTTACGGCCGTCACGAGACCCCTCCCGGTGGTCGAGGAGGCCGGCCACGGCCGTCACGAGACCCCTCCCGGTGGTCGAGGAGGCCGCCCACGGCCGTCACGAGACCCCTCCCGGTGGTCGAGGAGGCCGGCCACGGCCGTCACGAGACCCCTCCCGGTGGTCGAGGAGGCCGCCCACGGCCGTCACGAGACCCCTTCCCGGTGGTCGAGGAGGCCGTTTACGGCCGTCACGAGACCCTTTCTGGTCAGGGATTCCAGATTTACGGCTCTCCTGACTGATCCGTGGGTCAGCGGCGGCCGGGGAGGACCGGGCGGTGGCCGCCGAGGTTGAGCATCGCGAGGGCGATGAGCGCGTCGGATGACTTGAAGCCGAAGGCCATGCGGGTGATGAGCCGGATCTTGGTGTTGACCGACTCGATGAGGCCGTTGGACAGGCCGTGCTCGATCGAGGCCAGGATCTCTGTGCGGTAGTAGACGATCCGGGACTGGAGCCGGACGGACGATTCGATGCGGGACCGCCGCGCCCAGGCGACCCACCGGTCGAGCGCGTCAGCGGCCTCGTCGGGCTGCAGCTTGAATACGGTCCGCAGGCCCTCTTTGAGCAGGTAGGCGCGGTAGAGCCGCGGATCGGTCTTGGCGATCCACTCGAGTTTCACCCGCTGTCGGTCGGTGAGGTTCTCCGGGTTCTTCCACAGCGCGAACCGCGCGTGCTTCAACGCCCTGGCATTGCCGGTCGCGACCGTGACACGACGCCCGTCGGCCCAGCCGCGGTTCCTCCTGTTACCGGCTCGCCGCGCTTCGTTCCAGGCGTCGCGACGGACCGCGTCCAGGGCGTCGGTGGCCCAGCCGACGACGTGGAAGGGGTCGGCGCAGCGCACTGCGTTCGGGCATCGTTTGCCGACGACGTCGGCGATCCATTCAGCGCCGTCGGCGGTGACGTGGGTGATCTGGGCACATCGACCTTCGCCGGATTCCTCGAGCGCGTCGAAGAAGGCATGGACGGTCGCACGTTCTCGTCCGGGGCTGGCCCACACCAGCCGACCAGTGTCGTGGTCGACCACGACAGTCAGGTACTTGTGGTGACGCTTGTAGGAAATCTCGTCAATCCCGATCCGGCGCAGCCCAGCGAAGGCGTCGATGCCGGCCGCGGTGTCGGCCCAAATGCGGGCGACGATCGCGCCCACGGTGCGCCAGGCGATCCGCATCAGCTGGGTGATCGCTGTCTTGGAGCACTGGGTGGCCAGCCAAGCGACCTGCTGGTCGAAGGTGTGGGTGTGCCCAGCGCCGTGCCGAGCCCACGGGACCTGCCGCACCGTTGGCCCATGGATGGGGCAGTTCACTCGCGGGGCGCCGGCTTCGAGGAACACCGGGACCATGCCCATGTCGAGCCCGCGCCACCTGCGCCGTCCTTCGCCACGGTCGTACCAAGAAGCTCTCGACCCGCAGCTTCCACATCGACCGTGGCCTGAGCGCCGCGGCCGGACATGGGCCACGAAGACCTCGGCTTCTTCGTCGTACTCGACGTCCTCGACCACGGTGTTCTCGACGCCCAACAGGGCGCGCCATACGCTGGCGTTTCGCACGCCGTTCTCCGCTCTGCAGTTTCTGACCTTCGACAAGCCAGAAACCTAGGCTGGGAGCGGCGTGTGGTCGTTCAGGCGCGATCAGCGACCCACGGAAGAGTCATTGGAGCCAGATTTACGTGGTCGCGCGCCGCTTGGGTCGCGGTGCTTGGTTGCTCTACTGCGCCGGCTTCAGGCCGTCTGCGGTCGACGTTCTGTGGTTGCGGTTACGACGGACACGGGTAGTCGGTGGTTGAGGTGCGAGGCCGGCCACGGCCGAGCCTCGAAACCACCGATCCAGGACGATCGAGGAGCCGTCTCCAGGGTGGTCGAGGAGCCGTGTTCAGGGTGGTCGAGTAGCCCGAGCCGCTAGGCGAGGGCGTATCGAGACCCACTTCCCCTCCACAGCCCAGAATCGAGAATCCCCTGTCCACAAGCGGGTTCCCGACGTTCCTCGATGTCGGAACCGAGTGCTTGAATTCTCGTATGGATCTCGGGACGGCACCCCTCTTCGACCTCCCGGCCACACCCGCGGCCGGCACCGTCGACGTGCCGCTGACCGAAGCCCCGCTCTCCCGCGCCGACCAGCTCCTTCGAGACATCAAGGACAACCGCGCCGGCATCAACGAGCGGATGCTCGGCGAGGTCAAGATGATCGCCGAATGGGCCCTCGAACACACCGTCGCCGTTCCTGAGGACGCCTCCACGATCACCGAACGTGGCCTGGACACCGGGCTGCCGCTGGCCGGTGAGGGCGCACCGTTGATCTCCGACTTCGCCGTCCTCGAGCTCGGCGCCATCCTCGCCCGCGGCATCGACTCGGTCCGCAACTACGTCGGGCAGGTCGTAGAGCTCTCCCACCGCCTCCCGAGGGTCTGGGCCCGCGTCCTCGACGGACACGTCCCGGTGTGGAAGGGCCTGCGGATCGCCGACTGCACCCGCGACCTGAACCCCGACGCCGTCACTTATGTGGACCAGCACCTGGCGAGATTCACCGACGGGCCGGTGGTTGAGGTGCGAGGCCGCCCGCGGCCGAGCCTCGAAACCTCCGGCCCCTACTGAGGCCACAGGTCGATGCCCTGGGCCTATCTGCTCGAGTGCGATGACGGCACCTACTACGCCGGCAGCACCGTCGATCTCGACGCACGGATATGGCAGCACAACCACGACGACGACCTCGGCGCGGCCTACACGCGATCGCGACGCCCAGTGGTGTTGGTGTGGAGCGGCTGGTTCGACCGCATCGAGGACGCTTACGCCTTCGAGAAACAGATCCAGGGCTGGAACCGCCGCAAACGACAAGCCCTCATCAACAACGAGTGGCACCAGCTCCCAGCGCTCTCCCGCCGCTCCGCTGTACAACGCCGCGACGCCGAGGCCGACCACCCCGACCCGCCATCCCGCTGAGGCCGGAGGTTTCGAGGCTCGGCCGCGGGCGGCCTCGCACCTCAACCACCGGCAACGCCCGTCACCGCGGAGCAGATCCGCGGATGGTGCGCTGCCGCGGGCACCATCATCGTCCGGCCCGTCCTCGACGTCGCCGGCCACGAACCCACCGGCGCCTACGAGATCGCCGAACGCCAAGCCCGCCAAGTCCTGCTCCGCGACCAGACCTGCGTGTACCCGCACTGCAATCGTCCCGCCGAGGCCTGCGACCTGGACCACGTGATCCCCCACGCCAAGGGCGGCGTGACCTGCCCGTGCAACCTCGCTCCGGTCTGCCGCGGACACCACCGCTTGAAAACACACCGGGCCGGCTGGGCCTACTGGGTCCTCGCCCCCGGCATCTACCACTGGCGCGGCCGCACCGGTGAACAGTGGCGGGTCACCCCCGGCGGCACCTACGCCCTCGACACGCAGCCCTGCGCCGGCCCGACCGGCGGCGAGTCCGCCGACCCGCCCGACGAGTAGCCACCTCGCCCCGCACCCCGCCGATGAGCACCGATCGGCGGGGGCGTTGGCACGTCTCGACACGGATGGAGCCGCGTGGCGCGGGCGCAACGAGCGGAGTCAGCGTCGCGTCGTCGTCGGCGGCGGCTGCTGCTCCGGCAGGCCGTCGATCACGGCGCCGAACTCCTCCGCGGGCACGAAGTCGATCGACGCAACCAGCCGCTCCCACTCCTCGGGGGCGAGGGTGCCCTCGACCAGACCGGTGGCGACGACGTGCACGAAGTGGCCGTCCTCGACAGGGGTGATCGCGCTCCAGTGATGCACGCAGACGTCGCACTGCGCCTTTCCGCTGCCCTCGGACTCCGTGAGCTCCCAAACCTGCGCGGTCCGGCCGTCGACGCCGATGGTGCCTGCACGTTCGCCGCCCTGCGTCGTCTGGCCCTCGACGATCGAGTCGTACTCCTCAGCCTCCCGGACCTCGACGCTGAAGGTGAGCCCGCCCTCCGGGATCAACCGCATCGCAGCGATCGAGACGATCGGCCTGACGCCGGCGCCGTCGACCTCCCACCCGTCGGGCAGGTCGTGCAGGCCCGGGTAGAGACGCCCATCGCCCTCGGTCGGTAGGTCGATCGGCGCCTCGGACTCCTCCGACGAGCCCGAGACACCCGGCGCCGGCGTGGGCTCCGGCTGGTCGCGGTCGAGCCAGAGCGGTGCGGTCGCGATGGCGGCGACGCTGGCCGCGGCGACCGCGACGACGGTGGCCGTACGGCGCCGCGTCGACAGCTGGCGTGGAGCCGGACCCGTCACAGGTTCGAGCGTGGGCGTGGACATGATCGCCTCCAGGAGCTGGGCCTGCCCGCGGTCGAGGGGCAGCTCGGCGACCTCCGCGTCTGTGATCGGCTTCATCGGTGTCCCTCCTCGGGGGTGGCCGTGAGTGGTCGGACACCTGGCTCGTGTCCGCCGGCGCTGGGGTCGTGACCGGCGCCCTCCTCGTCGCGCAGGCGCGCCCGCGCCCGCGACAGGCGCTTGCGGACCGCCACGGCAGAGAGCCCGAGCACCTCGGCGATCTCCCGCGGCTCGAGCCCCTCCCACGTGGCGAGCCGCACCACCTCCCGCTCGCCGACCGGCAACCGATCGATACCGGCTGCGGCGTCAACGCGGGCGACGGTCGCGGCGGAGTGGTCGGGCACCACGCTGAGCAGGTCGGCTCTGAGAACCGCAGCCAGGTCGTCCCGGCGGCGCGCACCACGGCGTTGGTTCGCAAGGCAGCGGCGCGCGACGCCGTAGAGCCAGAGCCGGGTCGCCGGAGGCTCGGGCACGTCACCGAGACGCCGCCACGCGACGAGGAACGTGTCGGCGGCGAGGTCAGCGGCGTCGTCCGCGGAGGCACGGCGCAGCGCGTAGCCGAGGATCGCGTCGAAGTGCTCGTCGTACACCCGGCGGAAGCGCTCGGCCCGCTCAGCCCGGTCAACGTGGTCCATGCCCTCCCCCTGTCCGGGTGACCGCCGATCGTGACGTCACCTGCCGGGATGGGTGACCCGCACGGCGCCGACGCGTTGGATGGGCACCATGCTCCCGTTCATCCACCGCCGCCGCGCTGCCGCCGCGCTCGTCGCGATCGTCCTTCTTGCCGGAGGCGCTGCCGTCGCCCCGGCCGCCGCCGACGACCCCGCTTCGCCCTCCTACGACGTCGCCGCCGACCTCGCCCACATGGCCGAGGCCTACGGACGGATCACCGGTCCCGGCGGGCAGCTGCGCAACCCGGCGTACCTGCCGGCGCTGATCAGCGAGAGCAGCGTGGTCACCACGACCCAGCTGCTCGCGCAGGTGGCCGACCCGCTGCGGCTGTCGCTCACGCCCGCAGTGCTGGTGCCGGGCTGGAACGTCGGCAACCCGCTGCGGGCCGGCTGGGTGGGCAGCCGCGGCCGCGCGCGGGAGGTCACGTTCCTCAACCGGTTCGGGGCGAGGCTGAACGGCACGCTCTACGCGCCGCTGCCGGGCGCCCGCGACCCCTACACGGGTGAGCGGCTCGCGGCGCCGTACCCGGGGGTCGTGATCACGCCGGGCTCGGTCGGCGGCTCCCAGGGCATGTACGAGTGGCTCGCGCAGGACCTCGCCGAGCGCGGGTTCCTGGTCCTGCTCTACGACGTCCAGGGCCAGGGCACGTCGGAGACGCTGCCGCACGTCGGCGGCACCGCGTTCCCGTTCTGCAACCCGTTCGGGCCCGTCCAGGGCGACGAGGAGCTCGGCACCAAGGAGGTGCTCGGCTGCCCCGGCGTGCCGTTCCAGCAGCTGTCGAACTTCACGACCGGCACCGTGGACGCGCTCGACTTCTTCACCGACCGCCGCGCGAACCCGTGGTGGGACCTGTGGGACCGCACCCGCCTCGACCGCCCGACCGCCCCGGGACGGACCCGCAAGATCGCGGTGATCGGCCACTCGATGGGGGCGTTCGCCGCATCGATGGCGCAGGAGTACGACGACCGCGTCGCCACCGTGGTGGCGCTCGACAAGCTCGTCGCGCCCCACGGGTTCGAGCCGTTCGCGCAGGGCACCATCGAGCCACGGGTGCCGGCGCTCGGCGTGCAGTCGGAGTACGGGTTCAGCGTGGTGCCGTGGCAGCTCTCCGGTGGCAACGGCATCGTCCCCGGCCCCAGCCCGGACGGGCCCGACCCGATGCGCGAACGCGCGTCCGGCTTCGAGGAGTGGCGACGCACCGGCACCGACTCCATGGTCGTCGTGCCGAAGGCGAGCACCCACCTGGAGTACACCGACATCCCGCTGGTGCTGCCCGCGAGCCGGTGGGGCCAGGCGCTGACGTCGGCCTACGTCCAGCGGTGGCTCGACCGCTACCTGCGCGACGGCACGCAGCGCGCGCTCCTCGCCGACACGTTCCGCTACCTCGAGCCGGTGGGGCGGGGTCGCTGGGAGCCGGTCGCGCTGCGGCGCGACGGGCTGCTCAGCGACCGCTACTGCTCGGCCTACGCGCTCGGGAAGGGCGCGGCGCGGCGTACCGACCTCGACGTCGTGGACGCCGGCTGCTGATCAGCGCCGACGATCGGTGCGCAGGTAGACGTCGATCCACGGCCCGCGGCCGCGGTCGACCACCGTGCACTCGCCGTCGATGGCGACCCAGCCTCCGCGCGGACCGCCGATGTAGTAGGCGCGTGCGCTGCGCGGGAGCCGCTCGAGCTGGGAGAGGCGCGTCAGCCCCTCGCGGAGGGTGCGCAGGCGGATCGTGCCGTCACCACGCCGGGGCACGATCCGGAGCTCGGTGTCGCCCCGCAGCAGCACGCGGCCGTCCGGGCGGACCCGCCATCCCGAGCGGAGCTCACGGCAGACGTCGGGGTCGAGGACGTCGCCCGGCCGCACCCTGAGGAAGTCCTCCAGATCGCCCACGCGGACACCGCTGACACGCACGTCGTCGGCCTGGTCCGGCTCGGTCGCGTCTTCGTCCGGATCGGTCGCCTGGTCCGGCTCGGTCTCCCCCCGCGCCGGACTCGACGCGGCCGCGACCGGCGCGTCGTCGGTGGCGGCGTCGTCGCTGCCGGTGGCGAACCAGACGCCTCCGCCGACGACCACGAGGGCGGCGGCGATGCCGCCGGCGATCAGGAGCCTGGTGCGGGACGTGGTCGGCTGCTTGCCGGGGCCGGGTGTGGACACGATCTCCTCCAGGAGGTCGGCTCGCTCGGCGTGGAGCCCCTCGAGCCGCTCCCGCGGATACGGGTCGAGACCCTGCAGCGGGTCACGGGGAGCAGATCGGTCGGTCATCGGGGCGCACCGCCGGCGAGCGGGAACAGGACACCCACCACATGTCCGGTTCCCTCGGGCGCGTCACCCCACAGGGCCCGGAACCGCTCGCGCGCCCGGGCGAGCCGCATCCGGGCGGTGCCCGGCGCGATCCCGATGACGCCGGCCGCCTCGGTGGGGGTGAGGCCGTCCCAGCCGACGAGCATCAGCAGCTCGCGGTCGTCGGGCGAGAGGCGCAGGAGCGTACGGCGCACCCGGTCCCACTCGGCGATCTCGATCGCCGGGTCGGGGACGACGTCGCGGCGGAGTGTGTCGCGCAGCCGGCCGCCGAGTCGCTGCCGTCGGCGCGCGGACCGGTGGTAGTTGGACAGCACGTGGCGGGCGATCCCGAACAGCCACGGCCGCCCGTCGCCCGGCGGCGCCTCGTCGTACCTGCGCCACGCGACGAGGAACACCTCGCTGACCACGTCGGCGGCGTCGGCCGGCTGCTCGACCCGGCGCAGCGCATACCCGAGGACGGCGGTGAAGTTGGCGTCGTAGAGCGCGCGGAACCGCTGCACGTCGTCGGGCGCGGGATCGCGCGCCGGGTCGGGCACAGCGGAGCCGGTCATGTCCTTCCATGTCCGGCTCCGCACCGTGCGTCACATCCTCGTCGTCACTCCCCGGCCGCCGGCCTCACGGCCGCCGCGAACTCGTCCTCCGACACCCACGCAGCCGACTCGATGACGGCGAGCAGGGCGTCGGCGTCCATGGTGTCACTGGAGAAGTAGATGCTGGTGCCGTCGCGGTAGATGCCCGACGTGAGCGCGAAGCTCTTCACCTCGCCGCGGACGTACTCGCCCAGCCGGGTGCGGGACCCGAGCACCTCGACCTCGCGGTCGGTGGCCACCGCCCCGGGCTTGTCGTAGGCCCAGGGGTCGTCGGGGTGGGCGGTCACGATCCAGTGCGTGCTGATCTCGGCGCCGCCGGGTCCCGTCCACGTGATGTCGTAGCCGGCGACCCGGTCGGGAGCCCAGCCGTCGGCGGTGATCAGCATCGGCCGCAGCGGGCGCTGGTAGAACTCCTCCTCCGTCCCGGGGTCGCTGTCGGCGGCGTGGACCTGGCAGCCCTGCGGCGCCGGGTCGGTCGCCGGGTCGAAGCCCGGCGGCGTCTCCGCGCCGTCCTCGCAGAGGAGCACGTAGCCGCCGCTGGTGACTCCGGTGCCCTCGTCCTTGCTCCGGGCCGGCTCGCCGACGCCGGTGCCCGGGTCCTCCGCGAAGCCGGGGCCGCGCGGCTCGGGTGCCGGATCGTCGCTGCCGGTGGTGGCTACCCAGGCTCCGCTGGCGAGCACGGCCACGGCGGCGGCCGCTCCGATCGGCGCCAGCCAGTGGATCGCGGCCCGTCGGGCGGGTGAGGTGTCGGTCATGATCTCCTCCAGGAGCTGGTTGCGCGCATGGAGGACGGGCAGCCGGTCGAGCTCCCCGCCGGCGACGGGGTCGCCCGCGGCCAGGGCACTGTCCAGTCGGTCGTCCCGGTCGTTCGTGCCGGTCATCGCTCCTCCTCCGGTGCGTCGCGGTGGGTGGTCGGCGTGTCATGTCCGTCCCCGGGCGGACTGTCACCGAGTGCCTCGGCGAACCTCCGGCGGGCCCGCGTCAGCCGCATCCGGGTGGCGCCGGGCGCGATGCCGAGGACCTGCGCGGCCTCGGGCGCGGAGAGCCCGTCCCACGCGACCAGCGTCAACAGCTCGCGGTCGTCGGCCGACAGCCGGCCGAGCGCCTCCCGCACCCGGTCGCGCTCGACGACACCGTCGGCCGGATCGGGTACGACGTCCTCGGCCAGCACGTCGCGGAGCCGCGCGCCGAGCCGCCCGCGGCGCCGTACCGACCGGTGGTGGTTGGCCAGCACGTTGCGCGCGATCCCGTAGAGCCAGGGCCGTTCCTCACCCGGCGGCGCGTCGTCGAGCCGGCGCCACGCGACAAGGAACGTCTCGCTCACGACGTCGGCAGCGTCGGCACGGGAGTCGACGCGTCGCACCGCGTAGCCGAGGATCCCGCCGAAGTGGGCGAGGTAGAGCCTGCGGTAGTGGTCGGCGCGGGCCGTCGGAGGGTGGTCGGGCCCGGCTTGCTGCTGCCGGGTCGCCGTCTGCGAGGCGGTCATGGGATGCCATGTCCGCCTCCGCGCCGGGTGTCACACCCCAGGGACGCCCCCTGCCGCCGCGAGCGCGGAGGCGAAGGAGGGGACGACCGGCAGCGCGGGCAGCAGCGCCGCCTGGTAGGCGTGGTAGACGTCCGGCTTCCCCGGCCACACCTCGGCGACCGGCCGGTTGCGCTCGTCGAGCTCGTGCCGCCACGACCCGTTCTCCCGGTCGACGAGATGCTCGTCGATCCACCGCCACCACTCGGCGGCCGCGCGGCTCCAGCGCCCGTCGCCGGTGGCGCGGTGCAGCACCTCGGCGGTGGCGACCGCCTCGGCGGCGACCCAGTGCATGCGCGACCGTACGACGGGCCGGCCCTCCCAGTCGGTCGTGTAGACGAAGCCCGGCTGCCCGTCCGCCGCCCAGCCGTCCTCGGCGGCCCGGTCGGCGAGTGCGACCGCCGCGTCGACCAGGCCGCCGGGTGCGGCGGCACCGAGCGTCCGGTCGACGGCGACCAGCAGGCGTGCCCACTCCAGCCCGTGACCGACGGTCGCCCCGTAGGGCTGGAACGGGTCGGCGGGACGGTCGCGGTTGTGCTCGAGCCGCGGCCGCCACCGCTCGTCGAAGTGCTCCGGCACCCGCCAGCCGTTGCCGCGGGCCCAGTCGACGACGCGCGCCGAGATCCGGCCGGCCCGCTCGTGCCAGGTCGCGTCGCCGGTGACGTCGCCGGCGGCGAGGAACGCCTCGACGGCGTGCATGTTGGCGTTGACGCCGCGATAGGGGTCGAGGTCGGACCACACCCGGTCCCAGCGGTCGACGACCATGCCGTCGTCCTCGACCCAGAAGCGCTTCTCCACCGTCGCGATGGCGGCGGCGAGCAGCTCCTCGCCGCCGTCGAGGCGGGCGACGCTCGCCGAGCTCCCGGCCAGCACGACGAACGCGTGGCCGTAGCCGAGCTTGTCGTCGTCGCCGGGCACGGTGGCGCGCCAGCCGCCGTACGTCTCGTCGGCGAGCGGTCCGTCGAGCAAGGCGCGGACGCCGTGCTCCGCCAGCGCCCGAAGCTCACCGGCGTCGGGGCCGCCGGGTGCCGGCCGCTCGCCGGCCAGCAGGCCGAGGCTGAAGACGTGGGTCATCCGGCAGGTGATCCACAGCTCGGTCGGCCGGCCGGGCGCGAGCCGGCCGGTGTCGTCGAGCCAGCCGAAGCCGGCCTCGGTGCGCGCTGCCGCCGCGAACCGCAGCAGCTCCCGCCGCTGCTCCGCGAGGTACGCCGCGCTGCCCGGCTCGGTCAGAGGATCTCCCCCGGTGCGTACGCCGCCGCGGCCGGGTTGGCCGCCACGAGGTCGGCGACGCGGCGGCAAACCTGCTGGGTCTGGGCGACCGCGGCGCCGGTGAACGTGATCGGCTCGGCGACCAGGGTCGCGAGCTGGTCGGAGGTCAGGCCGAGGCGCTCGTCGCCCGCGAGCTTGGCGAAGACGTCGTTGTCGGCCTGGCCCTGGCGCATCGCGAGGGCGGTGCCGACGGCCGCTTCCTTGATGGCCTCGTGCGCGGTCTCGCGGCCGACGCCGTTGCGGACCGCGGCCATCAGCACCTTGGTGGTGGCGAGGAACGGCAGGTAGCGGTCGAGCTCGCGCTGGATCACCGCCGGGAACGCGCCGAACTCGTCGAGCACGGTGAGGAAGGTCTGGAACAGGCCGTCGACGGCGAAGAACGCGTCCGGCAGGGCGACCCGTCGTACGACGGAGCAGGACACGTCGCCCTCGTTCCACTGGTCGCCGGCGAGCTCGCCGACCATCGAGAGGTAGCCGCGCGTCACGACCGCGAGGCCGTTGACCCGCTCGCAGGAGCGGGTGTTCATCTTGTGCGGCATCGCGGACGAGCCGACCTGGCCCTCCTTGAAGCCCTCGGTGACGATCTCGTTGCCGGCCATCAGGCGGATCGTGGTCGCGAGGTTGGACGGCGCCGCGGTGAGCTGGACGAGGGCGGAGAGCACGTCGAAGTCGAGGCTGCGCGGGTACACCTGGCCGACCGAGGTGAGCACGCGCTCGAAGCCGAGGTGCGCGGCGACGCGCTGCTCGAGATCGGCGAGCTTGGCGTCGTCACCGCCGAGCAGGTCGAGCATGTCCTGGGCCGTGCCCATCGGGCCCTTGATGCCGCGCAGCGGGTAGCGCGCGAGCAGGTCGTCGATGCGCTCGACGGCGATGAGCAGCTCGTCGGCGGCGGTCGCGAAGCGCTTGCCGAGCGTGGTCGCCTGGGCGGCGACGTTGTGGGAGCGGCCGGCCATGACGAGCGTCTCGTACTCCCCCGCGCGGTTGGCGAGCCGCGCGAGCGTGGCGATGGCGCGGTCGCGCATCAGGGCCAGCGACTGGCGCACCTGGAGCTGCTCGACGTTCTCGGTGAGGTCGCGCGAGGTCATGCCCTTGTGGATGTGCTCGTGCCCGGCGAGCGCGGAGAACTCCTCGATCCGCGCCTTCACGTCGTGACGGGTGACCCGCTCCCGGGCGGCGATCGAGTCGAGGTCGACCTTCTCGACGACCGACTCGTAGGCCTCGACGACGCCGTCGGGCACGTCGATGCCGAGGTCCCGTTGGGCCTTGAGGACCGCGATCCACAGCTGCCGCTCGAGGACGATCTTGTGCTCGGGCGACCAGATCTCTGCGAGGTCGGCTGCGGCGTAGCGGGTGGCGAGGACGTTGGGCACGGTCACGGTGAGTGATTGTCCCACGGGGTACGCCGTCCGCCGTACTCGTCAGCGGGCGACGGACGACCGGTCGCCGTGGTCGTCGATCAGCAGCTGCCACCACGCGACGTCGATCCACCGGTCGAGCTTGCGCCCGACCTCGCGCATGACCCCGAGCCGCTCGAACCCGTACGCTCGGTGCAGCCCCTCGCTCGCGTCGTTGGGGAGGGCGATCGCCGCGAGCAGCGTGCGCGCGCCCGACGCCGTCACCCGCGCCACGAGCTCGCCGTACAGCGTCCGCCCGAGGCCGCGGCCGGCCGCGCTCGGGTCGAGGTAGATCGTCGACTCGCGGGTGTGGGTGTAGGCGCCCCGTTCGCGGTAGGGACCGGAGTAGGCGAAACCGACGACGCGCTCGCCGTCGACGGCGACGAGGAAGTGGTCGCCGGGGTGGGTCGACGCCAGCTTCGCCGACCACCGGGTCCGGGGCGGCACCTCGGTGTCGAACGTCGCGTAACCCTCGCGAACCTCGCGGGCGTAGATCGCGGCGACGGCGTCGAGGTCGGCCTCGGTGGCGGGCCGGACGTCAGGAGTCACGACGGGCGATTCTCGCACCTCCCTGCCGGGTCCGCTCCACGAGCCGAGCAGCCGCCGAAATGAGTATCCGTACTCCGGTGCTGGCCGGCGCCGCGCGGGCATAGTCGCCGCATGAGCCTGCTGCGCCACCACCTCTTCCTCGCGGCGACGTCGTGCTTCCTCGGCGTCCTCGTGCTGTTCTCGGTGCTCTGCTTCCACTTCCCCGACCTGCTCACGAGCCGCGAACTCCGGGCCGTCTACACCGAGGAGTTCGCGCGGACGCTCCTCCTGGTCGGGCTCGCGGCCGCCTTCGTCACCGGCACCGTCGCGGTCCTGCGCGACCAGCACAAGCGGCTGGCGTTCACGGGGGTCGGCGCGGCGACGGCAGCCGTCCTCCTCGGCGGCACCGAGGTGCCGTTCGACGGCCCGATCCGCGACACCCCGTTCTCCCTCGGGCTGGACTGGTTCGTGCTCGCGCTCTTCTTCTCGGCGCTCGTCTTCATCCCGCTCGAGCACCACTTCGCGCGCCGACCGGTCGTCGTGTTCCGGCCGGGCTGGCGCACCGACGCGGCGTACTTCTTCATGAGCCACGTCCTGGTGCAGCTCATCCTGATCATCGTCACCGCCACGACCAGCCTCGTCGTCGCGTCGGCGAAGGTGCCCGGCGTCCAGGAGTGGGTGGGCGGCCTGCCGTTCGTCGCCCAGTTCCTGCTGGCGGTGTTCGTCGCGGACGCGGCGCAGGCCGGCCTGCACCGGGGCTACCACCGGATCATGGTGCTGTGGCGCTTCCACGCCGTCCACCACTCGAGCCCCGAGCTCGACTGGCTGGCGGGCTCCCGGGTGCACTTCATGGAGACCGTCCTGACCCGCAGCGTCGTCCTGCTGCCGCTCCTGCTGCTCGGCTTCTCGCCGAACGCCGTCAACGCCTATGCCGTGCTCGTCGGCATCCAGGCGGTGGTCGCGCACGCCAACATCGGCATCAGGTTCGGCTGGCTGGAGTACCTGGTCGTGCTGCCGCGCTACCACCACTGGCACCACGCCCGTCACCGGGACTACTGGGACCGCAACTACGCGATCCACCTGCCCCTCGTCGACATGCTGATGGGCTCGTTCAAGCTGCCGCGCGACGGCAGCTGGCCCGAGGAGTACGGCGTGTTCAAGCGCGAGACCGTGCCCGAGGGGATCCTCGCCCAGCACGTGGCGCCGTTCCTCGGGGACCGGACGTACGACGAGTACGTCCACTGAGCCCCGGCGGCCGGTCGGTCACTCGGTGAGGGACGCGCCCTCCACCACGCCGAGCGGCTCGGCGGCGATGTCGGTGCGGTGCTGGGCGCCGTCGAAGTAGACGAGCCCGAGCGCGGAGTAGGCCCGGGCACGGGCATCGGCGACGTCGCCGCCGGTGGCCCGTACGGCGAGCACGCGCCCGCCGGCGGTGACCAGGCCGGCGTCGGTCTCGGCGGTGCCCGCGTGGATCACGTCGACGTCGACGAGCGCGTCGGCGTCCTCCGCGCCCGCGATCACGTCGCCCCTGGTCGACGACTCCGGGTAGCCGGCCGACGCCAGCACCACCGTGACGGACGCGCCGTCGCGGAACCGCGGGGCGGGCACGTCGGCGAGACGACCCCGGGCCGCGGCGTGGAGCAGCTCACCGAGCGGCGCGTCGAGCAGCGCGAGCACCGGCTGGATGTCCGGGTCGCCGAACCGGCAGTTGAACTCGATGACCTTCGGGCCCGCCTCGGTGAGCGCGAGGCCGACGTACAGGCAGCCGACAAAGGGGGCGTCCCGCTTCGTCATCTCGTCGAGGGTCGGCTGCACCACGGTGCGCATCACGACGTCGGCGAGGTCGGGCTGCGCCCACGGGAGCGGCGAGTAGGAGCCCATGCCGCCCGTGTTGGGGCCACGGCCGCCGTCGTGGATGCGCTTGAAGTCCTGGGCGGGCTGGAGCGGGTAAGCGGTGGTGCCGTCGCACACCGCGAACAGCGAGACCTCGGGCCCGGCGAGGAACTCCTCGATGACCACCCGGCCGCACGCCTCGGCGTGGGCGAGGGCCTCGGCCCGGTCGCGCGTCACCACGACGCCCTTGCCGGCGGCGAGCGCGTCGTCCTTCACGACGTACGGCGCCCCGAGCTCGTCGAGCGCGGCGGCGTACTCCTCGGGCGTGGAGCAGGTGCGCGACCCGGCGGTCGGCACACCGGCCGCGGCCATGACCTCCTTCGAGAACGCCTTGGACCCCTCGAGCTGCGCCGCGGCCGCGGACGGCCCGAAGACGGCGATCCCACGTTCGCGCACGGCGTCGGCGACGCCGGCCACCAGCGGCGCCTCCGGCCCGACCACGACGAGGTCGGCGCCGAGCGACGCGGCGAGGTCGGCGACCGCCGCGGGATTCATCGCGTCGACCTCGTGGCAGGTCGCGACGCCGGCGATGCCGGGGTTGCCGGGCGCCGCGTGGAGCGCCCCCACCGCGGGGTCCTGGGCGAGGGCCAGCGCGAGCGCGTGCTCGCGACCGCCCGAGCCGATGACGAGGCAGGTGAGGGAGTCGGTCACGGGTGTCGATCCTAGGCGGGGCGCGAGCGGTGCTGTAACTGCGTCCGGCGGGGCGCCCTGCGCTATCGCCATGCTTCGACGTCGGGTCGGCTGGGTAGAGTCCCGCCTGCGATGCCGCTCGGGCTCGCACCGCACGGAGGGTGAGAGATGCGCGTTCCACAGCCGGGTGACCAGTTCGGCCGCTACCGGATCGATCGGGTGATCGGCGAGGGCGGCATGGGGGTCGTCTTCGCGGCGACCGACACCCGCCTCCAGCGCACGGTGGCGATCAAGGTGATCACCGGCCCGCTCGCCGGCAACGCCGACTTCCTCCGCCGCTTCCACGGCGAGGCCGCGGTGCTCGCGCAGCTCGACTCGCCGTACGTCATCTCGATCATCGACCACGACGAGATCGACGGCCTCCCCTACATCGTCACGCAGTACGTCGACGGCACCGATCTCGGCAGCCTGCTCAAGCAGGGGCCGCTCACCGCCAAGCTCGCGCTGATGGTCTGCGCCCAGATCGCTCGCGGCCTCGGCGACGCGCACCGGCGCGGCGTCATCCACCGCGACGTCAAGCCGGGCAACGTGCTGCTCCGCGAGCCGGGCACGCCCGAGATGCACGCCTACGTCTGCGACTTCGGCATCGCCCAGACCGACAGCTCCGACGGGCGTACGGCGACCGGCATGGTGGCCGGCACCTGGGCCTACCTCGCGCCGGAGCGGACGCAGGGCTCCCCCGCGTCGCCCGCCAGCGACATCTACGCGCTGGGCTGCGTGCTCTGGGCATGCCTCGCCGGCGCGCCGCCGTACTCCGGCAGCGACGTGGAGATGGCGATCGCGCACGCACAGGCGCCGGTGCCCCAGCTCGCCGGCGAGGGCCCGTTCGTCGCGGAGCTCAACGGCGTGCTCGGCCGACTGCTCGCGAAGGACCCGGCCGATCGCTACCCCGACGCGCCCAGCGCGCGGGCCGACCTCGAGCGGCTCGTGGTGACCGCGCCCGACTCCACGCTCGCGGTGCCGACCGCGGCGCCGAGCGCGGCCACCGTGGTGCGCACACCGAGCAACCCGCTGCCCCCGCCCCCGCAGCCGAGCACCACGCACGCGCGGGAGGTGCCGCCTCCTCCGCCGGCCGCGGAGCCGTCACGCCGCAAGAAGTGGCCGATCGCGGTCGCGGCCGTCGCCGTGCTCGCGGTGGTCGGCGGTGGCGCAGCCGCGGGCATGATGCTCGCGAACGACTCCGACGACCCGGCCGACGAGCCCCAGGCGGAGCCGATCGCCGGCGACTTCGACGGCGACGGCCTCGGCGACGTCGTGCTCCACCAGGACCAGTTCGACGCCCTTGCGCCGTTGTCGGTGTGGACGGTGCCCTCCAACAAGGACTCGTTCGGGCTGCCGGTCAACGAACCGGCGGAGGAGGGCTTCGTCGACAGCGGCGACGTCGACGGCGACGGAGCGCTCGACATCGTCTTCACCGACGGGATCAGCGCCGACGGGCAGCTCCAGATCGCCGTGATCACCGACGGCGTGCACAAGAAGTACACCGTGCTGGCCGACGAGGAGGCTGAGATCGGCGGCGCATTCAACGCGATCGCCGACCTGACCGGCGACGGCCTCGACGACATCGCGCTCGTCGGCTCGCCGTACGGCGACAAGGACAGCATCTGGGTCGCGGAGTCCACCGGCGACGGGTTCAAGGAGCCCACGAAGTGGTGGGACTCCGACCTGTCCGGCGGCTCGGTCTGGGCGGCCGACGTCGACGGCGACGGAGCCGACGAGATCGCCTACTGGGCCGACAACCAGCACGACCCGGAGTCCGAGGAGCCGGACCCCATGCCGGGCGGGCGGCTCACGATCCTCGCAGTCGAGGACGGCCAGCTCGTCAAGCGCGCGCAGCGGGTGCTCTACAAGTCGGCCGCCAACCCGTTCATCGCGCCCTGGGTCGTCGGCGACGTCGACGGCGACGGCGCCGACGAGTTCGCGGGCATCGCGCTGACCTGTCGCAGCATCGGCGTCTTCGAGGTCGAGGGCGACAAGTTCACCAAGCCGGTGAAGTGGATGACCCAGAAGCTGTCGGTGCAGAAGGCACGCAAGTGCCTGCACAACTACCCGATCCGGCAGCAGCTGCTGTCCGACGTCGACGGTGACGGCGACAGCGACCTGGTGGAGATCTGGGAGCCGGAGCTCGAGGGGACGACCTTCCCCCTCAAGGTGCGCCTCTCCGACGGTGAGTCGTTCGGCGACTCCGAGGACTGGGGCGAGCTGAACTGCGGGGACAGCTGCGACGACATCTTCAACGTCGTCAACTGAGGCACTGCTCGGACGGCCCCGCCGCGGCCGCCCGAACCGGCCGGACCGGGGTCAGCGCAGCGGGTGCAGCACGACCGCCTGCTCGCGCTCGGGGCCGACGCCGACCACCGACATCCGCGCGCCGGACATCTCCTCGAGGGCCTGCACGTAGGACTGCGCGTTCTTCGGCAGGTCCTCCAGGGTGCGGGCGCCGGAGATGTCCTCGCTCCAGCCGGGGAAGAACTCGTAGACCGGCTTCGCGTGGTGGAAGTCGGTCTGGTTGACCGGCATGTCGTCGAGGCGCACGCCGTCGACGTCGTAGGCCACGCACACCGGGATCTGCTCGATGCCGGTGAGCACGTCGAGCTTGGTCAGCACGAAGTCGGTCACGCCGTTGATCCGCGCGGCGTAGCGGGCGATGACGGCGTCGTACCAGCCGCAGCGGCGCGGGCGGCCGGTCGTCGTACCGAACTCGGCGCCGGCGTTGCGGAGGAACTCGCCGTCCGCGTCGAGCAGCTCGGTCGGGAACGGGCCCTCGCCGACCCGGGTCGTGTAGGCCTTCACGATCGCGATCACCTGGTCGATGCGCGTCGGCGGGATGCCGGAGCCGGTGCAGGCGCCGCCGGCCGTCGCGGACGAGGAGGTCACGAACGGGTAGGTGCCGTGGTCGACGTCGAGCAGGGTGGCCTGGCCGGCCTCGAGCAGCAGGGTCTCGTCGCGGTCGAGGGCCTGGCCGAGGAGCAGGCCGGTGTCGCAGACGTACGGCGCCAGCCGCTCGGCGTTGGAGAGGAGCTCCTCGACCGTCTGCTGCACCGAGGGGGCGCGGCGGTTGTAGACCTTGGTGAGCACCTGGCTCTTGAGGTCGAGGGCGCCCTCGACCTTCTGCTCGAGGATCTTCTCGTCGAAGAGGTCCTGGACGCGGATGCCGATGCGGTTCATCTTGTCCGCATACGTCGGCCCGATGCCGCGACCGGTGGTGCCGATGCGGCGGCTGCCGAGGAACCGCTCCGCGACCTTGTCGAGGGTGCGGTTGTAGTCGGGGATGACGTGCGCGCTGGCGCTGACCTTCAGCCGGCCGGTGTCGACGCCGCGGGCCTCGAGGCCGTCGATCTCCTGGAACAGCACGTCGATGTCGACGACGACGCCATTGCCGATCACCGGCGTGACGCCGGGGGTCAGGATGCCGCTGGGCAGCAGGTGGAGGGCGAACTTCTCCTTGCCGATGACCACGGTGTGGCCGGCGTTGTTGCCGCCGTTGAACTTCACCACGTAGTCGACGCGGTCACCGAGGTGGTCGGTGGCCTTGCCCTTGCCCTCGTCGCCCCACTGGGCTCCGACGATCACGATTGCCGGCATTCGCGTGCTCCTTCGCTGGGACGGAGTCCCTCCGCCCCGCCTGATCGGGACGGCTGCTCAACGCGCCACTCGGTGGAAGCAAGGAACCCCGGACAGTCGCTGCAAGGGGCCGGGGCTCTTGCGGCAGCACGTTACCAAACCGAGACCGTTCCGATGGATTCGTCGCCGCCTCACGCGTGAGGACGAGCCGACTCGCGGAGGCGGCGGGCGACCTCAGCGACCACCGCGCGGGCGAGCGACTCCGCGGTGTCGTCGGCGCGCTCGGGGATGACGGCGTGCACGTCGCCGCTCGCCAGCAGGTCGAGAGCGCCGACCTGCTGGGCGGCCGCCATCTCGGGGGCGTGGTCCACCGTCCCGTGCACGATGACCGACGCGCCCTCGGGCGGGAGTGGCGAGAGCCAGCCGCGCTCGGCGGCGAGGACGGTGCGGGCGGGCAGCAGCGCGAGCGCTCCTCCCCCGCAGCCCTGGCCGAGGATCACCGAGACGGTCGGCACCGTCATCGTGACCAGGCCCGCGATGCAGCGTGCGATCTCGCCGGCCATCGCCCCCTCCTCGGCGGCCTGCGAGAGCTCGGCGCCGGGGGTGTCGATGACGGTGACGAGCGGCAGCCCGAGCTCCTGTGCGAGCTCCATCGCGCGCCGCGCCTCGCGCAGGGCGCCCGGCCCCATCGGGGTGGCGGCAGTCTGCCGCGACCGGTCCTGCCCGACCACCACGCACGGCTGGCCGTCGAGCCGGGTCAGCGCGATCAGGACCGAGTCGTCGCGCTCGCCCTCGTCGGTGCCGCGCAGGCGCACGGTGCCGGCGGCGCCGTGCCGGAGCAGGTCGCGTACGCCGGCGCGGCCCTCGGCGCGGGTGGCCTCGATGTCCTCCCAGACCGGGTGGTCGAGCCGAGTGCCGGGCTCGACCGGCGGCCGCGGCTCGAGGGTCGGTTCCGCAGGGGCGTCCACGAGCACCGCGAGCGCCCGGTCGACGAGCTCGGGCAGCTCCTCCGCGGGCACGACGGCGTCGATCACGCCCTTGGCGGCGAGGTTCTCGGCGACCTGCACGCCCGCGGGGAACGGCTCGCCGTTGAGCGCCTCGAACACCTTCGGCCCGAGGAAGCCGACGAGAGCCCCGGGCTCCGCGACGGTCACGTGGCCGAGCGAGCCCCACGAGGCGTAGACGCCGCCGGTGGTCGGGTGTCGCAGGTGCACCAGGTAGGGCAGGCCCGCGGCGCGCAGCTCCATCAGCGCCCGCGAGATCTCGACCATGTGCACGAAGGCCCGGGTGCCCTCCTGCATCCGGGTGCCCCCGGACGACGTACTCGCAAGGACGGGCAGGCCCTCCGCGGTGGCTCGCCGTACGGCGGCCGCGATCCGCTCCGCCGCGGCGATCCCGATCGAGCCCGCGAGGAAGCGGAACTCGTTGACGACGAAGGCCACCGGCCGGCCGCGCACCGTGCCGCGACCGGTGAGCACGGACTCGTCGGTGCCGGCCTTCTGGGCCGCCGCCCGCAGCTCGGCCTGGTAGTCCGCGGGGTGGCCCGAGATGTCGACGGGCCGGTCCCACGACTCGTAGGACCCGTCGTCGAGCACCAGGTCGATCAGCTCGCGCGCGGTCCAGCGCCGCTCGTTCCCCAGGGTCCCCATGGGGGTGCAGCCTAGGCTCTCCGCATGGTCGTTCCCCGCCGGCTTCTCGTGATCACCAACGCCGATGCCGGTACGGCGGACGAGGCCGCACGTGACGAGGCGCTCGACGTGCTGCGGGCCGGCGCCGACGTCACGGTCGCCGCGACCAGCTCGCCCGATGAGCTCGACGACGTGCTCACGAACCTCGAGGACCGCACCGTGGTCGTGGTCGGCGGTGACGGCAGCCTGCACGCGGTGGTCGCCGCGCTGCACCGGCAGCGCACCCTCACCACCACCGTGCTCGGCCTGGTGCCGCTCGGCACGGGCAACGACTTCGCTCGCGCGCTGGACATCCCGCTCGAGCCCGCCGCGGCCGCGCGGGTGGTCCTGACCGGCCCGGACCGCCCGCTCGACCTCATCGTCGACGAGCACGACGACATCACCGTCAACAGCGTGCACGCCGGCGCCGGTGCCGCGGCCGGCGAACGTGGCGCGCGCTGGAAGGAGCGCCTCGGGGCGATCGGCGTGGGCCGGGTCAACCTCGGCAAGCTCGGCTACCCGATCGGTGCGCTGCAAACTGCACTCAATCCTCGCGGGCTGAGGGTGCGGGTGGAGGTCGACGGCACGGTGGTCTCCGACGTCGACACCGAGATCCTGATGGTCGTGGTCGGCAACGGCACGTCTGTCGGAGGCGGCGCCGAGCTCACGCCGGAGGCGCGCACCGGCGACGGCCTCCTCGACGTCGTCGTGGCGAAGCCGGCCGGGGTGGCCGACCGGCTGGCGCTGGCGCTGCGCGTGCCGTTCGGCACCCACCAGGACCATCGCACGGTCGAGGCCCTGCGGGGCCGGTCGGTGACGGTGACCGGCGGGCCGTTCCGCTGCAACAGCGACGGCGAGATCGGCGGCCCGGTGCGCTCCCGCACCTGGGAGGTGCGCCCGGCGGCGTACCGCATGATCGTGCCTGCCGGACAGGAATCGGAGTCCGGCCACCCTGCGCACTAGGGTTTCCGCCGTGGCACGAGGACAGCGACAGGCAGGCAGCGACCAGGAGGTCACCGACTGGGTGACCCGGACCGCGGACCAGGCGCTGAAGCACGCCGAGAAGGCGAACGGCGGCACGCTCCCCGAGCTCCTCACCTGCGCCTCGGGCATCAGCCCCTCGGGCCCGATCCACCTCGGCAACCTCCGCGAGTTCCTGACCGTGCACTTCGTGGCGGAGGAGATCCGCCGCCGCGGCGTCAACGTCCGCCACCTGCACAGCTGGGACGACTACGACCGGTTCCGCAAGGTCCCGGCCGGCGTCGACGAGGCCTACAACGAGCACATCGGCCGGCCGCTGAGCGCCGTACCGGACCCGACCGGCCAGTTCGAGAACTGGGCCGAGCTCTACAAGGCGCCGCTGCGCGCCGCGCTCGCCGAGATGGGCTGCGAGATGGTCCAGATCGACCAGACGCAGATGTACAAGTCGGGCGCCTACCGCGAGCAGATCCTCACCGCCATCCGCAAGCGCGACGAGATCGAGGCGGTCATGTCGCGCTACCGCACCAAGAAGTCCGATCAGTCAGGGCAGCCAGCGCCGGCCGACGACGAGGACGAGGGGTCCGCGAACGGCTCGCTCGCGCGGTTCCCCTACAAGCCCTACTGCCGCGGCTGCGGCCGCGACACCGTCACGCTCACGTCGTACGACGACGAGACCACCGACCTCGCCTACACCTGCGACGTGTGCGGCGACTCCTACGTCACCAACGTGGCCACCCAGGACGAGGGCAAGCTCGTCTGGAAGGTCGACTGGCCGATGCGGTGGACCTACGAGAGCGTCCACTTCGAGCCGGCGGGCGTCGACCACGCGAGCCCCGGGTCGTCCTTCGACGTCGGCCAGCAGATCATCGGTCCGGTCTTCGGCGGTGTCGGCCCCCACTACTTCGGCTACTCGTTCGTCGGGGTCGCCGGGATGCCCAAGATGTCGTCCTCCCGCGGCGGCGTGCCCACGCCGTCCGAGGCGCTGCGGATCCTCGAGGCGCCGATCCTGCGCTGGCTCTACGTCCGGCGGCAGCCGCGCCAGTCCTTCAACGTGGACTTCGGCGCCGAGGTGCTGCGGCTCTACGACGAGTGGGACGCACTGACCAGGAAGGCCGCCGACCCCGCCAAGCGCGACGCCGCGGTGCTCGCCTGGGAGCGGGCCTCGTCCACGACGTCGGCCGGCACGCTGCCGACCCCGGCGGTGGTCGCGCCGTTCCGGATGCTCTCGTCGGTCGCCGACGTGACCGCCGGCTCGGCCGACCTGGTGTCACAGACGGTCGCGAAGGTCGGCATCGCGCACGACTCGGTCGCTGACCTCGAGCCGCGGCTGTCGCGAGCGATGACGTGGGTCGGCGAGTACGTCGCCGCCGAGGAGCGCACCACCGTGCGCGCCGAGCCCGACACGGAGCGGCTCTCCGCGCTCGACGAGAGCGAGGAGCTCTGGCTGCGGCTGCTCGTCGACCGGCTCCCCTCGACCTTCGACGACGCCGACGAGCTGACCGGCCTGATCTACGGGGTCCCCAAGCTGGGCCGCGGGCTCGCGATCGACGACGCGCCGACCGACGAGGTCAAGGCCGACCAGAAGGCGTTCTTCAAGCTGCTCTACAACCTGCTCGTCAGCGCCGATCGCGGACCGCGGCTGCCCACGCTGTTCGCGGCGCTCGGCCCGGAGCGGATCCGGTCGCTGGTCACGCCGGCGGGCTGACGCCGGACCCGACCTCGGCCCTGCTCAGATCTGGCCGAGGATCCGCGCACGCGCGGCGTCGTACTCCTCGCGCGTGAGCAGGTCGCGCTGCATCAGGTTGTCGAGCTCGGCGAGCCGCTCCTCGACCGGGCGGTTGTCGGCCGACGGCGCGACGCCCGCCGCCATCGGCACCATCCCGGGGCGGGCGGCGTCCCAGTCGAACTCCCACTCGCGCGTCTCGGGATCGACCATCACGGGCAGCTGACCGGCGGACAGCAGCGGCATCCGGATGAACGACACCACGCACTTCTTCTCGTCCTCGAACGGGGAGATGTCGGCGCCGTGGATGCGGACCTTGAGCCCGATCAGCGGCTCGTCGTTGATGCGGACGCCGGTCTGCTGGAGCTCGAGGATGTCGGCGACGCCCCGGCGCCCGGTGTGCCGCAGCCGGTAGGTGCGGGCCTGGGAGCGGGTGCGCGCGGCGGCGATGCCGACGCCGAGAGCGATGTCGAGCAGGGTGATGCCGAGACCCATCCACAGCATCCACTCGATCTCGTCGAGCCCGCTGCTGAAGAAGTAGATCGCGAGGAAGATCGGGCCGACGATGCCGCAGACGAGCACAAACGGCAGGGTGGTCGCGAGGTTGCGCGCGAAGGACGGCGGTGCGTCGCGTCGCTGCGCGGGAGTGCTCACGGGCGGATCGTAGATCCCGCCGGCGGATCCCGTTGATTAGTTGCGGACGTCAGACCAGGAGGACGACGAGCGCACCCGCGACGAGCAGCAGGAGCACGGCCGCGCCGACGAGCAGCGGCGCCCGCCCCGGCGGCAGCCCGGCGTACTCCGGCAGCCGCTCCCCCTCGGGCGTCACCAGCCGCGCCCGGTCGACGCGCCCGACCAGGGCATAGACGGTGGGCCGGTCCAGCTCGCGGATCCGGCGGTAGATCGTCTCGGCGCCGGGCTCCTCCGAGCGGGTCACCAGCGCCGCGCGCTCGAGCCGGCGCAGGTGCTTGCGCACCGAGGCCTCGACAATGCCGGCCTCCGCCGAGAGCTGGAGCGCGGTCTTCGGCTCACCGAGCGCGAGGTAGACCCACCAGGTCCGCGGGCCGAGCTTCGGGACGCTCCCGTCCTCGGACCCGATGAGGTTCACGGGGGCGCTTCCTAGCCCAGCAGTGCGTCGTAGGCGGTCGCGCTCGAGTCGCGGAGGAAGGTCGAGCACCGCTCCCACTCGTCGTCCTCGCCGATCGCCTTCGCCGCCTTGGCGAGCAGCGCGAGGCAGGTCAGGAAGCCGCGGTTGGGCTCGTGCTCCCACGGCACCGGGCCGTGGCCCTTCCACCCGTTGCGGCGGAGCAGGTCGAGGGAGCGGTGGTAGCCGACGCGCGCGTAGGCGTAGACGGTCACGTCGTCGGCGCCCTGGTCGACGGCCTGGCTCGCGAGCGCGGCCCAGGCCGCGGGCGACGCCGGGTGCGCGCGTACGGCGCCCGCGGGCGGCGTACCGGCCGCGAGGTCTGATGCGGCGGGGTCCTCGGGCAGGTGGGTGGGCGGCGGTCCGGCCATCAGGTCCATTCCGGTCATGGAGGCATTGTGCCCGGGCGGCGTACCGTCAGGTCCGTGAACCCCTACGAGCGCTACGCGCTGCCCTGGGTGATCGACGTCGCGTGCGGCGCGAAGCCGATCCGCGAGAAGCGCGCCGAGCTGGTGCCGCGCGCCCACGGCCGGGTGCTCGAGATCGGCATCGGCACCGGCCACAACCTGCGTTACTACGACCCCGCGAAGGTCACCGAGCTGATCGCGCTCGACCCTGCGGAGCAGATGCACGGCAAGGCGCAGAAGCGCGCCCAGGAGGCGGGCCTCGAGGTCGACGTCCGCGGGGTCTCCGCCGAGGGCATCCCGCTCGAGGACGGCGAGATCGACACCGTGGTGTGCACGTTCACGCTGTGCACGATCCCCGACCCGGGTGCCGCCGTGACCGAGATGCGCCGCGTGCTCAGGCACGGCGGCGAGCTGATCTTCTGCGAGCACGGGCTCGCCCCCGACCCGGGCGTGCAGAAGTGGCAGCGCCGGCTCAACCCGATCCAGAACCGCGTCGGCGGCGGCTGCAACCTCGACCGCGACATCGGGGCGCTGATCGGCGCGGACTTCGACGTGTCGCGGATGGAGACCGGCTACATGCAGGGCCCGAAGTTCGGCGGCTTCCTCTACTGGGGCACCGCCAGCTGACTCTCCCGGACCGGCACGCCGCCGGGCGGAGGGGGCGGATGTGGGTCAGGGCCGAGTCGGCGCGTGATCACGCGCCGACTCGGCATCCCTCACGCGTGAAGATGAGCCGATTCGGCACCCCCAGGCGTGAAGATGTGCCGACTCGGCGTTGCGGGTCAGAGGACGAAGCCGAACAGCGGGCTGTCGGGCGAGACCTTCTCGACGCGCATCTGGGAGGCGGTCATCCGCTCCAGCAGGCCAGGCAGGTCGTCGCGGTTCTGCATCTCGATGCCGACGAGCGCCGGTCCGGTCTCGCGGTTGTTGCGCTTGGTGTACTCGAACAGCGTGATGTCGTCGTCGGGGCCGAGCACCTCGTCGAGGAACCGCCGCAGCGCGCCCGGCTCCTGCGGGAACTCCACGAGGAAGTAGTGCTTCAGGCCCTCGTGCACGAGCGCCCGCTCGACCACCTCGGCGTAGCGCGAGACGTCGTTGTTGCCGCCGGAGACCACGCACACCACGGACGCCCCGCTCGGCAGCTCGCGGGACACCTGCCGCAGCGCCGCGGAGGCGAGCGCGCCGGCGGGCTCGGCGATGATGCCGTCGACCTGGTAGAGGTCGAGCATCTCGACGCAGACCGCGCCCTCGGCGACCGACGTGGTCAGGACGTCGACCTGGGCCACGGCCCGGTCGACGACGGCGTGCGTGACGTCGCCGATCCGGCGTACGGCGGCGCCGTCGACGAACGGGTCGATGGTGCCGAGGTCGACCGGCCTCCCCGAGCGCAGGGCCGCCGCGAGCGAGGCCGCGCCGGCCGGCTCCGCCGCCACGACCCGCGTGGTCGGCGCCCGCTCGGCGAGCAGGGTGAGGCAGCCGGCGAGCAGTCCGGCGCCGCCGACGGGGATGACCAGCGCGTCCGGGATGAAGCCGGCGGCCGACGCCTGCGCCAGCACCTCCGCCGCGACCGTGCCCTGCCCCGCGACGACCTCCGGGTGGTCGAAGGCGGGTACGACGGTCGCGCCCGACGCGTCGGCGTACTCCGCCGCCGCCAGCACCGAGTCGTCGTAGGTGTCGCCGGCGATGACGACGTCGACGTGCTCACCGCCGAGCGCGGCCACCCGGTCGCGCTTCTGGCGCGGCGTGGTGCGCGGCAGGAAGATCGTGGCCCGCACGCCGGCCCGGGCGCACGCGAACGCGACGCCCTGCGCGTGGTTGCCCGCGGACGCGCACGTGACGCCTGCGGCGCGCTGCTCGTCCGACAGGCCGGACACGACGGCGTACGCCCCGCGCACCTTGTAGGAGCGCACCGGCGTCAGGTCCTCCCGCTTGAGCCAGACGTCGAGCCCGGTGAGCTCCGACAGCCGCGGCGAGCGGTGCAGCGGCGTCGGGTCGATGACACCGCCGAGCGTCGCCGCGGCCCGGTCGACGTCAGCCGCGGACGGCAACCCCGCCGCTCCGGTGGCTGACCTGCGAGGCGTGCCGGTGGTTGAGGTGCGAGGCGCCCCGGCGCCGAGCCTCGAAACCTCCGGCACGACCGGTCACCCGACCGTCTTGCCGGCCGACCGCAGGTGCTCGCAGGCCTCCACCACGCGGGCGGCCATGCCGGCCTCTGCGGCCTTGCCCCACGCGCGCGGGTCGTAGGTCTTCTTGTTGCCGACCTCGCCGTCGACCTTGAGGACGCCGTCGTAGTTCTGGAACATGTGCGCCGCGACCGGGCGGGTGAACGCGTACTGCGTGTCGGTGTCGACGTTCATCTTCACCACGCCGTAGTCGACGGACGCCGCGATCTCCTCCGCGGTCGAGCCGGAGCCGCCGTGGAAGACCAGGTCGAAGGGCTTGGCGTCGGCGGCGAGCCCGAGCTCCTTCACGACCGCCTCCTGCGCGGCCTTGAGGATCTCGGGGCGCAGCTTGACGTTGCCCGGCTTGTAGACGCCGTGGACGTTGCCGAACGTGAGCGCGGTCAGGTAGCGGCCGTTCTCGCCGACGCCGAGCGCGCGCACGGTCGCGAGCGCGTCCTCGGGGGTCGTGTAGAGGTGCTCGCCCATGCCGCCCTCGACGCCGTCCTCCTCGCCACCGACGACGCCGACCTCGATCTCGAGGATGATGTTGGCCGCCTTGGCCTTGGCCAGCAGCTCCTCGGCGATCTGGAGGTTCTCGTCGAGCGGTACGGCGGAGCCGTCCCACATGTGCGACTGGAACAGGGGCGCCTCGCCGCGCTGGACCCGCTCGGCGGAGATGTCGAGCAGCGGCCGGACGAAGCCGTCGAGCTTGTCCTTCGGGCAGTGGTCGGTGTGGAGCGCGATGTTGACCGGGTAGTTCTTCGCGACCTCGGCGGCGTACGCCGCGAACGCCACCGACCCGGTGACCATGTCCTTGACCGTGGGGCCGGAGAGGTACTCCGCACCGCCGGTCGAGATCTGGATGATGCCGTCGGCGCCGGCGTCGGCGAACCCCTTCAGGGCCGCGTTGAGGGTC
The DNA here is from genome assembly GCF_013410655.1 of Nocardioides thalensis. Taxonomy (NCBI): domain Bacteria; kingdom Bacillati; phylum Actinomycetota; class Actinomycetes; order Propionibacteriales; family Nocardioidaceae; genus Nocardioides; species Nocardioides thalensis. The sequence continues at coordinate 3,840,444 of NZ_JACCFP010000001.1, forward strand.
TGCGAGGACGACACGTTGATCGCCGGGAACGCGAAGGAGTTGGCCTTCGCGGCGTCCAGCATCTCGGCGTACTTCTCGGGGGTGGCGATGGGCATGGCTGCGCTGCTCCTGCTCACGAGTGTTCCGGTACGCCGTTCACACTAGCCCCCGACGGCGTGGCAACCGATCGTGGTCCGGGTCCGTATCCAGCGGTGAGAGACTCTGCACACACCGGAGGACAGCCATGCAGGACACCACCGACCGATTCGCCGAGCACCTCGACGCCGCGATCGGCGCGCCGCCACCCGACGACGCCTCCCTCGACCGCCTGCTCGTCGCCGGCCGCCGGGCGCGGACCCGACGCCGCCTGGCGATCGGAGCAGGTACGGCGGCCGCGGCGATCGTCCTCGGCGGCACGACGTGGGCGCTCGCGCCCGGCGGCGACAGCGCGACGGCGCCCGACAGCACCCCGATCGCCAACCAGCCGTCCGCGCCGGCGGACGCCGGCCCGGGCAGCGGGGCGGGCGACGAGGGCCCGCTCGAGGGCAACCTCCTGGTCGCCTTCGGCCCCGACGGCAAGTTGGTGATCGAGGACGGCTGGACCATCACCCAGCGGATCGACAACCCCATGGGGGTCGAGCCCCCCGAGCGCTCGGTGGCACTGGAAATCACCGACGGCACGGACCGCTATTGGTACTTCCTGCACGGCGACGAGGACGGCTGGGGCGCATCGCCCGACCCGGCCCAGAAGGGTTTCGCCACCCTCGAGGAGTGGGCCGCGGACCAGGCCGCGGCCAACCAGAGCTCGCCGACCGACCCGCTGACGGAGCAGCTCACCCTGCGGCCCGACGGCACCCTGGTCTCCTCCGACCCGGCGGTCGTCGTCGTCGACCAGCGGTCGGGCGTCGACCTCGGGCCCGACGTCGGCCCGGGAGCCAGGACCACCGTCGCCGAGCTCGGCTACGACGGCGAGCGCTGGTTCGTCTGGGCCGTCCGGAGGACCGACGGCGGCTTCGAGTCGGGTCCGCCCATCAACACCCCGAAGGCCGGCACCACGCTCGACTCGGCCATCGACTACTTCCGGGCGCAGTACGCCTCGGGCGAGGGCGTGCGGTGATCCGCGACCGCGAGGCGTCGTACGTCGAGTTCGTGACGACCCGGCGCGACCACCTCCGCCGGGTGGCCTACGCGCTGTGCGGCGACTGGCACCGCGCCGACGACCTGGTGCAGACCGCGCTGGTGAAGCTCTACGTCGCGTGGCCGCGGGTACGGCGCACCGGGTCGGAGGAGGCCTACGCCCGGACCATCCTGGTCCGCGCGAGCATCGACGAGTCGCGGCGGCCGTGGCGACGAGAGCGACCGACCGAGGCGGTCCCTGACGCCCCGGCGGCCGCTCCCCTTGCCGCCGAGGAGCGCTCGGCGCTCCTCGACGCGCTCCACGCGCTGCCCCCACAGCAACGCGTGGCCGTCGTGCTGCGGCACTGGCTCGGGCTGTCCGTCGCCGAGGCCGCCAAGGAGATGAGGATCAGTGAGGGCACGGTCAAGAGCCACACCTCGCGCGGCCTCGCGGCCCTGCGGTCGGTGCTCGACCCCGCCGGCACGTGACGGGCGGCTGCCCGGCAACCGCCTGAGGAGGTGTCCTAGCCGACGCCCTCGAGCTCGGGGGTCCGCGACCAGCGGATCGCCGGGCCGAGGGCCGAGGCCAGGTGCATGACGGCGGCGACGACGTACGCCGTCACCAACCGGCCGTCGCCGACCTCGCGAGCCGCGATCATCGCCAGCACCGCCGCGCCCACGGTGATCGCCAGGTAGACGAACATCTTCCGGCGGCCTCGGGCGAGCTCCTCGCGCGTGGAGTACGGCGGGAACGGCTCGGTCTTCTGGCTCATGGCGGGTCCTGGCTGCGGTGGTCGTCTGCAGCGCGACGCTAACCCGGCTCATGGTCCGGCGTCCCCGGAATCAGCCGATCGTCGCCGCTGCACGCCCTGCCCCTTCCCTGGCCGGCCCAGCGCCGGCGGTCACCCCCTCAGACGCACGGCGGCCGCTTCGGTTGCCTCCGGCTCCGATTTCTTGCGAAGCGCGCTCGGCGGAGCAACAAATCACCTACGCTGCGCTCGCCGACAGGACTACTCGGGATTTCCTCCCGGTGAAGGAGCACCCATGCGCCGCCCTCTGATCGCCGCTGCCGCCGCAGCCGTCGCCTTCTCGCTGATGCCCGCGACGTCCGTCGCCGACGACAGCGCCGCCGCGCGGGGCGTAGACATCACGCCGCCCGCGGTGGGCAGCTGCCACGCGACGACGTACGGCGAGGCGATGGCCAAGTCGGACCCCGATCCCGCGGTCCCGTGCTCTGATGCGCACACCGGCCTGACCTTCAAGGTCGTCGACCTCGGCACTTCGCCCGACTGGGACGACGATGCGCTCCCTCGCATCGTCACCAACCGCTGCTCCGACGCCTGGCACGAGGTCCTGGGCGACAACCCGAAGGTGATCACCCGCTCGGCCTACACGTTCTTCTGGTTCATGCCCACCAAGGCGCAGCGCGATGCCGGTGCCACCTGGGCGAGTTGCGACGCCAGCCTGTGGGGCGGGAAGAACCGCCTGGCTCCGCTCCCGGCAGGCGAGGACATCTCCCTCGGCAGCCTCCCGCTGCCGGCCCGGGTCGCCAAGTGCCGTGGCGGGAAGCGCGCGGACTACGCCTACACGGTCTGCTCTCGTCAGCACTCGTTCAAGGCGACGATCTCCGTCCGCTACCCGCACAAGACCTATCCGGGCCGTCGCGCCGCCGAGAGGTTCGCGAAGCGAGCCTGCGCCAAGCGCGTGACGACGGCCTACTTCGCGGAGGACGTCTGGAGCAAGCGGGCGTGGCAGGCCGGCTACCGACACGCGGTCTGCCTGCCCGAGGTCCGGGGCTGAGCTGAACGGCTGACGTCAGCCGCGCCAGGCCTCGTCCGACGTCAGGTCGGCGTGCTGCACGACCCAGGAGTGCATCGCGATCGCGGCCGCCGCGGAGGCGTTGATCGACCGGGTCGACCCGAACTGGGCGATCGAGAACGTGCCGGCGCACGCGGCGCGGGCGGCCTCCGACAGGCCCGGGCCCTCCTGGCCGAAGAGGAAGCACACCCGGCGAGGGATCTCCATCGTCTCCAGGTGCGCCGAGCCGGGCAGGTTGTCGACGCCGAGCAGCGGTACGGCGCCGCCGGGCAGCGCGTCGAGATAGTCGGCGAGGTCGTCGACCGTCGGGTGGTGGCGCACGTGCTGGTAGCGGTCGGTCACCATCGCGCCGCGACGGTTCCACCGCCGGTTGCCGACGATGTGCACCTCGGCGGCGAGGAACGCGTTGGCCGACCGGACGATCGTCCCGATGTTGAAGTCGTGCTGCCAGTTCTCGATCGCCACGTGGAAGTCGTGCCGCCGGGTGTCGAGGTCCGCGACGATCGCGTCGAGCGCCCAGTAGCGGTAGCGGTCGACGACGTTGCGGCGGTCACCCTCGGCGAGCAGCGCGGCGTCGTACTGCTCGCCCTCCGGCCACGGGCCCTCCCACGGGCCGACCCCGACCTCGGGCCGCCCGTGCGGCATCGGGTCGTACGGCGCCCGCTGCTCGTCGTCGGGCTCGTCCACGCGCCGCAGCCTAGATCAGCGCTCACGCCGGGTCCGGCTCCGGCACGTTGCGGCCGGCGACCACGTGGACGCGTGCGCCCGCGAGCGCGGCGGTGACCACGAGCAGGAGGCACGTGCCGCCGATGCCGAGGACGGCCGGCCACGGGATGGTCGTCGCCGCGCCCGGGACGTCGCGGTCGACCGCCAGCCGCACCACTCCCGCGCAGAAGGCCGCGATCAGCCCGCCGATCACCAGCCCCGCACCGCCGATGAACGCGGCCTCCCACATCGCCGCGTGGCGCACCTGGCGCGGCGTCGCTCCGAGGAGACGGATGACGGCGTCCTGGCGACGTCGTTGCGACGCGCCGACCAGCGTGGCGTTCACCATCGCGATCGCGGCGTACAGGCCCGCCGGGCCGAGGAGGATCCACAGCCCGAAGCTGTTGGCCCTGCGGCTCGCAGCGTCGTTCTCGGCGAGGTACTCCTCCGCGGTCAGCACCCGGCCTCCGTCCGGCATCCCGGCGACCAGCGCCGCGCGCACCTCCTCGGGATTCTCGTCGTCTTCCGGGACCACGAAGACAAGCTCCGGGGGTGTCTCCGCCACGAGCGGCGCGACCAGGTCCTCGGGGACGAGCATCTCGCCGTACAGGCCCGGGGCGTCCGGCACCACGGCGGCGATCCGCAGCCTCACCTCCTTGCCGGCGACCCGCGCCGGGAGGGTGTCGCCCACGTCCCCGCCCGCGTCGGTCGTCCAGGTCTCGGAGACGGCGATCGTCGCTCCGTGCAGGTCGTCCAGCGAACCCCGCACGGCCCGCAGGCCGCGCGCCGCACCGGCGTCCTCGAGGTCGACGACGTCGACGTCCTCCCGCTCCCCGCGGACCGTGAGGCCGACCCGCCGCCGCTCGTCGGCAACCGCGACGGCCGGGTCCGCCGCGACTGAGTCCGCGACCTCCGCATTCCCGCCGGTCGCGACGACGAGCGGCGCCTCGAGCTGCGCCCGGTCCTGGGCGGTGGTCCAGTCGGCGACGAAGCTGAGGGTCACGATCAGCGAGCAGGCGATGCCGGAGATCGCCACCACCGGCGCGGCGAGCGCGGCGGTGGTCCGGCTCGCGGCCGTGAGCTGGTCGCGAGCCAGACGCGCGGTCACGTGGGCGCCGACGAAGGGTCGTGCCAGGAGACGGGCCGACGCCGGGAGCAGCAGGGTGCCGACGCACATCACGCCGATCACCAGCAGCTCGGGCAGGAAGATCGCCACGACCATCGCGAACAGAGGCGGCATGTCCCTGGCGACCACGGCGACGGCGACGACTGCCGCGGCGCAGACGAGAGCGACGAGGAGCTGGACGACACCGGGGCGACGGCGCTCGACGTTCGCCTCCCGCAACGCGGCCGCCGGAGGCACGCGGGACGCGCGCTTCGAGGAGCGCCAGGCGCCCATCAGCGCCACCGCGACGCCGACGGGCACGGCGATCGACCAGGCGAGCCACGCCGGCGGCGCGTCGAGGTGCAGGTCGGTGAGGCCGTAGGCCCGGATCGCCCAGAGCGCGACGGGCGTCAGGGCCGTGCTGGCCAGCGCTCCGACGACGCTCGCGGCGACGGCGACGACCCCCGACTCGAGCAGGATCATCCGCCGTACCTGCCGCGGCGTCGCCCCGATGAGACGCGCGAGCCCGAGCTCGCGACGACGGGTCGCGACCACGAAGCCGAACGTGCTGCCGACGACGAACACCGCCATGAACAGGGAGATCCCCGACATGGTCCCGAACATCGAGGAGAGGTCGTTGAGCTCGGTGCGCTCGGCGAGCGTCACGTCGTCCGCCTCGGCGCTCCGGGCCACCGCCCCGATCAGCGCGACCGTGACGCCGAGCAGCACGACGCCGAAGACGAGGGCCACGAACGCCCCGAGGTAGGCGGGCCACGTCTGCCGCACGTTCTGGCGGCTGAGCCGGAGGATCATGACTCGAGCTCGCTCATGGCCGCAGCGATGTGGGCTGCGTCGGCGCGGTCCATGCGCCCGACGATCTGGCCGTCGGCGAGGAACAGCGTGTGGTGCGCGTACGACGCCGCGAGGGGGTCGTGCGTCACCATCACCACCGTCTGGCCGTCGTCGGCGAGCGCCCGGAGCAGCTCGAGGACCTCCCGGCCGGTCCGCCGGTCCAGCGCCCCGGTGGGCTCGTCGGCGAACAGCACGTCGGGGCGGCTGTGCAGGGCGCGAGCGATCGCCACCCGCTGCTGCTGTCCGCCGGACAGCTCCGGTGGCCGGCGTCCTGCGAGGTCCCGCAGGCCGACCTGCGCCAGCGCGTCCAGCACCGCAGCGCGACGCACCGGCAGGCCGGCGAGACGTGCCGGCGCGGCGACGTTGTCGGCGACGGTCAGCGCGTCGAGGAGGTTGTAGGACTGAAAGACGAACGCCATCGCCGTACGGCGGAACTTCGTCAGCGCGGTCTCGTCCAGGCCGTCCAGCGCCGTGCCGCCGATCGACACCCGCCCGCGCGTCGGCCGGTCGAGACCGGCCGCGATCTGGAGCAGGGTCGACTTGCCCGAGCCGGACGGGCCCATCACGGCGGTGAAGCTGCCGCGGGCGAAGACGTGGGTGACGCCGCGCAGCGCGTGGACGTCCCCGGACCGGGAGCGGTAGGTGCGGGTGACCCCGTCGACGGCGACGGCGATCGTGTCGTGCGACGTGGTCGCGGTGGCGTGGTGGCTCATGGGACGAGTCCACCCGGGAAACCCGGGTCGCACAGGGGGCTGTGCGCGACACCAGGGGTAGCGCCTGCGCTACCCCGCCCGCCGCTCCCCCGATCTAGGGTCGTGGCATGCGCACCTCCCCGGACGCCTGGGCGGCCGTCCGTGGACGACCGTGGGAGTTCCTGGCGTCCTGGTGGCCGTGGCGCTCGATCGGCTACCTGCTGACCACGGTCCCCGTGGGGATGACGGTCCTCGTGAGCCTGGTCCTGCTGCTCGGCGTCGGGGTCGTGACCCTCGTCGTGGTGGTGGGAGTCGTGGTGCTGGCAGCGATCCCGCGCGTCACCGGCGGGATCGGGATCCTCGAGCGGGCGCGGGTGCGCCTGGTGCTGCCCCGGGACGACGGCGGCGCCGCGCCGACGCTCCGCGAGCGGCTGCTGGCCGGCCGCGGCCTCCGGGTCTCGTGGTCGGAGATCGGGTACGCCGTCCTGCTCGCCGGCGTGCTCTGGGTGGTCGACGCGCTGGTCCTGCTGTTCACGATCACCACGGCCGTCGTCCTCCTGCTGGCGCCCTACCTGGTCCGGTTCGACACCCTCGGGATGCTCGGGTGGGACATCGACAGCACCCGCGAGGCCTGGGTCGCGTTCGGTCTCGGCATCCCGACGACCGTCGCGGCGGCGTACGTCGTCACCGGCGTCGCCTGCGGGCAGGCGGCGCTGGCGCGGCTGCTGCTGGACCCGCCGGAGCACCGTCTCGTGCAGGCGGTCGCCGACCTCCGCCGGTCGCGGGTCGACCTCGTCGGCGCGTTCGAGACCGAGCGGCGCCGGATCGAGCGCGACCTGCACGACGGCGTCCAGCAGCGGCTGCTCGCCCTCACGATGACGCTGGGCCGCGCCGAGCTCGACGTCCCGGAGGGGCCCGGCCTCGACCTCCTGCGCGAGGCGCACGAGCAGGCGGAGGCGGCGCTCGAGGAGCTGCGGTTCACCGTGCGGGGGATCCATCCGCGTGTGCTGACCGACCACGGCCTCGCGGCGGCCGTCGACGACATCGCCGACCGTTCGCCCGTTCCGGTCGACACCACGATCATGCTGCCGGGGCGGCTTCCCGCACCGGTCGAGGCCGCGGCGTACTTCGTCGTCAGCGAGGCGCTGACGAACGTCGCGCGCCATGCCCGCGCGCGCTCGGTCCGGGTGCGCGCCTGGGTCGAGCGGGACAGGCTGGTGCTGACCGTCGTCGACGACGGCGACGGCGGGGCGGACCCCGCGAGCGGTTCCGGCCTCGCCGGGCTGGCCCTCCGGCTGGAGGCCCTGGACGGCACCCTCGACGTGCACAGCCCGCCCGGTGGCCCGACGGAGGTGAGGATGGAGTGCCCGATCGACGCAGGCTGAGGGTCGTGATCGCCGAGGACGTCGCCCTCCTGCGGGAGGGCCTGGCCGCGATCCTGGAGCGGGCCGGCCACGACGTGCTGGCGGCCGTCGGCGACGCCGACGCACTGTTGGCGTACGTCGAGCACGCGGAGCCCGACCTCGTGGTCACGGACATCCGGATGCCGCCCGACTTCTCCGACGAGGGGCTCCGGGCCGCGGTGGCCGTCCGGGCGGCGCACCCGGAGATCGCCATCATGGTGCTCTCCGCCTACATCGCCGACGCCTACCTCGCCGACCTGCTCGACAACGCGCCCGGCGGGGGCATCGGCTACCTCCTCAAGGACCGGGTCGGTCACGTGCGCGAGTTCCTCGACAGCATCGACCGGGTCGCCGAAGGCGAGACCGTGGTGGACCCGGAGGTCGTCCGCCAGCTGCTGCGGCGACGGCGTGACGACGGCCCGCTCGCCGCCCTCACCCAGCGCGAGCGCGAGGTGCTGGCGCTGATGGCGCAGGGGCGCACCAACGGCTCCATCGCGGCCGAGCTCGTGGTCAGCGAGGCGGCGGTGCGCAAGCACGTGGGCAGCATCTTCGCGAAGGTGCCGATCGAGCCCGCGGCCGACCGCCGGGTGTCCGCGGTGCTCGCCTACCTGCGCGAGTCAGGGTAATTCCCGATGTGCCTGTCGGGACCCGCCGGTACCTTTGGAGGGTGCCTGCACTGCCCGAGATCGTGCCGCTGTTCTTGGGCATCGACTGGCTCGACCCCGAGTGGCTCCTCGACCGCTTCGGCCCGGAGTTCCTCTGGATCTCCCTGCTGATCCTGTTCGTCGAGTGCGGCCTGTTCTTCCCGTTCCTCCCGGGTGACGCGCTGCTGTTCGCCTACGGCGTCTTCGTCGCGACCGAGCGCATCGACGTGTTCCCCGGCTCGCCGCTGGTGGAGCTGCTCGTCGGCACCACGCTGATGGTGGTCGCGGCCTTCGGCGGCAACGTCGCCGGCTACGAGATCGGCCGCAAGCTCGGCCCTCCGCTCTACGCGCGCGACGGGCGGCTGCTCAAGCGGCGCTACTTCGAGGAGACCGAGGTCTTCTTCGACAAGCACGGCAACAAGGCGCTGGTCATCGGCCGGTTCGTCGCGTTCGTCCGCACCTACATCACCATCGTCGCCGGGGTCACCCGGATGGACCGCGCTCGGTTCTACACGTGGAGCCTGATCGGGGCGGTGCTCTGGGTCGACTCGATCGCGATGCTCGGCTACTTCCTGGGCCGGAAGGTGCCGTGGCTCAGCCACAACATCGACTACGTGATCATCGCGATCTTCGGCTTCGGCGGTCTGCTGATGCTCTTCGAGGCGATCCGGCGGCGTCGTACCAACGCGCCGGAGGCCGACGACCGCGACCACGACGGCCGCCCCGACCGCGACATCGCCGGCTTCGACGTCTGAGCGCGGGGAGCGAGGCACGAGCGGGTCCGCGCGAAGCGGCATCCAGGAGCGTCTGAGCGCGCCGATCAGCCGCCGTCGGCGATCCGCACCAGGCCGGCCAGCGTCGCGACGTACAGCGTGCCGTCCGGGCCCAGGGAGATCGACGAGTAGTGGTTGTTCCACTGGATGCCGGTCCCGGTGAGCACGCTCCACGCGGTCCGGCCGGTGCGGATGTCGATGGCAGTGACGTACCAGGGATCGACCACGTCGAGCAGGCCCGTCCGCGGCGGCTTCGTGTAGGCGTAGACGAGGCCGTTGCCGAGTGAGGCCTTGGGCACCGACGTCGGGGCGACTGACGGGTTCGTCCACGCGAGGTGGCAGCCGCCGGGCCCGATCATCACCCGCGCGATGCCGGGTATCGTGGTGCGGCCGAGCAGGGTGCTCTGCGGGCCGGCGTAACCGTAGTTGTTCTCGATGATCACCGAGTTGCCGGCCGCCACCAGGCTGTTCTCGGTGGTGCCCGCGTTGTCGGGCAGCACGGGGACGCTGCACAGCTCGGCGCCGCCGCCCTCGCGGGTGCGGTCGTAGACGACCACCCGGGTGCGCGGGTCGGCGTTGTCGGCGATGACGACCCACCGGTCGCCGATCAGCGTCGGCGTGGTGCCCGAGCCCTGCGACAGCATGCCGGGCTTGAGCCGGGTGCCGCGGTCGTAGGCCTGGCGCCACGTGACCTCGGGCGTGCCGGCCTCGTCGGCGTCGAGCCGGTAGAGCGCGTGCGTGGTCACCACGTAGATGCCGCCGGTCTCGTCGCCGGAGATCGAGTTGAAGATGCCCTCGCCGGCCGGCAGCTGGTGGACCGCGACCTCTCCGGTCCCACGGTCCACGGTGCCGACGCGGCCGTCCTGGCTGACCCACCAGACCCGGCCGTCCCAGTCGGGCATCGTGGCGACCAGGCAGTCGTCCTCGGGGACGACGGCGCTGAGGTCGTGGTCGGTCACCCGGGCGAGCGAGCCGTCGGCCGCCACCTGCACCTCGGCGAGGCTCCGGTCGGTCGTGGTGACGACCGCCCGGTCGGCGTCGTCGAGGAAGAAGTAGGTGCCGCCGCAGATGTCGCTCAGCGGGTTGGCACCCGAGAGCAGGTTGCGCGAGGAGATCTGGAGCTGGTCGATGGGCTCGAGCGACACCGGGTCGATGACCATCATCACGAAGCCCTCGAGGCCGCCGCACAGCCCGACGATCCGGCCCTGGCTGTCGAACGCGATCGTCGCGCACTCGCGGACGCCGTAGCTGGCGGACGTCACGCGCAGCCGGTTGCCCAGCGGCCCGCTGACGGCGTACGCGTCGGAGCTGTAGGCGTCGTTGTGCATGCCGCTCGCGCCGTTGGGCGCCAGGTGCGGGTTGCGCGGGATCCCCGGGTGCTCGAGCGGCTGCGCGGGCACCGGCGCCCCCTGGAACCGCGGCACGAGCAGGTCGGTCGGCAGCGACGGGATCGGAAGGCCCGGCACCGTCGGCAGCGCCGGGAGCCCGGGCAGCGCGGGGACGTCGGGGTCGGCGGCGTCGGCGGCGACGGCAGGGACCTTGGCCGCGCCGAGCGCGGTCGTGAGAGCGACGAGTACGACGACGACGGCGAGGCGTCGCGGGCGGATGGGGGCCGGCTTCACACCCGGTCAACGACGCGGGGTGGAACACGTTCCACTTATGCGGCTACTCCTCGCCGGGAGCGCGCACCCGCGACCGCACCCGGAGCACGACCCACCACGCGACCGCGAGCACGACGACCGCGATGACGACCCACTGGAAGACGCCGACGACGGGCTCCACCTTGTGCCACTGCTCGCCGAGGTAGTAGCCGAGCAGCACGAACGTGGTGTTCCAGATCGCGCTGCCCGCCAGGGTCAGGCCGAGGAACGTCACCAGGGGCATCCGCTCCACGCCGGCGGGCACCGAGATCAGGCTGCGGAAGATCGGGATGAACCGGCCGAAGAACACCGCCTTGCGGCCGTGCCGCCCGAACCACGCCTCGGTGCGCTCGAGGTCGTCGTGCTTGGTGAGCGGGAGGCGGTCCCAGATCCAGTACATCCGGTCGCGGCCGAAGATCGCGCCCACGGCGTAGAGGACGGTCGCGCCGACGACCGAGCCGACGGTCGTCCAGATCAGCGCTGCCGCCAGGTTGATGTCGCCCTGGCTCGCGGAGAAGCCGGCCAGGGGCAGGATCAGCTCGCTGGGGACGGGCGGGAAGAGGTTCTCGATCGCGATCGCCGCGCCGGCGCCGACGGCGCCCATCTTCTCCATCAGGTCGACGGCGAAGCCGGCGACTCCCCCGATGTCGTCGGGGTTGGTGGTGGTCACGCGCCGGCCGCCGCCCGGGCAGCGTCGAGGTCGGCCTTGGTGAGCACGGCGTGGACCTCGAGGCCGACGTCGGCGAGCGGGTTCTCACCCTCGGGGCTGCGGTCGATCGCGCACACCACGTGCTCGACGATCGCCCCGCCCTCGCGCAGCGCGCGCGTGGCGTCCCGCACGGCGCCGCCGGTCGTGATGACGTCCTCGATCAGCGTGACCCGCTTGCCGCGGAAGTCGGGCCCCTCGGCGAGCTTGCAGGTGCCGTACTTCTTGGCCTCCTTGCGCACGAAGAGGGCCGGCATGCCGAGCAGCTGGCTGACCGCCGTCGCGATCGGGATGCCGCCCATCTCGAGGCCGCCGAGCAGCTCGGTGTCGGCAGGGAGCAGCTGGCACATCTCCCGGGCGACCCGGGCGAGCAGCAGCGGGTCGGCCTCGAAGAGGTACTTGTCGAAGTACTCCGTGCTCACCTGCCCCGACCGGAGCGTGAACTCCCCGGTGAGCCGGCAGGTGGCGTCGATGTCGGCAGCGAGCGAGGTGTCGGTCGTCGTCACGGGGCACAGGCTACTTGCGCCGCTACTGTCGACCTCGTGCGCCACCATGCCGAACCACGGGCCGGTCGTCATGCCCGCCGCCTCGACGGCATCCCGCCGACGATCTTCGCCGAGATGTCCGCGCTGGCGGTGCGCACGGGCTCGGTCAATCTCGGTCAGGGCTTCCCCGACAGCGACGGCCCACCCGAGGTCATCGCCCGCGCGGTCGCGGCCCTCGAGGGCGGCGGCAACCAGTACGCCCCGGGCAGCGGCGTGCCCGCGCTCCGCCAGGCGATCGCGCGCCACCAGCAGAGGCACTATGGGATCGAGCTGGACCCCGACACCCAGGTGCTCGTCACGACCGGGTGCACGGAGGCGATCGCGGCCGCGCTGCTCGGCCTGGTCGACCCGGGTGACGAGGTGGTGGTGCTGGAGCCCTACTACGACTCCTACACCGCGATGATCGGGTTCGCGGGCGGCGTACGCCGGCCGGTGACACTGCGGGCGCCCGACTTCCGCCTCGACGCCGACGAGCTGCGGGCGGCCGTCACGGCGCGCACCCGGCTGATCCTGCTCAACAGCCCGCACAACCCGACGGGAAGCGTGCTGACCCGCGCCGAGCTGGAGGCCGTCGCGGCGGTCGCCGTGGAGCACGACCTGGTCGTGGTCACCGACGAGGTCTACGAGCACCTGACCTTCGACGGCCGCGAGCACGTGCCGATCGCGACCCTGCCCGGCATGGCCGAGCGGACCCTGACCCTGTCGAGCGCCGGCAAGTCCTACTCGTTCACCGGTTGGAAGGTCGGCTGGGCCACCGGGCCCGCCGACCTGGTCGCCGCCACCCTCGGGGCCAAGCAGTGGCTGACGTTCACCTCGGGCGCACCGCTGCAGCCGGCCGTCGCGCTGGCGCTCGACGAGCACCCGGACTTCCCGCTCCAGCTCGCGCGCAGCCTGCAGGAGCGGCGGGACCACCTGCGCTCGGGGCTCACGGCGGCCGGGCTGGCGCCGTACGTCCCGGAGGGCACGTACTTCGTCAGCACCGACATCTCCCACCTCGGCTGGGCGAGCGGCCGGGAGTTCTGCCTGGCGCTGCCGGAGCGGGCCGGCGTGGTGGCGGTGCCGATGGAGGTGTTCTACGACCGGCCCGACGAGCCGGGTGGCGGGCGGCAGCTGGTGCGGTGGGCGTTCTGCAAGGACGTGGCGGTGATCGACGAGGCCGCGACGCGGCTCGCCGGCGCCGACCTCAACGCCTGAAGTACGCGGCGACCTCGGGGCGGAGCAGCAGCGCGCAGGTGACGGCGGCGGCCGCGACGAGCACGACGAGGAACGGCGCCATCAGGGCCATGACCAGCATCAGCAGGCCGGACACCGCCGCGGAGATGATCAGCACGATCCGCGCCCACTCGACGCGGCGGTAGGCGAGGATCGCCAGCCCGGCGGCGGCGAGGCTCCACACGACGAACACGGCGCTGATGACCACGGTCGCCGCGGTCAGCTCGTCCCTGCCGAGCCCCTGGAGGTCCACGCCCTGGCCCTCGGCGTCGGCGATCGCCTGGTCCATCAGCGAGGGGTCGGCGAGCAGGAGGAGGGCGGCGAGGCCCATCGCTCCGGCGACGGTGAGGCTGGAGACCCAGGTGATGACGCAGGCGGCGATCAGCCGGCCCGGCCGGATCGGCTGTACGCCGGCCGCGGGTGGGTGCGGCGGGTGGGCGGGCCGCCCGGTCAGCGGCTGCTCCGGCACGGGCGCGCCGTACACCCCCTCGTAGGGCGGCGGGGCCGCCGGCGACCGGGGGTCGGCCCGCGGTGCCTCCGGCGCCGGGGGCGCGAACGGGTCGGGTCGCTCCTCCCGTGTCGGCGTGCTGCCGCCGCGCTCGGGGCGCTGCGGCGTCCACGGCCGGCCGGCGAACCAGTCGCGGGTCGGCCGCAGCCAGAGCATGACGACGCCGGCGACGACCATCGGCGCGAAGAACCCGGCGGTCGCGAAGCCGCCGACCGCGATCAGCGGCGCGAGCAGGGTGAGCGCGAGCCGGGCGCTGGTCGAGCGCCGGAGCGCGTGGAAGCCGAGGATCGCCGACGCGGTCGCCGCGCCCGCGGCGACCATGCAGAGCACCCGGATGACCTCCGAGAGCGTCGAGACCGACATCCCGAGCCCGTCGAGCCCCGGCTCGGAGAGCACCCGCTGGAGCTCCTCCTGGACCTCGAGCGTGTGCAGCGTCGAGATCCGCTGCCAGGCGGTGAGCACGAGCACGACCGACCCGCCGATGATCAGCCACCCGGCGAGGGTGGTCTGACCCGGACGGGGCGACGAGCTGCTCATGCCCCCCATTCCACCAGAGGGGTGGGCCTCCCGAGCGGCCCGGTCGCTCAGGCGGCGCAGTGGCAGGCGTGCTGGGGGCGCGGGGCGACGGCGCGCTCGCCCATGAAGCCGCTGGTGTAGGCGGTCACGACCAGCTGGAGGCGGTCGCGGCGGTTCATCTTGGTGAGCAGGCGGCGGACGTGGCTCTTGACCGTGCAGATGCTGACGAACAGCTCCTCGGCGATCTCCGCGTTGGAGCGGCCCATCGCGAGCAGGGTGAGCACGTCGGCCTCACGCGGGGTGAGCTTGACCTCGCGACGACCGGGGACGGTGGCGGGCTCGGGCGTGCGGGTCAGCTGGATCGGCTGGGCGGGGATGGTGGCGGTGGCCATGAGGGGTTCTCCTGATGTTGCTCTCTCGGGGTATGCACAGAGCCTCTCCCGGACCGCATGCGCAAGGCATCGTGCAAATGCGCCACGTGTGGCCATGATCGCTCCCCCGGATCTAGACAGTCCGCCTCCGGGATGAACTTCGGCGGGTTAGCGTTCCGCTCGTGGGTGAGCTGCTGGTAGGGCGCGCCGCGCCCGCCGACGAGCTCCTCGAGCGCCTCGGCGGAGGCGGGCGGGTCGTCCTCTACGGGGAGGCGGGGGTCGGCAAGACGGCCCTCGTCCGCGCCGTGCTGGCCGGCCGGGGCTACCGCGAGGGCGGCTGCCTCGCGACGCTGGCGTGGTCGCCGTACCTCCCGCTCCGCAGGGCGTTCGGCCGTGACCTGCCCGACGAGACCTGGACCGGCGACGCCGAGTACGTCGCCACCGCCGTCACCGAGGCGCTGGCCGGCGAGACGCTCTTCGTCGACGACGTGCAGTGGGCCGACCCCGGCTCGCTGCGGGTCGTGGAGATCCTGGGCGACAGCCTGCCCCTCGTGCTCGCCGTACGGCGCGGCGACCCGGCGGCCGCGCCGACCCTCGAGCGGCTGGGCGTCGGGGTCGCCGATCGGCTCGACCTCGACCCGCTCGCTCCCGACGACGCCGCCGAGCTGGTGCGCGCGCTGCGGCCCAAGCTGGGCAGCGCGGACGTCCAGGACCTGGTGCGCCGGTCGGGCGGCAACCCGCTGCTCATCGAGGAGCTGGCCGACAGCGACCGGGGCACAGAGAGCCTGCACCTGGCGGTGCTCGCGCGCTGCCGGGCGCTCCCGGAGGACCAGCTCGACGCGCTGTCGCTGCTCACGGTCGCCGGCCGGCCGCTGCCGACCTCCGACGTCCCGGGCGCCGACGGGCTGGTCGAGGCCGGCCTCGCCGTCGCGGGTGACGGCTACGCGACGATCCGGCACAGCCTGGTCGCCGAGGTCATCGGCGACCTGATCTCCGACGACCGCGAGCGCCGCTGCCACCTCCAGCTCACCGAGCTGCT
The DNA here is from genome assembly GCF_013410655.1 of Nocardioides thalensis. Classification (NCBI taxonomy): domain Bacteria; kingdom Bacillati; phylum Actinomycetota; class Actinomycetes; order Propionibacteriales; family Nocardioidaceae; genus Nocardioides; species Nocardioides thalensis. Next base: position 3,856,068 of record NZ_JACCFP010000001.1, read on the forward strand.
CACCCACCCCGGAGAGGTCGCGGTCCACCTGCTGGCGGCCGGTGAGCCGGCGGCGGCGTACGACGCCGCGATGCGCGCCGTCGAGGGCGCGCGGACCCCCGGCGAACGGGTGGCCCACCTCGAGACCGCCGCGCGGTGCGTGGACCCCGAGACCGGCGCGGAGTTCCGGCTCCAGGCCGCCGAGGCCGCCAATGAGGTGGACGAGTCGACCAAGGCCGCGGCCCTGCTCGACGACCTCCCCGACCGCGAGGACCTGCGCTTCCGGGTCGCGCGGCAGCGGGCGATCATCGCCTACTTCGAGGGCGACGGCCCGGCGCAGCGCGCCGCGCTCGACGCGCAGGTCGCGGCGGCGCGTCCCGGCACCGTCGAGGAGGTCGTCACCCTGGCCGAGCTCAGCTTCATGCGGATCGTGGTCGACGGGCACTACGAGGAGTCGCTCCGGCTCGCCGAGCAGGCGGTGGCCCTGGCCGAGCAGGTCGACGCCGGCCATGTCGCCGCGCTCAAGGCGCTCGCCGACGCCCTGTACCTCAACGGCGACGACCGCTGGCGCGAGGCGATGCCGGCGGCGATCGCGCGTGCCCGCGCCGACGGCGACTTCGCGCGGGAGTGGCGGATCGCCAACAACTACATCTCCGCGATGGAGTCCTTCGGTCCGCACGACGGCGCGCTGGCGCTCGCCAGCGAGATGCGCGAGCGGTGCGCCGCGCTGCGGCTGATGGAGCTCCAGCGCAACTTCGAGTTCCGCGAGCTCAACCTGGCCAGCCACGCGTGCCGCTACGACCTGGTGCTCGACCAGGCGCCCACGCTGCTCGCGGCGCGCGGGTCCTCGGAGCAGTACCTGGTCGACCTCTCGTTCACGCTCGCCGCCGCGCAGTTCGACCTCGGCATGATCGACGAGGGCCTCGCCACCGCGGAGGGCATGCTCGCGCGTGCTTCCGAGCGGGCGCGCAGCAGCTATCACCTGGTCCGGGCCTGGGGCTTCCTCGAGGCAGGGCTGCCCGAGCGCGTGCTCGACGAGGAGCCCGCCTTCCACGCCGCCGAGCTCGACCAGATGCGGATCGCCCTCGCCGGGCCGATCTTCGCGTGGGCCGCGCTCGAGACGGGCGCCGACGAGCCGCCACCCCCGCCGGTCATCCCCGACACCGGGCTGGTCTCCGGAGCGGGCGCGGAGCTCGCAGGCGTCGCGGCACTGCGGGCGGGCGACCCGGCCGCCGCGGCCGACGCGTTCGCCGCGGCCGTCCAGGGCTACGAGGGTCACCGCCGCGGCGTCGTGCGGACCGGCTGGGCGTACGGCGAGGCGCTCCGCCTCGCCGGCGACCCCGACGCCGAGCGCACCCTGCTCGCCGCCGAGGCCGACGCGCGCCAGCTGGGGCTGGTCGGCGTGACCAACCGGTGCGAGCGGTCGCTGCGGGCGATGGGCGTACGGCGCAGCGCGGCCATCGCGCGCTCGTCCGACTCGCCGCTCACCGCGCGGGAGCACGAGATCGTGCTGCTCGCGGCGGAGGGGCTCACCGACAAGGCGATCGCCGCGCGGCTCGGGATCGCCCACCGCACCGTGCAGACCCTGCTCGCCAACGCCCGCCGCAAGGTCGGCGCCGAGAACCGCGGCCACCTCATCAGCCTGGTCGCCGGCAGATGACGCTCCCGTTCGTGGTCGTCGAGGCCGGACCCGCCGTGCTCGCCGACGCCCGCGCCGACCTGCGAGCAGTGGGCTGGCACGTGGTCGGGCGGCTGGACGACGGCCCGCGCTCCGGCGGCCTGGTGCTCGCCCTCCCGGTCGCCGACGAGGACGCCGCTGCGGTCGCGCTGTTCAGCGCGATCGAGGGCGTCGGCCTGCTCGTCGACGCGAGCGCCGCCGAGCGCCACGTCGTCGACCGGCTCTGCGACGACCTGCGCCGGATCGGCCACCTCGACCACCGGGTCTCGGCGGCGGGGCCGCTCCTCGACGAGGAGGAGCGGGCCGTCATGGACCTCCTCGCCGGCGGGTCCACCCTCGGCGCCGCGGCCACCGCCCTGCACCTCTCGCGCCGCTCCGCCGACCGCCGCCTGGCATCCGCCCGCGCCAAGCTCGGCGCCCCCGCCACGGGTGCCGCCATCGCGGCGTACCGCCGCCGCCTCGAACGCCTCCCCCACCCCTCCGCCTGACGAACCGGCACACATCGGGGTCCGAACCGGCACATTCCCGCGCGCGAACCCGCAGGGTCCGGGTGCGAACCGGCACGGTTCCGGGCAGTCGCGCGCGAAGCCTGCCGGCTCAGACCCCGAAGTGTGCCGGTTCGGACCCCGAAGTGTGCCGGTTCGGCGGAAAGGATCAGCCGACGGTGAGCGTGAGGCCGTCGTCGCCGCGGTCGACGGTGACCGAGCCGCCGTCGCCGACGTCGCCGCCGATGAGCAGGCGGGCGAGCGGGTCGCCGATGGCGGTCTGCACGAGGCGGCGCAGCGGGCGGGCGCCGTACGCCGGGTCGTAGCCGACGTCGGCGAGCCACTGCTTCGCGGCGTCGGTGACCTCGATCGAGATCCGTCGTACGGCGAGCCGCTTGCCGAGCAGGCCCAGCTGGAGGTCGACGATGTGCGCGAGGTCGTCCTTCGACAGCGCGTCGAACGTGACGATCTCGTCGAGCCGGTTGAGGAACTCCGGCTTGAAGCTCTGCCTCACCAGCGCGAGCACGGACTCCTTCTGCTTCTCCGGGTCGAGCAGCGGGTCCACGAGGAACTGCGAGCCCAGGTTGGAGGTCAGGATCAGGATCGTGTTGCGGAAGTCGACCGTGCGACCCTGGCCGTCGGTGAGGCGCCCGTCGTCGAGCACCTGCAGCAGGATGTCGAAGACCTCGGGGTGGGCCTTCTCCACCTCGTCGAGGAGCACGACCGAGTAGGGCCGTCGCCGGACCGCCTCGGTGAGCTGGCCGCCCTCGTCGTAGCCGACGTAGCCGGGGGGCGCACCGACCAGGCGGGCGACCGAGTGCTTCTCGGCGTACTCGCTCATGTCGATCCGCACGATCGCCCGCTCGTCGTCGAACAGGAAGTCGGCGAGCGACTTCGCCAGCTCGGTCTTGCCGACGCCCGTCGGGCCGAGGAAGAGGAACGACCCGGTCGGCCGGTCGGGGTCGGCGATGCCGGCCCGCGCTCGCCGTACGGCGTCGGAGACCGCGCGCACCGCGTCGGCCTGGCCGATCAGCCTCTGGCCGATGACCGCCTCCATCTCGAGCAGCTTGGCGGTCTCGCCCTGGAGCATCCGGCCCGTGGGGATGCCGGTCCACGCCTCGACCACCTCGGCCACCTGCTCGGCACCGACCTCCTCGCCGACGAGCTTCTCGTCGTCGACGTCCTCGTCGGCGGTGGCCGCCGAGGCGGCCTCGATCTGCCGCTCCAGTGCGGGGATCTGGCCGTAGAGGATCTCGGAGGCCTCCTCGTAGTTCTGCTCTCGCTGGAGCTTGTCGGCCTCGACCCGGAGCGCGTCGAGCTGGCGCCGCAGCTCGCCCTCGCCCTCGAGGGAGGACTTCTCCCGCTCCCACCGGGCCTCCAGTCCGCGGAGCTCCTCCTCCTTGTCGGCCAGGTCGGCCTTCAGCGCGGCGAGCCGCTCGACCGAGGCGTCGTCCGACTCGCGCTCGAGCGCGAACTGCTCCATCTTCAGCCGGTCGACCTGGCGCCGGAGCTGGTCGATCTCCTCGGGCGAGGACTCGATCTCCATCCGCAGCCGTGACGCGGCCTCGTCGATCAGGTCGATCGCCTTGTCGGGCAGCTGGCGCCCGGAGATGTAGCGGTCGGACAGGGTCGCGGCGGCCACCAGCGCGGCGTCGGTGATGCGCACGCCATGGTGGGCCTCGTACTTCTCCTGGATGCCGCGCAGGATCTGGATCGTGTCCTCGACCGACGGCTCGCCGACGAAGACCTGCTGGAACCGCCGCTCCAGGGCGGGGTCCTTCTCGATCCGCTCGCGGTACTCGTCGAGCGTGGTGGCGCCGATCATGTGCAGCTCGCCGCGCGCGAGCATCGGCTTGAGCATGTTGCCGGCGTCCATGGCCGAGTCGCCGCCGGCGCCCGCGCCGACCACCGTGTGCAGCTCGTCGATGAACGTGATGACCTGGCCGCCGGCGCCCTTGATGTCCTCGAGCACGGCCTTGAGCCGCTCCTCGAACTCGCCGCGGTACTTCGCGCCCGCCACCATCGCGGCGAGGTCGAGCGACAGCACGCGGCGATCCTTCAGGGAGTCGGGTACGTCGCCGGCGACGACACGCTGGGCGAGGCCCTCGACGACGGCGGTCTTGCCGACGCCGGGCTCCCCGATGAGCACCGGGTTGTTCTTGGTACGGCGGCTCAGCACCTGCACGACCCGGCGGATCTCGGCGTCGCGGCCGATGACCGGGTCCAGGCGGCCCTCCTCGGCGGCGGCGGTGAGGTCGACGGAGTACTTCTCGAGCGCGTCGTACGTCGACTCCGCGTCCTGGCTGGTGACGCGGCGGTGACCGCGGACGGCGGTCAGCGACTCGCGCAGGCCGTCGGCGGTGAGGCCGGCGTCGGTGAGCACCTTCTGCGCGCTGCTCTCGACGGTCGCGAGCGCGATCAGCAGGTGCTCGCTGGCGACGTAGTCGTCCTTCATCGACTGCGCGAGGTCGAGCGCCTGCGCGAGGACGCGGGTGAGCGCGGCGGATCCCGCCGGCTGCTGCACGGTGGCCCCGGACGCGGTCGGGAGCGCGTCGCGGGCCGCGGCCGCCGTACGGACGAGCGCGGGGGCGTCGACGCCCGCCTTCGTCACCAGCTGCGCCGCGGTGCCGTCCTGCTGGAGGAGGAGCGCGACGAGCAGGTGGAGGGGCTCGACGGTCGAGTGGCCGGCGGTGGTGGCCGCGAGCTGGGCAGCCTCGATCGCCTCGCGGCTGCGCGTGGTGAACTTGTCGGCACCGAAGGTGCTCATGGGCGACTCCTGCTGGGGTGTGCTGATCCTACGATCGGAACAACGCTCCGAAAGTTGAGTCTGTTCCACTCAACTTCGTTCCGTGACCGATGTCTGTTTGACCGGCGCTCGAAGTTGGTAGAGGAGATGCGTCAGCCCGATCTCCGGCGAACCGCCGGCGGTGCGCCATCTCGGAAGGAACCCTCGTCGTGGTCGATTCGGCAGTGCTCGCCCGGTTTCCCGGCCTCCATGCCCGTCTGGGCGAATACAAGCTGGCCGCCATCGACGCCATGATGAAGGCCAACGGCTGGACCGTGGAGGACGAGCTGTACACCCAGCACTCCACCACGTCCTACTACTGGGCCGAGCGGCCGGGCGCCAACGGCGAGGGCGGCGGAAAGGGCGGCTGGTCCAACGACCTCCCGCAGACGGGCGAGGAGGACTACACCAAGTCATTCGACGCAGTGCGGCAGCGCTGCGACGCGATCTGGGACCGCTGGCTGTCGTCGAACGTCGACCAGGCGAGTGCCGAGAAGGCCGTCAACGCGCTGGCCGAGGCCCACGCGATCATCGCGGCCGAGGGGACCGTCGTCGACGGCAACTCGGAGGGCACCGGCACCATCAACATCGAGTTCGAGGACCTCGCGGCCATCGTGAACGAGCACCACGTGTCCGGTGGGCTCTTCGACGCGTTCCGCAAGAACTTCCTCTTCAAGCTCGACGACGTCACCGGCAACATCGACGCCCTGCTGATCAAGGTGGGCGGGGCGGCCTGCGCGGAGCTCGCGGTCTGGGCCGAGCAGAAGTGCACCGCGGTGCTGCTGTTCGAGGACAGCCTCGCGAAGCTGAAGGCCGCCCGGACGTCGAGCAGCGCCAGCTGGGAGACGTTCTTCAAGATCGCCGGCTGGGCGGTCGCCGGAGGCGCGGCGTTCATCAGCGGCGGGGCGGCGGCCGTCCTCGGGGTCGCATCCGTCGGCGTCGCCGTCGGCGCGGACGTCACGAAGACGAGCGTCCCCGAGCCCGCGACCGAGTACGAGTCGATCATGAGCACGGTGGAGAACGCCAAGAAGGACCTGGTGAAGGCGATCGACACCGAGCTCGCCGCGATCCGCGACGACTGCATGGCCATCGCCGACATCGGGGACACCGGCCCGAACACGCGGGCCAAGTACCAGATCGACGACCCGGGGACGAAGGAGCGCGAGGGCGGGCTCACCATCACCGACGGCTCCCAGCTCGCCGCCGGCATCTCGTTCGACCTCAACAAGGTCAGCCGCATCTGGACCAGCGTCCTGCCCAACGTCGCGTCGAGCCTGCGCACCTGCAACTCCCAGCTCGCGAAGGCCGAGTACCCCTCCGGCGGCTTCGTGTGCCTCGGGCTCCCCACGGGCGGCGACTACGGCGCCCTGGCCGCCTACGACAGCGCCCTCGGGCTGCTCATCGAGCTGGTCGGCCTCCTCAAGCAGGACGTCAACAACGCCGCCGACAACCTCGAGCTCGGCGTGCGCGACCTGAACAACCAGGACGCCGCCTCCCAGTCCGCCCTCGATGCGCTGCACAGGAGGGTCAGCGACCAGGAGCAGCACACTCCGTGGGACGGGCAGAACAACCACCACCACCAGGAGGGCGACGAGGTCAACCACCCGCCCCCGCCCCGCCCGCCCTATCGGTACGGACCGATCTGAGCCGTCAGCCCGGGGCCCTCCTCAGCCCTGGACCTCCTTCGGCGGGTCCAGGTGCTCGGGCAGGTCCGGCCGGGTCGCGGTGACCTCGTCGACGAGGGCCTCCTTGCAGAACTCCTCGCCGAACGGCGTGAGGTGGATGCTGCGCCGGACGACCTTGGCGAACTTCACCGAGTGCAGCGCCTCGAGCACGTCGGGCTGCGCCTCCAGGACCTGGTACTCGAGGTGGTCGCGCAGCGCCTCCCGCGAGAACCAGACGAGGCCGAGCCGGAACAGGTTGTTGAGGTACGACGGCACCTGGTCGAGGTAGCGCAGCCCGGCGCGGGCGCCGACCATGTTGAGGCCGGGCGCCACCAGCTGGCTGCTGACCATGCCGATCGGCCCGCCCGTGCGGATGTCGACGCTCGGCTGCGGGCCGTTCTTCAGCAGCATCACCAGGATGCGCGCCTCGTCGGGCGCCAGCTCGTCGAGGATCCGGTCGAACGCGGGGTGCCGGTTGTCGGTGCTCCAGACGTCGCGGGACCGCTCGAGCAGCTCCTGGCCGCGGTCGCGCAGGCTCGTCGGCCGGGAGTCGACCACCTCGCCCTGGACGTCGGCGCGCGAGCGCTCCGCGACCCCACCGAGCGCCTCGCCCGCGTTGAGCAGCGCGGTGCCGACCGGGACGCCGTCGGCGACCTGGCGGGCGATCTCGCCGACCGCGCCGACGTACGACCCGACCTCGCGGACGAGCGCGACGGCCTCGTCGCGGTTGGTCGCGGCCCGGCCGACCCGCATCCAGTTGCGGGCGGTGGTCTTCATGCCCCAGCCGGCCGTGTTGAGCGCGGCGGTGCCGACGACCCGGGCCAGCCCCGGCAGCGACTCCACGGTCGCCGAGTTGGCGAGGGCGGGGAGGCGCGGGAGGCCCTCGTCGTCGAATTCGGCAGTCACGCGCTTGCGCCTGTCGGTCCTCTTGTCGGCCACGGTGTGCTCTGCTCCGATCGTCACGGCGGGAACCCGGGGATCCAGCCCCAGTTGAAGAATCCGAGGTGGAGGAACCCACCCGCTGCGCCCATGATTGCGCCGTGGGCGTAGAGCATCCACTCGTCCTCCTTGATCGCCGAGCGCATCATCTCCACGAAGTCCCTGGGCGGGAGCTCCTTGGTACGACGGGCGATCAGCACCCGGATCTTCTCCGACTGCCGCTTGCTGAAGACCGGGTCCTTGAACGGGGTGATCGTGCGGCCGACCGCCTCCTGCGCGAACGACTCGCGGATCGAGGAGAAGCGCCGGCTGCCGACCGCGACGTTGACGGCGCCGCGCAACGGGCCGGCGGCCTTGTCGATGGCGGGCAGCATCGCGGTGGCGATCATCTGGCGGGTGCGATCGCCGCGCGGGCCGTCCATCAGGAAGTCGCCGATCCGCTCGAGGGTGATCACGTCGTCGGCGATGATCCGGGCGTAGACCTCGGCGCACTCGTCCTGGCGGCGCAGGAACAGGCCCTGCACCTTGATGCCGAGGATCCGCCGCGGCTCCGGCGGCTCGAAGATCAGCCACATGCCGAGGGCGTTGGTGATCCACCCGACGATCACGCCGAGGATCGGCAGCAGCCACCAGATATGCCAGGTCTGGTCGACGACGGCGACCGGGATGCCGAGCAGGAAGCCGAAGATGAACCCGAACGCCACCATCAGGTTGAGCTCGCGCTGACCAACGTCGCGGAAGACCTTGACCACGAGGTCGGGGTTCTTGCGGAAGTGGTCGATGACCATGATCTTCGGGTCGAGCAGCTGGTTGATGTGCACGCCGATCTCGTCGGTGATCGACTTGACGATGCCGGGCAGCTGGGCCTGCACGCGGGACACGACCGCGTTCTTCACCGGCGTGGGCAGGTCGCGCCAGAGCCGCGGGTGCTCCTTGCGCATGACCTCGTCGACGAGGCCGGGCAGCTCGGGCTCGAACACCGTGACGATGTGCTCGGCGATCTGCTCCGGCTCGAGCTGCGCGTAGAACTCCGCGGGGGTGCCGAGCTTGGCGATCACCTTGTCGACCGCGATGCTCCCCATCTTGGCGGCGCGGGCGGGGACGATGCCCTGCCAGCCGACGCCGCCCTCCATCAGCCCCGGCACCTCCTGGAGCTTGCGCGGGATGACGGTCGCGATCTCGCGGAGGCCGGGCACCTTGAAGCCGTGGAACCGGATCGGGCTGAACAGCATCCAGAGGCCCGACCAGTTGATCAGCCAGCCGACGATGCCGGTGAAGAACGGGATCGAGACGAACGCGAACCAGTCGACTCCGTGGCCGCCGGTCAGCTCACCGCTGGCCCAGTCCTTGAAGAACTGAAGAATCGCGTCCACGCGCACCCCTGTCCGGTGACCGGGTCCACCCCATCGGCCCGATGTCTCCTAAGGGGGCTGAGGGTAGTGCCTGTGGCACCTGTCACGACACCTATCCGCGAAGCGATATCACACACATGCGCGCGGGTGGGCGGTCAGCGCGGCCGCCGCCACACCACGACCGACTGCGACGTGGTCGTCGGACGCAGGGCCGGGAGGTTGCCGCCGGGCGTACGCCGCCCGCCGGCCGCGTGGCGCAGCGCCTCGTGCGCGGCCTCGAGCTCGGCGGCGAGCTCGGCGTTGCGGGCGCGGAGGGCCGCGACCGTGTTCTCCAGCTCGAGGATGCGGCGCACGCCCTCGATGCCGATGCCGGACGCGGTCAGCTCGGCGATCGCCCGCAGCCGCTCGATGTCGAGGAAGGAGTAACGGCGGCCGCCGCCCGCGGTGCGACCGGGCGTGATCAGGCCCATCCGCTCGTAGGTGCGCAGGGTCTGCGGGTGGAGGCCGCTCAGCTCGGCCGCCACGCTGATGACGAAGACCGCGGCGTCGGGGGGCGGGGTCTCGCCGGCACCCGGGCGCATCGCGGCCACGTCACTCACCGTCCTGGAACAGGTTGGCGCGCAGCGGCACGTCGGCGGTCGCTGCGGCGTACGCCTCGAGCGCCTCGCGGGCCGCGTCGGACAGGTGGCTGGGCACCTGGACCTCGACGGTGGCGAGCAGGTCGCCGCGCGTGCCGTCGGCCTTCTCGGCGCCCTTGCCGCGCACCCGGAAGGTGCGGCCCGTGGGGGTGCCGGCCGGAATGCGCAGGGTGACCGGCGCGCCGCCGAGGGTCGGCAGCTTCACCTCGGCTCCGAGCGCCGCCTCGGCGAAGGAGATCGGCACCTCGATCGTGAGGTTGTCGCCCTTGCGGCCGAACACCCGGTGGCCGGAGACCTTGACGGTGACGTAGAGGTCGCCCGCCGGGCCGCCCCTGTCGCCGGGCGCACCCTTGCCGCGCAGCCGGATCCGCTGGCCGTCCTTGACGCCGGCGGGGATGCGCGCCTGGATCGTGCGCACGGCGCTGCCGCGACCACTGCCGTGGCAGGTCGGGCAGGCCTCGTCGTAGACGAGCTGGCGGCCGCCGCACGCCGGGCAGGTCTCGTTCATCGAGAACGCCCCACCGACGGACGCGACGACGAAGCCGGTGCCGTCGCAGGTGGGGCAGCGGTGCGGGCTGGTGCCCGGCTTGCCGCCGGTGCCCTGGCAGGTGGCACACGCCGACTCCGCCGCGATCCGCAGCGACACCGTCACGCCGTTGAGCGCGTCGGTGAAGCCGATGGTCGCGGTGGTCTCGAGGTCGCCGCCGCGGACCGCGCGCTGCTGGCGCCGGTTGCCGGCGAACCCGCCGCCGAAGAGGTCGCCGAACAGGTCGCCGAAGCTGCCGCCCCCCTGCTGGCGGAGCAGGTCCTCGACGTCGAAGCCCATGCCGCCGGGGCCGCCGGCCCCGCCGGCGGGGAAGCCCCCGCCGGCGAAGAGGCGGCGCGCCTCGTCGTACTTCTTGCGCTTCTCCGGGTCGCCGATGACGTCGTAGGCCTCGGCGACCGCCTTGAACCTGTCGTGCTTGGCGGTGTCACCCGGGTGGGAGTCGGGGTGGTTGGCGCGCGCGAGCTTGCGGTAGGCCTTCTTGATCTCGTCGGCGCTCGCCGTCTTGCTGACGCCCAGCTCCTTGTAGAAGTCCTTCGATGCCCAGTCGGGACGGATGCCCTGGTCGCTACTCATCGCACACCTCCTCCTGTGTGTCTCTGTGCTGGTGTTGATCTTGCCTCGTCGGCGGCGTCGGGTTTCGCAGCTCCGCTCGCTTCGCTCGCTTCCGCTCCGCTACGAAACCCGACGCCGCCGCCTCCTCGGCAAGATCAACTGCTCTCGGGATCGACCACCAGCACCTGGGCGGCCCTGACGACCCGCTCACCGATCTTGTAACCGGCCTTCGCGATCACCTTGCAGGTGACCTCGGTGACCTCGGGGTCGGTGCCCAGGTGGGACAGCGCCTCGTGGACGGTCGGGTCGAAGACGTCGCCGGGCTCGCCGAACTTCACCAGTCCGAGGCCGGTGACGATCCGCTCGAGCTGCTCGGCGACCGCCTTGAAGCCGCCCTCGAGCGGCTCGTGCTCGCGGGCCCGGTCGATCGTGTCGAGCACCTCGATGATCGGCGCCAGCGCGGCGTACGTCGCGTTCTCGCGGATCAGCTCACGGTCGCGCTCGACGCGCCGCTTGTAGTTGACGTACTCGGCCTGGAGCCGCTGGAGGTCGGTCGTCAGCTCGGTCACGGCCTTCTGGGTCGTGGCGAGCTCGTCGTCCATCGACGACTCCTCCTCGGAGGGAGGTACGGCGGACCCGGCGCCCTCGGTGTTGTCGGTCGACCCGGCAGGGTCCGCCTCCGGGGCGCCGGGGTCGAGCTGCTGCTCGGCCTCCGGCGCCTCGGCGGGCGTCTCCTCGACCGGCGACTGGTCGTCGGGCTGGTTGGCCTCGGTCACTTGGCGTCCTCGCCCGGCTCCTCGTCGACGATCTCGGCCTCGACGACGTCGTCGTCGGACTCGCCGGTCGCGCCGGTGGTGCCACCGGCGGCGGCCTGGTCGGCCTCGGCGGCGGCGTACATCGCGGCGCCCATCTTCTGGCTGGACTCGCCGAGCTTGCCGACGGCGGCGTTGATGTCCTCGACGGAGGCGTCCTCCTTCTCGAGGACCGCCTTCAGCGCGTCGACGTCGGTCTGGACCTCGGTCTTCACGTCCTCGGGCAGCTTGTCGCCGTTGTCGGAGAGGAACTTCTCGGTCGTGTAGACGAGCTGGTCGCCCTGGTTGCGAGCCTCCACGGCCTCGCGACGCTTGGCGTCCTCCTCGGCGTACTGCTCGGCCTCGCGGACCATCCGGTCGATCTCGTCCTTCGACAGCGCGCTGCCGCCGGAGATCGTCATCGACTGCTCCTTGCCGGAGGCCTGGTCCTTCGCGGTGACGTGGACGATGCCGTTGGCGTCGATGTCGAAGGTGACCTCGATCTTCGGCACGCCGCGCGGGGCCGGCGGGAGGCCGGTCAGCTCGAAGTTGCCGAGCGGCTGGTTCTGCGACCACATCTGGCGCTCGCCCTGGGCGACCTTGATCTCGACCGACGGCTGGTTGTCGTCGGCAGTCGTGAAGATCTCGGACCGCTTGGTCGGGATCGTGGTGTTGCGCTCGATGAGCGTGGTCATCACGCCGCCCTTGGTCTCGATGCCGAGGGACAGCGGCGTGACGTCGAGGAGCAGCACGTCCTTGACCTCACCGGCGAGCACGCCGGCCTGGAGCGCGGCGCCAACCGCGACGACCTCGTCGGGGTTGACGCCCTTGTTGGGCTCCTTCCCGCCGAGCAGCTCCTTGACGGCCTCGGTGACGGCGGGCATCCGGGTGGAGCCACCGACGAGGACGACGTGGTGGATGTCCTTGATCGCGACGCCGGCGTCCTTGAGGACGTTCTGGAACGGCACCTTGGTGCGGTCGAGCAGGTCGGCCGTCATCTTCTGGAACTCCGAGCGGGTCAGGCGCTCCTCGAAGTGCAGCGGACCCGACTCGCCGTGGGTGATGTAGGGCAGGTGGATCGTGGTCTCGCTCGAGGACGACAGCTCGATCTTCGCCTTCTCGGCGGCCTCCTGGAGGCGCTGGGCGGCGATCTTGTCGGCCGACAGGTCGACGCCGTTGTTGTCCTTGAACTTCTTGACCATCCACTCGACGATCCGGTTGTCCCAGTCGTCACCGCCGAGGTGGTTGTCACCGCTGGTGGCCTTCACCTCGACGACGCCCTCGCCGATCTCGAGCAGGGACACGTCGAACGTGCCGCCACCGAGGTCGAAGACCAGGATGGTCTGGTCGTCGCCCTTGTCGAGGCCGTAGGCGAGCGCGGCCGCGGTGGGCTCGTTGACGATCCGGTCGACCTTCAGGCCCGCGATCTCGCCGGCCTCCTTGGTGGCCTGGCGCTGCGCGTCGGAGAAGTAGGCCGGGACCGTGATCACCGCGTTGGTGACGGTCTCGCCGAGGTAGGCCTCCGCGTCGCGCTTGAGCTTCTGCAGGATGAAGGCGCTGATCTGCTGGGGGGTGAACTTCTTGTCGTCGATCTCCTTGGTCCAGGACTCGCCCATGTGGCGCTTCACGGACCGGATCGTGCGGTCGACGTTGGTGACCGCCTGGCGCTTGGCGACCTCGCCGACGAGCACCTCACCGCTCTTGGCGAAGGCGACGACGGACGGGGTGGTCCGGGCGCCCTCCGCGTTGGCGATGACCGTGGGCTCGCCGCCCTCGAGGACCGCGACGACGCTGTTCGTCGTACCGAGGTCGATGCCGACAGCTCGTGCCATGTCTGGTGTCCCTCCTGCTGTGCCCGGATCCCGGGCGCAAGTTAGTTGAGTCGGATTGACTCAAGTTTGTCACACGCCTCAACGGGCCGTCACATCGGGTTTGTTCCCGCCGTGGACGACCGCGGGGATAAGTGGTGGAGCACACTGTCCGGGTGCTGCCCGTCACGCGCCGGACGCTGGCCGCGGCCGGCCTGGTCGCCGCCGCGACCGTCGCCTGCAGGCCGGTCCGCGCGGGCGACCTGCGGGTCGACACGGCGCTGCGCGCCGTCGAGGTCCTCGCCGGCCGGATCGGGCCACGGGAGGCGACCTCGCCGGCGTACGACGAGGCCGCGGCGTGGGTGGAGGGCCGGCTCGAGGCCTTGGGCTGGACGGTACGGCGCCAGCGGTTCGACGTGCCGGCGGGGAGCTCGTGGGGCGTGCCCGTGCCGGGCGGCACCTCGGTCAACCTGGTGGCCACCCGTCGTGAGGCCCGGCCCGGGCGGCCGTGGCTGGTCGTCGGCGCCCACCTCGACACCGTGCCGCAGGCGCCGGGAGCCGAGGACAACGCCTCGGGGATCGGGGTGCTGCTCGCAGTCGCCGAGGCGACGGCGTGGCGGCTGACCCGGCTGCCGGTCGCGCTCGTCGCGTTCGGCGCCGAGGAGCCCCGCGGCCCGACCGACGACGACCACCACTACGGCTCGCGGGCCTACGTCGCGTCGCTGTCGGCGCGCGAGCGGCGCAGCCTGCGCGGGATGGTCTCGCTGGACCGGGTCGGCGTCGGCTCGGTCGTCCCGGTCGGCAGCGCCGGCGAGGCCGACCCGCTCCGCCGCGAGCTCGAGGCCGCGGCGCGTCGGGCGGGGGTGCCGGTGGCGCCGGAGACGTTCCAGCGCTCGAGCGACCACTGGTCGTTCGTCCGCGACGGCCTCCCCGGCGTCCGCCTCGGCGGCACGTCGTACGCCGCCTACCACTCCTCCGCCGACGTCCCCGGCGTCGTCAGCGCCGACCAGCTCGGGCGGACGGGTCGCATCGTGCTCCAGTGGCTCCGGTGACGCCGAGTCGGCTCGTCTTCACGCTCAGAGGACCCCGAGCGGGCTCATCTTCACGCTCCTACGACGCCGAGCCGGCGCGTGATCACCGGCCGACTCGGCCCTCTCAGGGCGTGCAGACGCGCCGACTCGGCGATGACGTGAGGCAGCGGACCAACGGGCCGGCGGAGGGCGACGTGGTACTGGCGACGTCGCGCAGGATGTCGGCGGCGACCTCCCCGTCCACCACCCGGGGCGCGAACGTCGCCGGGTCCATCGCATAGGGCACCAGCCGCAGCGAGATCAGCTCGGGCCCGCGCCAGGTGGTCTCCAGCATCACGCCCTGCATGACCTGCGGCTCCCAGTCCATGTCGAAGACGAAGTTGCCGAGGGAGTGCAGCACGGGCACCCCGCTGATCTGCTCCACCCCCTGCACCCAGTGCGGGTGACCGCCCACGACGAGGTCGGCGCCGGCGGCGACGAGGGCGCGCGCGACCCGGTGCTGCACCGGCTCCGGCACGTGGGTGTACTGCGTGCCCCAGTGCGGCAGCACCACGACCGCGTCGGCGACCCGGTCCGCGCGCCGGACCGCCGCGGTCACCCGGTCGAGGTCGGCCTGTTGAAGGGGCCCGGTGCGCGGCGGCATCCGCACCGAGAGGGCGCCGGGCGTCGTCGCGGTGGCCATCGGCGTCTCGCCGATCGCGTTGAAGCCCAGGAACGCGAACGTCGTGCCGCGCGCCTCGAGCAGCAGCGGCCGCGCGGCAGCGCGCGCCGTACGGCCGGCGCCGAAGGCGCGCACCGGCCCGTCGGAGAGCAGGTCGACGGTCTCCAGCAGCGCCCGCTCGCCGTAGTCGCCGAGGTGGTTGTTGGCGAGCGACACCGCGTCGAAGCCCGCCCACCGGAGCAGGTCGAGGTCGGCCGGTGAGCCGCCGAAGGAGTCGCCGCCCTGCGTGGGCTCGCCGTCGGTCGACAGGGTCTGCTCGAGGTTGCCGACGGTCAGGTCGGCCGAGCGCAGCAGCCCGGCCATCGGGGCCAGCGCCCGCCGCCCGTCGGCCACGCCGCGCACCAGCATCAGGTCGCCGACGATGGTCAGGTCGACCGCCGGCGGCGGCTCGGGCTCCCCCGCCGACGGAGACGACGAGCCGGGTGCCGACGGCGACGCCGACGTCGCGCCGGAGGTCGCCGCTGTCGTGCTGGTCGGCGTGCCGCCCTTGGGGCCGGCGCCGTCGTCGGCGCACGCCGCGAGCGAGGCGGCGACGAAGGCCACCGCGACCACCCACCCGGACCTCACCGGCCCAGTGTGCGCCTCGGGGGACTACCGGACGGTGACCTTGACCTCGTTGGACGAGGTGCCGCTGGCGTTGTCGATCACGCGGAACCGGTGGGTGCCGGTCACACCGGTGAAGATGTAGGTCGAGAACGTCTCGTTGCTGACCGGGATCGTGGCGTCGAAGTCGGCCCAGGCGCCGCCCTCGAACCGCTGCACCTGGAGGATCGCGCCCTCGCCGCCCGGGTAGACGCCCGTGAGGTCGATGTTCTCGCCGGCCGCGACCTCGCTCTGGAGCGCCTGGAGGGAGATCTCGCCCTCCTTGGCCGACTCCGACTCGGTCGGCTTCGTGCGCTCGGTGGTGGCCTCGTCGGTCGGCTCGTCGACGTCGGCGTCCTCGGTGTTGAGCGTGATCTCGGGGCCGGAGTCCGTGGTCTTCTGCGGCGGCGGCAGGTAGAGCGACTCCTTGGCGGTCTCGCCCGCGTCGGCGGACGCGTCGTCGCCCGAGAGGCCGAGCATCCGGGTGGCGATCAGCGCGACGCCCGCGAGGATCAGCCCGACGACGAGGGCGACACCGACGAGCGCGAGCACGCCGTTGAGCACGGCACGCTCGGGCCGGTCCTGGGAGCCCTGGTCGTCGGTCACCTCCTCATTCTTGACCGACGACCCAAGCGCGGCCAAAACCCGCTCAGCGTGCGGGATGTCTCACCGCAGGCTAGAAACCCCTGGTCCAGACCAGCTGCTCGTGCAGCTTCTTCGAGCGCCAGCCGAACTGGGTGCGGGTCATCGTGTGGTGGTAGATCCCGCCCACCTCGACCAGCCGCTCGCCGCCCTGGCCGTCGGCGACGAGCATGGGGTTGTGGAAGTACGCCGTCACACGCGCCTCGTCGCGGGTGTTGGCGAAGTTGATGACCACCTGCGCCAGCGAGTGCATGCACCTCGTCGAGAAGGCGGGCAGGTTCTCGGCCAGCCAGGCCTTGACCTCGGGGTAGACGCCGATCGTGCCGCCGGTCTCGGAGTAGTCGATCTGGGCGTCAGGGGTGAAGACGTTGTCGAGACGGTCCCACTCGCCGGTGTCGACGGCGATCGTGTAGCGATGCAGGACGTCGTTGATCTCGGCGCGGTCGCTCAGCTCCTGGAGGTCCATGGCCTCACTCTGACAGACCTGGCAGAAAGTTAGAACACGTTCTACACTTCGAGGCCCTCGCTCGTTCCCCGCGAGCGCACCTCAGTGACCGGAAGGCAGCGATGCGGTTCACGTACGCCGAGGCGATGACGCAGGCGACCTACTACGCACCCCTGGCCCAGGCCGCCGAGGCGGCGGGCTACACGAGCATGACCGTCGCGGACAGCCTGATCTATCCGCAGGAGTCGGACTCGACGTACCCCTACACCGACACCGGCGACCGCGAGTTCCTCCAGGGC
Organism: Nocardioides thalensis; assembly: GCF_013410655.1. NCBI lineage: Bacteria > Bacillati > Actinomycetota > Actinomycetes > Propionibacteriales > Nocardioidaceae > Nocardioides > Nocardioides thalensis. The sequence goes on from NZ_JACCFP010000001.1 coordinate 3,873,006, forward strand.
AAGGAGTTCATCGAGACGATGGTGCTCTGCGCGCACCTGTTCGCGGTGACCGAGACGCTGCGGCTCACGCCGTTCGTGCTCAAGCTGCCGGTCCGCCCCCCGGTGCTGGTCGCCAAGCAGGCGTCCTCGATCGCCTACCTCTCGGGCAACCGGCTCGGCCTCGGCGTCGGCCTGTCCCCGTGGCCCGAGGACTTCGCCGCCCTCGGCGTGCCGTGGGAGAAGCGCGGCAAGCGGATGGACGAGTGCATGGACATCCTCCGCGGCCTGACCTCCGGGGAGTTCTTCGGCTACCAGGGCGAGTTCTTCCAGTTCGAGCCGCTCCAGCAGTGCCCGGCCCCGACCGAGAAGATCCCGCTCCTCGTCGGCGGTCACTCCGACGCGGCGCTGCGGCGCGCCGTACGCAAGGGAGACGGGTGGATGCACGCCGGCGGCGACGGCGAGGAGCTCGACCGGCTGCTCGCCCGGCTGGCGGAGATCCGCAAGGAGGAGGGCGACACCCGCGACGCCTCGGAGTTCGAGGTGCACGTCATCTCCTACGACGCCTACACCCCCGACGGCGTCAAGCGCCTCGAGGACAAGGGCGTCACCGACTGCATCGTCGGCTTCCGGGTCCCCTACATCAAGGGCCCCGACACCGAGCCGCTGGAGACCAAGGTCAAGCACCTCGAGCAGTACGCCGAGAACGTGATCGCGAAGGTCTCATGAGCCTGTCTCGTGACCGCCGCGGGGCGGCCTCCGCGACGAACGGGCACACGCGATGAGCGAGGCGCTGGGGCTGACGAAGGCCCTCCAGGACGCGATCGCGGAGGCCGAGGAGCTCATCGCCAACGCGCCGTTCATCAAGTCCGAGGCTGACCGGCTCGAGGGCTACGACTACCTCGCCGGCCGGATCCGGATGGCGATGCAGACGGCGTTCGACTACGACCTCGATCACCCGCTCTTCATCAACCCGACCCACCAGTTCTCGCGCCAGGGCCTCGACAACCCCGACGCGATCTACTTCAACGCCTACCTCCGCGAGGGTGTCGAGTACGTCGTCCGCGGCCGGCGCGGCACCAGCGCCGACCTGTCGTTCCAGGTGATGGGCGGCGCCTACAGCGCGGACTCCGCGGCCACGTCGCTGATGGCGTTCGACGACCGCGAGCTCGAGCTCGACGCGGACGGGGGGTTCGAGTTCACCTACGTCGCGGAGCCGGGCGCCAAGACGCTCATCGTGCGCGAGGTCTTCAACGACTGGGAGACCGAGGAGCGCGGCACCCTCTGGATCGAGCGACCGGACACGGCCGGCCGGCCGCGGAAGCCGCTGACCCGCGAGCTGCTGGCGAAGAAGTACGACGTCGCCGCCCGGTCACTGGTCGGCTCGATCCAGACGTGGTTCGCGTTCCCGCAGTTCTTCCAGTACAAGGAGCCGGTCAACACCCTGACCGTCCCCAAGGCCACGCCCGGCGGCCTCTCCTCGCAGTTCTCCTCGATCGGCCACTACGAGCTCGCCGACGACGAGGCGATGGTCGTGACCGTGCCGCGCTGCGACGACTGCTCCTACCAGGCGATCCAGGTCGGGTCGGACTGGTACGCATCCACCGACTACGAGGGCCACCAGACCTCGCTCACCAAGGCCCAGGCTCAGGTCGACCCCGACGGTGCGATGCGGTTCGTCATCTCGTCGCGTCCGCCGTACGACGGGAAGCCGGTGGCCAACTGGCTGGAGACCACCCACCACCCGACCGGGCCGATGATGCTGCGCTGGCAGCGCCTCGAGCGCGACCTCACCGCCGCCGACGGCCCGCAGGTCGAGGTCGTCAAGCTCGCCGACGTGCCGTCGCGGCTCCCGGACACCCGGCCCCTCACCGACGAGGAGTACGCCGCGCGGATCGCCGCCCGACAGCGGGCGGTCGCGCGGCGGATGATCAGCTAGGGATCCAGTCGAACGTGTCGGGGTTCGGCCCCTGCCGGCCGGCCTCGCCCTTGTCGAGCGCCGCCAGCGAGGCAACCTCGTCGTCCGTGAGACCGAAGTCGAAGACGTCGAGGTTCTCGGCCAGCCGCTCCCTGCGCAGCGACTTGGGGAAGACGATGTCACCGCGGTCGAGGGCCCAGCGCAGCAGCACCTGGGCAGGCGTCTTGCCGTGGTCGCTGGCGATCCGCGTGACGACGGGGTCGTCGAGCTCGCCGCCGCCCTGACCCAGCGGGGACCACGCCTCCACGGCCACGTCGTGCCGGCGCGAGGCCGCGCGGACATCCTCGTTGGCGAAGTAGGGGTGGATCTCCACCTGGTTCGCCGCCGGGACGACGCCCGTCCGCTCGATGATCACGTCAAGGTGGGCGGGCTGGAAGTTGGACACACCGATGGACGTGGCGAGTCCCTCCTCGCGCAGCTCCACCAGCGCCTCCCAGGTCGAGACGAAGTCGCCGTCGTACCGGGTGGGGAGCGGCCAGTGGATGAGGAACAGGTCGACCCTGTCCAGGCCCAGCTTCTCGAGCGACACCTTCAGCGACTCCTTGGCCGCTGCGGGCTCGTGCCGGTTGTTGTTGAGCTTGGTCGTGACGTACACGTCGGCGCGGTCGAGGCCCGAGGTCGCGATCGCCGCCCCGGTCCCCTGCTCGTTGCCGTACATCTGGGCGGTGTCGAGGTGGCGGTAGCCGAGCTCGAGCGCCTCGGACACGACGCGCTCGGTGTCCGCTGGCGGGACCTGCCAGAGCCCGAGGCCGAACTGCGGGATGGACGTTCCGTCGTTGAGCTTGATCTGTGGAATGGTCACGTCCCGTTGCAACAGGCGTGCCCCGCTCCTATTCCTGATCGCGCGCGTGCGCGCCGTCCTTCCGCCCGGTGGCCGATTCCGGCCGCCGCCGACCCTCGACACCTCGGGCGCCTTTGGCTAGGAAAGGGACGCGCACCCCACCCCGGTGCGCTCTCGGAACCCATGAAAAGGAGCCCCCCATGGCCCTACGACGCTGGAAGGCCGCACTCTCGGCCTCGGCACTCCTCACCGCGACCGGCGGACTCGTCGCCACCGCGACCACCCCCGCCACCGCGATCCCGACCGAGTCCCACTGCGGCACGGAGGCCTCCGGCTCCGGCAACAACGGCTTCGTCAACCACGCCCAGCTGACGACGGCGCTCGAGCGGATCGAGCGGACGACCGGCGGCGTCGTCGACGTCGAGGTCGCCGGCCAGAGCAACCAGGGCCGCGACATCTACCTGGCGCGGGTCGGCGAGGGCGACGCCGTCGTCTTCGTGCAGTCGCAGATCCACGGCAACGAGATGCACGGCACCGAGGCGCTGCTCGCGCTGCTCCAGCAGTGGGGCGGCAACAGCCCGGAGGCGCAGGCGATCCGCGAGCAGGTCACGATCGTCGCGATCCCGCGCCTCAACGTCGACGGCGGCGAGCGCGACACCCGTCAGAACGAGATGACCTGGGCCGACGTCGTGGCGGACTTCCCGCAGCTCGCCGGCGTCCAGCCGGCGTGGAACTACAACTCGCGCGTCGGCGGCTTCGACGTCAACCGCGACTTCAACCCCGACCTCGACTACGTGCCCCAGCCGGCCGACTTCCCGGGCAACAGCGCCGACACCGGCTGGTACATCACCCCCGAGGCACAGACCGTCCGCGAGGTCTACCGGGACCTCGAGAACGAGTTCGGCACCGTCGACTACTTCATCGACCTCCACAACCAGTGGTCGTGCTACGCCACCGAGGACCTGGAGAACATGTCGCCGCTGTCGATCTCGGCGAAGTTCATCGACGACCCGTCGGAGTTCGGCGACTGGCCGAAGTTCGACATGGACGCGTCCAAGCGCGCCAACGTGGCGGTCTACGAGGCGCTCCAGGGCCACGGCGAGTCCGGCTACGGCGACCTCACCCTCTACCCGCAGGACACCAACCTGCCGGGCACGGCGCTCGGCTCGTTCGCGCTCCGGGGCAGCGCGGTGGTGCTGTTCGAGACGTCCAGCCAGACGCAGTACGACGGCATGAAGCGCAACGGCATGCTGCGCAAGCAGATCGAGATCGGTCTGGCCGGACTCGTCGAGTCCGTCGCCGACGGCTCCATCGCCTCGCTCGACCCGGCGGCGTACGACGAGATCCCCCAGCGGGTCTTCCTGCCGGAGGACTGAGGACCTGCAGCACAGCGGCCGCGCCGGCCCCCGGGTCGGCGCGGCCGCTGCGCTTCCCCAAAATTGAAACACGTTCTACACTTCGAGACGCTCGCTCGTTCCTCGCGAGCTCCTCAGTGACCGAAAGGCCGAGCGTGATCCCCCTCCTCCAGGACAAAGTCGTCGTGCTCTCCGGCGTCGGGCCCGGCCTCGGCCGCGCGCTCGGCGAGCAGGCCTCGCTCATGGGCGCCGACCTGGTGCTCGCGAGCCGCACCGAGAAGCGGCTCGAGAAGATGGCCGCGGTCGTCCGCGAGCACGGGCGCCGCGCGCTCGTCGTACCGACCGACATCACCGACGAGGCGTCGCGGCAGTCCCTGGTCGACGCGGCGCTCGCCGAGTTCGGCCGGGTCGACTGCCTGATCAACAACGCGTTCGGCATCCCGCCGATGGACCCGCTCACGACGCTGACCGTCGAGAGCCTGCGCGCGGCCAACGAGACCAACGTCTTCGCGCCGTTGCGGCTCTCGGCTCTCTTCGCCGACGCCCTCGCCGAGAGCAAGGGCTCGGTGGTGATGCTCAACTCGTGCGTGGTCTACAGCAGCCAGCCGGAGTACGCCGGCTACAAGCTGTCGAAGGGCGCGCTCGCCCACCTCGCGTCGTCCCTGGCGACCGAGCTCGGTCCGCGTGGCATCCGCGTCAACAGCGTCGCGCCGTCCTACATCTACGAGGACGTCAACAAGGCCTACTTCGACTGGATCGCGCAGGAGACGGGGCGCACGCACGAGGAGGTGTACGCCGAGAAGGCGGCACCCACCGACCTGAAGCGGCTCGCTACGCCGGAGGAGGTCGCGCAGGCGGCGCTGTTCCTGGCGTCCGACCTGGCGTCGGCCGTCACCGGCGTGATGCTCAACGTCGACTGCGGCGAGTTCCATGACAACTGAGGCTGCGCCCCGGCAGCGCGCCGACGTCGGCTCCTACGACGACATCGCCGCGGCCGCCGTACGGACGACGGGCCTCGAGGACTTCGGCGGCACCGGGCACGAGGAGGCGTTCCGGATCCTCGTCGACGACCTCGGCTCTCCGGACGCCGGGCTGACCGGCGTCGGCAACTACTTCATGCGGTCGGAGGTGAAGAGCGCGCTGGTGGCGCGGCTGCTGACGCAGGCGCGGTTCGCGGAGCGCCCGGAGCACGCGGACGTCGCGATCGAGCGGCCGATCTTCGTGATCGGCCTCCCCCGCACCGGCACGACCGCGCTGAGCCGGCTGCTGTGCGCCGACCCCGGGCACCAGGGCCTGGAGATGTGGCTGACGATGTTCCCCCAGCCGCGGCCGCCGCGGGAGACCTGGGACGCGGACCCGATCTTCACCGCCATGCAGGCGGCGTTCCGCGAGCACCATGTCACCAACCCCGAGTTCATGGGCATCCACTACTCCGACGCCGCCGAGCCCGAGGAGTGCTGGCGGGTGCTGCGGCAGACCGGCAAGTCACTCGGCTTCGAGTCGCTCGCCCACGTGCCGACCTACTCCGCGTGGCTGGCGAAGCAGGACTGGTCCGACGCTTACGAGCGCCACAAGCAGAACCTCCAGCTGATCGGCCTCAACGACCAGGACAAGCGGTGGGTGCTCAAGAACCCCTCGCACATGATCGCCCTCGACGCGCTGATGGAGGTCTACCCGGACGCGCTCGTCGTGATGACCCAGCGCGACCCGGTGACGTCGGTGGCCTCGGCCTGCTCGCTGTCGGCGGAGGCGACGGCCGGCCACTCGACGACGTTCGTCGGCGAGACCCTCGGGCGCGACCAGCTCGGCCACCTGTCCCGCCAGTGGGAGGCGTTCTGGGACGCGCGGCCGCGCTACGACCAGGCGCAGTTCTTCGACGTCGACTACCGCGGGTTCGTGCGGGACCCGGTCGGCACCGTCGGCGCGATCTACGACGCGTTCGGGCTCACCTGGACGCAGGAGGCGCAGGACGCCGTACGGCGCCTCGACGAGGAGTCGCGCAGCGGGCCGCGCCGCCCGTCGCACACCTACGACCTGGCCGACTACGGGCTGACCGAGGACGAGGTGCGGGCGGCCTTCGCGCGGTAGCGGCGGTCGCCTGGACCACGGCCGGCGAGTCAGCGGCCCCGCGGCCGCGTCACTCCTTGCAGAGGCAGAACGGGTGACCCGCCGGGTCGAGGAACACCCGGAACGACTCCCCCGGCTGGTGCGGGTGCTTGGTAGCGCCGAGGGCGAGCACCGCCTGCTCGGCCACGTCGAGGTCGGCGACGTCGACGTCGATGTGCATCTGCTGGGGCACGTCCTGGCCCGGCCAGTCGGGCGCGCGGAACCCGTCGACCTGCTGGAAGAAGAACGCCTGGTCGCCGTTGGACACCTTGGCCCAGCCACGGTCGTTCTGCTCGGCCGTCCAGTCGAGCAGGCCGGCGTAGAAGTCGGCGAGGGCCTTCGGGTCGGGGCAGTCGAGGACGAAGTAGGGCGAGTGTGCGATAGCCATGCGCCGACGTTAGATGCGGCCGCCGACACGCGCGACCGCGGGATCCAGGCGGTCATCCACAGGCGGCGAGCGGCGCGGTTTCGAGTCGGACGCCTCGGGCGCACCCTTCCCGCATGGACATCGCCGATCCCTTCGCCCTCATCACCACGGGGCACCGTCTCGCCGAGAGCGGCGCCCTCCTGACCACGGCCGCCTCGGCGGTCCCCGAGCCGGACCTCGGCTTCCCCTCGGTGCTCGTCAGCGGCCGCCTCGACACCCTGGCCGGCGCCGCTGACGCCCTCGCCGCCCGCATGACCGACGCCGGCGAGGACCTCGCCTTCACCGCGCGGGCCTTCGTGGCCGCCGATGGCCGCGTCGGAGAGCTGTTCGAGCAATTGCTGCTCGGCGGGCGGTTCTCGTGAACACCGACGTCCCCGGCTCGCCGGAGTCGTGCCACGCCGCGGCCGACGCGCTCTCCCTGCTCGCCCGCCATCTCGAGCGCGCCGGGCGGCTCGCGACCGGCGGCGCCCACACCTCGGAGGCCGACTTCGACGGCCGCACCGCCGACGCCTACCGCGCGGCCTGTGCCACGCTCGCTGCCGACGCGTCCGCGCACGCCGCGACGGCCCGCCGGTCGGCCGGCGCGCTGGCGTCGTACGGCGAGGACCTCGCGGCCGTCCAGCGGGTCATGGAGCGGGTGCGTACGTCCGCTGGCGTGCACGGGCTGCTGCAGGGGACCGAGCTGGTGCCGCCGACCATCCCGACCCCGCACCAGCGCGACGTCTTCGAACGGCTGTCGGCGATCGTCGCCGACGCCCGTGCCCACCTGGAGCGGGCGCGCGACCGGTTGAGCGCGGCGTTCCCTGGCCAGCCGTTCCCGGCGGACTACGGCAACGTGCTGCTGCCACCGGTCGGCGAGCCGGTGGGGCCGTTCCTGTTCCCGCCTCCGGAGTCGGCCTGGCCGCGGGAGGAGCAGCCGGACGAGTCGCGTCCGGACGGCCCGCGCCGGGACGGCAGGGAGGGCGACGGCGACTGTGGCGCGGAACGCGAGGACCGGCCGGAGGCGCCGGACGAGCGCCCCGACGTCACCGACGGCGTCGACCCGCAGCTCGACCACGCGCCTGAACCGGAGCCGCGGTCTCCCCAAGGCGACGGGGCCGGGAGCGACGACACGGATGTCATGTCCTACCGCGACCCGGACGACACCCGACCGTTCGGCGACGTACTGCGCCCCGCGCCGGAGCCGGTGCCGTGACGGCCGACGCGGCCCTGGGCCGGACCGTCCAGGTCACCCTCCCCGACCGCTGGCACCGCCGCGAGCGGCCGGCCCACGGGATCGTGGTGGCGGCCCGGCCGCGCACGGTGCCGGTGAGCGGCTACTGTCCCGAAGTCGTCGTCGCGTGCACCCCGGTGGCCGACGACCTCCGCACCTGGCGCGAGGAGGCGGTGGCGGCACTGTCGGTGCAGCTGCCCGACTTCGCGCTCGAGGAGGCCGACGAGTACCTGCTGGGCGACCACGTCGTGGCCTACCGCCTGTTCGCCCACCGGTTCGGCACGGTCGACGTGCTCAGCGAGCAGTGGGCGTGGCTGGTCGGCGGGCTGGGCGTCACGCTGACGTGCTCGGTCGCCCGCGAGGACTACCCGACGTTCTGCGACCTCTTCGAGGCGGTGGCGGGGACGGTGGAGGTGGTGGGGTGAGCCCGCTGCTTCAGAGCAGCCCGTCGCGGCGGGCGATCGCGGCGGCCTCGGTGCGGCCGGTGGCGCCGAGCTTGCCGAGGATGTTGGAGACGTGCACGCTCACGGTCTTGGTGCTGATGAACAGCTGCTTGCCGATCTCGCCGTTGCTGCGGCCCTCGGCGACGAGGGCGAGGATCTCGCGCTCGCGCGCGGTCAGCTGGGTCGACGCTGCGCCGTTGGCCGAGCGGGCAGGCGCGCTGCCGGGGGTGTGGAGCTGGTCGAGCAGGACCGTCGCGCCGAGCTCACGGGCGACCTCGCGCGCGATGTCGGCCTGCTCACGGGCCGGCCCGGTCTCGCCGACGAGGCGCAGGATGGTGGTGTACGCCGTGCGCAGCTTGGCGAGCTCGGGAACGCTGCCGAAGCGCTCGAACGCGGCGACGGCCTCGGCCCACGCTGCCAGCAGCTCGTCGCGGTCGGGAGCGTCTATGCCGCCCGACCAGCGGACCCGCAGGTGCTCGGCGACGAGCCGCGCCGCCCAGGCCTGGCCCTCCGGGCCCCACTTCGACTTCTTCGCCGCGAAGCGGGTGACGACGGCCTCCCCGTCGGCGCGCAGGGCGTCGGCGCGTGCGACGAGCGCCGCGCGCTCGGCGGCGGGCGCCGACGGGAGGGCCCGGGCGATCGCGTCGAGCGCCTGCGCGGCGAGGCGGACCCGGCCGGGGAACCGCTCGTCCCAGATCTGCGAGAGCACGGCGACGACGCTGTCGTAGACGTCGAGCGCCCGGCCCGCGTCACCGTCGCACGCCGCGACCTCGATCTCGGTGCCGGCGGTGAAGACGGCGACACCGCCCTCGTCGACCCAGACCTTGCGCAGGCGCTGGAGGGCCGGCAGCACGTCGTCGCCGCGGGTGGCCTGGATCGCCAGCCGGATCGGCTCGAGGATCGCGCGGGGGATCAGCGGGCCGACCTCGTCGTCGACGATGCTCACGATCTCGAGGGCGGCGTCCCACTTGCCGCGGGCGTAGTAGACCCAGCCGAGCTGCCACCGCGACTCGATGGAGTACGGCGCCCAGGGCAGGCCTGCCTCGGCGCCACGCTCGACGGCGGAGGTGAACCACCGCTCGGCGCCCTCCCACTGGGCGTCCTCCTGGTAGGACCGGCCCAGCAGGAACCGGCCGCGCAGCTCGGCGCTCAGCGCGCCGGCGGCGACGGCGCGATCGACGGCGTCCTCGAGCGCGCCGCGGAGGGCGTCGCGGTCGCTGCCGTGGACCTGCTTCATCCGCAGGCCGCTCAGGGTGGTGACCACCTCGGAGGCGAGGATCGGCATGCCGATGCGCTCGGCGAGCCCGAGCGCCTCGGTCGCCGCGGCCTCCGCGTCCTCGATGCGCTCGAACCCCGCCAGCACCCGCGCGTGGGTCGCCAGCACCTTGGCGCGCAGCGGGCTCTCGCCGGCCGGCGCGAGCTCGACGGCCTCGGCCGAGAGGGCCGGCAGGTCGAGGGCCGTCTCGGTGCTCATCAGGATGGAGGCGTAGCTGCTCAGCAGCCGCGCCCGCGCCTCGGGCGCGCCCTCCGGCAGCCGCTCGAGGTGCTCGTGGAGCAGCTCGGCGGCGCGCATCGCGTCGCCCCCGATGCTGAGGGCGTCGGCTGCCTTGACCGCCAGCTTGGAGCGGTCGACCCCGAGCCGCTCGGCGCGCTCGGCGTTCTCGAGCAGCTCGAGCGCCTGCTCGTAGTGTCGGGCCGCCTCCTCGGGGCCACCCACGGAGAAGGCCTCGTCGCCCGCCTCGATGCTCGCCTCGACCGCGCGGTCATGGTCCATGGCGCGCCGGGCGTGCCGCGCGAGCTCGGCGGCCGTGCCGCGCCCGGCGCCGCTGGTGAGCGCGGCGACGTACTGCCCGTGGAGGCGGACCCGCTCGCCGGGCAGCAGGTCGTCGTAGACGGCCTCGCCGAGCAGCGCGTGCCGGAACTCGTAGTGGCGCGACCCGGCGACGAGGACGTTCATCTCCACGGCCTGTCGGACGCCGGCGTCGAGATCGGCGGGAGGCATGCCGGACGCGGCGAGCAGCAGGTCGTGGGTGACCTTGCGGCCGGCCACGCTCGCCACGCGCACGACCTGGCGGGCGGCCTCGGAGAGGTGGTCGAGCCGCACCAGCAGCAGGTCGGCGAGGTCGTCGGGCACCCAGTCGCCGCCGCCGGCGGCGACGAGCTCCTCGACGAAGAAGGCGTTGCCGTCGGCGCGGGCGATGATGTCGGCGAGGCGGCGCTCGGCCAGGCCCTCGGGCGCGAGCTCGGCCACGAGCGCGCGGACGGCGTCGGGCGGCAGGGGCGAGAGCTGCAGCCGGTCGAGGCTGGGCAGGCGCGACCACTCCGCGACCTGCCGGCGGAGCGGGTGTCGGCGGTGGAGGTCGTCGGAGCGGTAGGACGCCACGATCGCGACCGGGTTGGTCCAGCTCCGCGTGAACAGGTAGCCGAGCAGCTCGCGCGTGGACGGGTCGGCCCAGTGGAGGTCCTCGATGACGAGGAGCAGGGGCGCGTCGGCCGCCGCGAGCTCGAGGGCGTGGTGCATGGCGGCGAACAGCTCGGCCCGCTCGGTGGCCGCCGGTTCGGGCACCTGGTCGGAGTCGGAGCGCACCCGCTGGCCCGGCTGGAGGCCGGCGACCGCCGGGTGGCGCCGGGTGACCCCCTCGACCAGCTCGGGCAGGTCGGCCGCCATCCGGCCGAGGACCTCGCTGAACGGGAGGTAGGGCAGCGCGCTCTCGCCGAAGTCGAGGCAGTGGCCGGCGAAGACTCGCCATCCCTCGGCTCGGGCCAGGTCGCGCAGCTCGATCAGCAGCCGGGTCTTGCCGACGCCGGCGTCGCCGGAGAGCAGCACGGTGCCGGGCCTGCCGGCCCAGCGGCGGCCGGCCTCGCCCAGGCCGACCAGCTCAGCCAGCTGTGCCAGCTCGTCGTCGCGGCCGACGAGCGTCCGGCTGGTGTGTGTCGCCACGGGCACCATCATGTCGTGCCCTGCCGACATCTCGCGCCCGATATTCGTGGGTGTATTCGTGGGTGCGCCCAGGGCGCTGGCGGTCACGCGGACAGGTCGCGCCGGGGAGCCTCGGCGGCAGCGATGCTGCGCACCCAGGAGCGGCGCGAGCGACCGCGGCGAGCCACGGCCATGGACTTGCGAGCCCGGGAAGCCCGGTAGTCGATCTCTGACTGGATGAATGCGTCGTTGAACATGTCAGCAAGATTCGTCCTCTGAGGTAGGCCGCTACATCGGGCAAGTGCCTTATCTCTGCCTGAGGTACGCCGGCCGGGGCCGTCACCGCCTGAGGTAGGGCGGCCCGGAGCTCACGATCGGCCGCCCGTGGCGACCGTCGCCTCGCAGAGCTCCGCCCAGCTGTCGAGCAGGGCGTCGTCGTCGAGACCGAGCGGTGCTGCACCGAGCGTCCAGGTCGACCGGCGGACGTTGACGAGGGCGCCGAGCAGGAGGACGGCCAGGCCATCGATCGCGTCCTCGTCCGCGCGCTCCGACCGGGCACCGATCCACGCGCGCAGGATCTCGGCCATCCCGCGGTAGCCCTGGTCGGAGACCTCGTCGCGGAACCGGTCGCGGAGCTGGACCAGCCGGTCACCGTCCCTCTCGAGTACCTGCGTGATCTGCTGCTGGCGATCCATCTCCGCGAGGATGAACGCGCCGACGTCCCGCGCGGATGCGCCCTCCCCCACGGCCGCGCCGGCGTACTCGGCCCGCGCCTCCGCGACGGACGCCAGGTAGGTCTCCACCGCGGCCGCCAGCAGCGCCTCCTTGCTGGCGAAGTGGCGGTAGAGCGCTCCACGGCGCGGCACCAGGCCCACCGCCTGCTCGATGTCGCCGACCGAGACCGCCTTGAATCCGCGCTCGGCGAACAGGCGGATGCCCGCCTCGAGCAGGCGCTCGCGCGTGCTCCCCTCGGGCTTCGTCGCTTCCGGACCCGTCCTCACTCGATCTCCCCTTGCCAGCATGTAATCCGCGGATTACGGTAGCAGTAATCAGTCGATTACGGGAGGAGTCATGAAGACGAAACGGGTGGAGATCGCCGGCGGCGAGGTCGAGTACGTCGACACCGGGGGCGACGGCCCGACCGTCGTGCTGCTGCACGGCGCGCTGATGGACGAGCAGCTCTGGATGCCGGTCGTCGAGCGGCTGTCGCCCACCTTCCGCTGCGTCGTGCCCGTGCTGCCGCTGGGGGCGCACCGGATCCCACGACCCGGCGATGCGGACCAGAGCCCGCGCGGGGTCGCCCTCCTCGTCGGCGAGCTCATCCGGGCCCTGGACCTGGGCGAGGTGACGCTCGTCGGCAACGACACCGGTGGCGCGATCGCCCAGCTGCTGCTGGCCGAGGATCCCGACCTCGTCGCGCGCGTCGTGCTGGTCTCGTGCGACGCGTTCGACAACTTCCCGCCCGGACTGCCGGGACGGACGATGGCGCTCGCCTGCGCGGTGCCGGGCGGCCTGCCGATGGCGATGGCCTCGCTGCAGATCCCGCCGCTGCGGAGGCTGCCGATGACGTTCGGCTGGATGGCACGGCGCCCGATCGCCCCGGAGGTCTTCGACGGGTGGCTCGACGCCTACGCCGCGTCCCGCGGGGTCCGGCGCGACGTCCGCCGGATGATGCGGCAGGTCGACCGCGAGCAGCTCGTCACCGCCGCCGAGCGGCTGTCGCGCTTCCGGGGATCGGCCCTGGTCGTCTGGGCCGCCGAGGACCGGGTGATGCCGCTCGACCACGCCCACCGGCTGTGCGCGACCTTCCCCGACGCCCGCCTCGAGCTGGTCGAGGACTCCTACACCCTGGTCCCCCTCGACCAGCCCGACCGGCTTGCCGGGCTGATCGCCGCGTTCGCCCGACGAGTCCGCACCTAGGCTGACCGGGTGGAGTTCACCGAGGTCGTACGGCGCCGCCGGATGGTGCGCAGCTTCCTGACCGACCCGGTGGACCCGGCGGTGGTCGAGCGGGCGCTCGCCAACGCCACCCGGGCACCGAGCGCGGGCTTCTCGCAGGGCTGGGCGTTCGTCGTGCTCGACACCCCGGACGCCGTGCGCGGCTTCTGGGAGGCGCAGTCCGACTCGGTGGAGCAGCCCGACCGGTGGCTGGCCGGCATGATGGCGGCCCCGGTCGTCGTCGTGCCCTGCAGCATCAAGGCCGCCTACCTGGACCGCTACAGCGAGCCCGACAAGGCGCGGGCCGGCCTCGGCGGCGCGGCCAACGAGCAGCGCTGGCCGATGCCCTACTGGCACCTGGACACCGCGATGGCCTCGCTGCTGATCCTGCAGACGGTCACCGAGGCCGGGCTCGGCGCCTGCTTCTTCGGCCTGGTCCCGGACCGGGTCGACCGGGTGCGGCACGTGCTCGGGCTCCCCGACGGCCCGGACGGCCCGGAGCCGATCGGCGCGATCACGATCGGGCACCCGGCCGCCCCCGGCACCGGCGCGCGCGGCTCGGCCGGCCGGCGGCGCCGTACGCCCTGGACGGAGGTCGCCCACCGCGGCCGGTGGGGCGCCGGCTGGGCGCGCCAGGACGGGCGGGACGAGGGCTGATGCCGCGGCCCGTGATCACCCACCTGGACCGGGAGGACCTCGAGCGCGACGACCCGGTGCTGCGGCGGATCGCGAGGCTGCTGACGCCGTACAAGGGGAAGATCGGGCTGGTCCTGCTCGCGGTGGTGTCGGCCGCGGCGCTGACGTCGGTGCTGCCGTTCCTGACCCGGGCGGTCTTCGACGACGCGCTGTTCCCGCTCACCGAGGGCGGCGTGGGGCAGCCCGACCTCGGCCTCCTCGGGTGGCTCGTGCTCGGCATGTGCCTGATCCCCGTGGTCACGGCGCTGATCGGCATCGGACAGAACTGGCTCACGTCGACCATCGGCAACTCGGCGATGGCCGACCTGCGCGGCGACCTGTTCGAGCACCTGCAGAAGATGGAGCTGGCGTTCTTCACGGCGACCAAGACCGGAGCCATCCAGTCGCGGCTCGCCAACGACGTGGCCGGCGTGCGGACCGTGCTGACCGACACCGCGACGACGATCGTGCAGAACACGGTCACCGTCTCGGCGGCTTTCGTGTCGATGGTCATCCTGTCGTGGCAGCTGACGATCCTGACGCTGATCATTCTGCCTCTGTTCGTGTTCCTCCAGCTGCGCGTCGGGCGGCGGCGCCAGCGGCTCGCGCGCAAGACCCAGGAGTCGCTGTCGGAGATGACGGCGATCACCGAGGAGGCGCTGTCGGTCTCGGGGATCCTGCTCGCGAAGGTGTTCAACCGGTCGGCGGCTGAGGTCGAGCGCTACCGCGAGGCCAACCGCAGGCAGACCCGTCTCCAGGTCCAGCAGGCCATGACCGGCCGCACCTTCTTCGCGGTCGTGCAGACGTTCTTCGCGATCACGCCGGCGCTGATCTACCTGGTCTCCGGCTGGATCATCACCGGCGCGCTGCCGATCGGCGCCGACACGCTCACCGCCGGGACGCTGGTCGCGTTCACCACGCTGCAGGGCCGGCTGCAGATGCCGCTGCTGGCGCTGATGCGGGTCTCCCTCGACGTGCAGACCTCGTTGGCGCTGTTCCGCCGGATCTTCGAGTACCTCGACCTCGAGCCCGCCGTGACCGAGCGCCCCGGAGCGGTGGCGCTCGACGTCGCCTCGATGGAGGGGCGGGTCGAGCTGCGCGGGGTGTCGTTCCGCTACCCCGAGCCGCGGGAGCTCTCGGGGACCCGCAACCAGGACCGGTTCGGCGACTCCGGGGTGCGGATCGGCGCCGATCGGGCCGAGGGGTCCGATCGGCCCGGGGGGGCCGCGGGACCGGCCGAGCCGGTCGAGCCGCAGTGGGCCCTCCGCGAGGTCGACCTGGTGATCGAGCCCGGCCAGCTCGCCGCCATCGTCGGCCCGTCCGGCTCCGGCAAGACGACGGCGACGTACCTCATCCCGCGGTTCTACGACGTCACCGAGGGCGCCGTGCTGATCGACGGCCACGACGTCCGCGACCTCACGATGGACTCGCTCGCCGACGCCGTCGGCATGGTGACGCAGGAGCCCTACCTCTTCCACGGCACGATCCGCGACAACATCGCCTACGCGCGGCCGGGCGCGACCGCCGAGGAGATCGAGCGGGCGGCGCGCGACGCCAACATCCACGACCGGATCATGGCGTTCCCCGAGGCCTACGAGACCATCACCGGCGAGCGCGGCTACCGCCTCTCCGGCGGAGAGAAGCAGCGGCTGGCGATCGCCCGCGTGCTGCTGAAGGATCCGCCCGTGCTGATCCTCGACGAGGCCACCTCCGCGCTCGACAACGAGACCGAGCGGCTGGTGCAGGAGGCGCTCGAGCGGGCGACGCGGTCGCGCACCACGATCGCCATCGCCCACCGGCTCTCCACGATCCAGTCGGCCGACGTGATCTTCGGGCTCGCCGACGGCCGGGTGGTCGAGCAGGGCACGCACGAGGAGCTGCTCGCCGACCCCGAGGGCCTCTACGCGAGGCTGTACGTCGAGCAGTTCTCGCGCGTCGGAGGTCCACCGGCGCCGTACGACGACAGACGCGCGGACGTGCCGCTGTGACGAGGGAGCACCGAAGATGACGCGTCGAGTGCCGCGCTACCTGCGCTACCGGCGGCCCGCCGACCCGCAGCCCGAGCCGGCGCCCGAGCCGGCGCCCGAGCCCGCCGCGGCCTACACGCCGTACGGCGCGCCACCGGAGCTCGTCTCACTGCCCCCGTCCGCCGAGCAACCGGCGGCGGCCGAGGCGGCGGCTCCGGTCAGATCGGGCTTCCCGAGCACCTACTTCATCGTGCTCGCCATGGTCGTCGTTGCGCTCATCGGTGGCGGCGCATACTTCCGCGCGGCGAATGGCCCGGTCGAGGTCGAGACGCCCACCGGAGTGCTCAGCGTGACCGCCGGAGCGATCGAGGAGCAGCTGGCGGAGAAGCGCGCGCTGTACACCGACGCGATCAAGGCGGACGACCTCGCAAGCGTGGGTCTCGACGACACCGCGTTCAACCGCACGGCGGTGGTGGCGTTCGGCTACCTCCTGACCGACCTCGTCATCGCCGCCGGGTTCGGCGTCGACAGGGACACCGCGGTCGAGTACGCCGAGACCGCGGCGGACTACGAGCGGCTGCTCCTGGCCGGCGAGCCGCTCGGCGACGACGTCGAGATCACGTTCAGCGACGACCGTGCGTTCGTCTACGACGGCGAGACCGGCAAGGGCGGCTACGTCGACCCGAGCGAGCAGGGCTGAAGGCGCGAGCGGGTCAGGCCTTCCGGGTGAGGGTCACGTGCGTGACGCCGCTCGGCGCGCTGACCTGCTCGACGTCGTACGACGACTCCAGCCCCTCGAGGCCGTCCCACACGCGGGAGCCGCGGCCCAGGACAATGGGGGTCACCGCGAAGTGGGCGTGGTCGACGAGACCGGCGGCGAGGTAGTCGCGGACCACCGTTGCCCCGCCGCCGATCCGGACGTCGAGGTCGCCCGCCGCCTCCCGCGCGACGGCCAGCGCCTCCTCCGGGGAGGCGTCGAGGAAGTGGAAGGTCGTCCCGCCCTCCATCTCGATCGACGAGCGCGGCCGGTGGGTGAGCACGTAGGTCGGGGTGTGGAACGGCGGGTTGGGTCCCCACCAGCCCTTCCAGTCCGAGTCGTCCTGCCAGCCCGGCGGGCCGAACTTGTTGGAGCCCATGATCTCCGCCCCGAAGCCGTCGTTGTGCCGTCGCTCGAAGAGGTCGTCGACGCCGGTCGAGCCGCCCTCCTTCCACGAGCTGGTGCCGAACCGCCACTCGTGCAGCCGCTCGCCGGCGTGGCCGAACGGCGCCTCGAGCGACTGCGGCTCACCGGAGCCGAACCCGTCGAGGGAGATGGCGAAGTTGTGGACGCGGACGCGAGACATGGGGCTCCTGAGGTCGGCGGTCGGGCGGCTCTGCTCATGGTGACCTACTGCGGTGCCCGGAATCATCGGTCACCCGGCCGATCCTTTCTCCGGACGGAGCAGCTCGAACACTCCCGCCAGTCCCTCGTCGCCGTGACCTGCCGCGACCCGGGCGTTCATGAGCTCCCGGACCTCGGTCATCCGGGTGTCGTCGACGCCGAGGGAGCGCCGGTGCGCCACCAGGTCGTCCATCAGCGGCGCCTGGACCGAGAGCGGGCCGAGGTCGGGCGGGTAGTCGCCGTCACGCACCGCCTTGCCGATGGCGCGCACGACCTGCGGGTAGCCGTCCTCGAGGGACTGCGCGAAGCGCTCCGCGAAGGCCGCGACGTCCGCGCCCTCGGTTTGGACCAGCCGGAGCGTGTGCAGGAGGCCGATGAGCAGCTCGTAGCCGGCGCCGACCTGCGCGAGGAACTCGACCGCAGCAAGTCCCGGGTCGTCGCCGTAGTAGACCGCCGTGCCGAGCTCCCGGAGCGTGGGCTCGTGGGTGTCGTACGCCGTCCGCGAGCCACTGAAGGACAGGCGCGCGCGGTCACTCCCGATGTCCGACGGGTCGGCCATGATGCCGCCGTCGACGTACTCCCCTCCCCAGCCGGTCACGCGGCTCGCTGCGCTCCGTGCGTGCGCGGGGGAGCCGCTCGTGAGGTTCACCAGCACCCGGCGGTCGATCGCGCCCCCGACAGCGGCGAGCACGTCGTCGACCGCGGTCTGGTCGAGGAGGCACACGACGACGAGCGGACTGGCGGCCGCCGCCTCCGCGGGAGTGGGCCTCCACGCGGCGCCGGCGGCGAGGAGCGGCGCAGCCTTCGACTCGGTGCGGTTCCAGACGGTCACTGCGTGGCCGCGGTCGAGGAACGTGCGCGCGAGGGCCGAGCCCATGGCACCCGTCCCCAGCACGGTGACCGGCACAAGCGGTGTGGTGGTGTCATCGGTGTTCGTCGTCATGTCAGCGACGCTAGAACTTCAACCTCGGTTGAGTTCAAGGGCTCGGTATCGTGAAGCGCAGGAGAGCGCGATGCCAGAGCCCGAGCCAGGACCCGACGAGTCCAGCACCGATGCCGCGGCCGCCCGCGACCGGCGGGCCGCGGAGAAGGCGGCTGCTCGCCGGCGCATCGAGCAGCAGCACACCTGGGTCGACCTCCAGGTGCGGCAGGCGATGGACCGCGGCGATTTCGACGACCTGCCCGGTGCCGGCAAGCCGATCCGAGGACTCGGCGAGACCCACGACCCCGACTGGTGGGTCAAGCAGCTCGTCGAGCGCGAGCGGATCACCGTGCTGCCGCCGGCGCTCCAGCTGCGCAAGGACGACGCCGAGCTCGACGCGAGGCTGGATGCGATCTCGGCCGAGTCCGAGGTGCGTCGGGAGGTCGAGGACTTCAACGCCCGGGTCATCCGCGCGCGCTACACGCCGGTCGACGGGCCGCCGCTGATCACCATGCCGCGCGACGTCGAGGAGACGGTGGCGGCCTGGCAGGAGCGACGGGCGGCGCGGCAGGCCTCCGCTCGCGCGGCGGCTAGGGCTGCCGCCGCTGAAGCTCCCACGCGGCGCGGATGGCGTCGCGGATGGCTGCGGCGTCGCCGTCGAGCATGACCTGCACCTTGAGGTGCTTCTCGTAGCGCGGCGGGATGCCGAACGTCGCCGGGTGCTCGGCGACGAGCCGCTCGCGGTCGGCGTACGATGCGCGGACGACCAGCTCACCTGGCTCGACCAGGCGGGCGACGAGGCGGTCGTCGACGTACCACGCCGGCCTGGCCGCCGTGCCCTTGCGCTTGCAGCCCGGGAGCGACCTCGCGTAGTCGTCGACCTCGTCGGGCGTCACGGGTCGAGCGTAGGCCGTCTCGGCGAGACATCGGTCATACCGCGACGACGTGACTCGCCGGTAACGTCAGCGGGCGTGAGTCACAAGAGCCCCAAGGACTTCTTCCGCCCGCTGGCCGTCGGCGCCCCCGCACCGCTGCGCGAGATCCCGGCCCGGCCGAGCCGCGCGATCCACTTCTTCGACCCGTCGAACGAGAAGATGGCCGCCAAGGTGCCCGGGATGATCGGCACCGTCGACGTGCTCCTGGGCAACCTGGAGGACGCGATCAAGGCCGACAACAAGGTCGCCGCCCGCGAGGGCCTGGTGAAGATCGCGCAGTCGACCGACTTCGGCCCGACCCAGCTCTGGACGCGGATCAACGCGCTCGACAGCCCGTGGGTGCTCGACGACCTCACGACCCTGGTGCCGGCGATCGGCGACAAGCTCGACGTGATCATGGTCCCGAAGGTGCAGGGCGCCGAGGACATCCACTACGTCGACCGGCTGCTCGCGCAGCTCGAGGCGAAGGCCGGCATCCAGCGACCGATCCTCATCCACGCGATCCTCGAGACCGCCCGCGGCGTGGCCAACGTCGAGGAGATCTGCGGCGCGTCGCCGCGGATGCAGGGCCTCTCGCTCGGCCCGGCCGACCTCGCGGCCGACCGCAAGATGAAGACCACCCGCGTCGGCGGCGGCCACCCGGGCTACCTGGTGCGCCAGGACCCGCCGAAGGACGCCGACGGCAACAGCCAGATCGACGCGCAGCGCAGCGTCTTCCAGCAGGACCTCTGGCACTACACGATCGCGAAGATGGTCGACGCGTGCGCGACGCACGGGATCTACCCCTATTACGGCCCGTTCGGCGACATCGCCGACGTGGTGGCGTGCGAGGACCAGTTCCGCAACGCGTTCCTGCTCGGCTGCGTCGGCACCTGGTCGCTGCACCCCAAGCAGATCGCCATCGCCAATCGGGTCTTCTCCCCCTCCGTGGAGGACATCGCGCACGCTCGCCGCGTGGTCGCCGCCATGGGCGACGGCACCGGCGCGGTGATGATCGACGGCAAGATGGAGGACGACGCCTCGCTCAAGCAGTGCCTCGTGCTCGTCGAGCTGGCCGAGAAGCTCGCCGAGATCGACCCCGAGCTGAAGAAGCAGTACGACGCGATCGAGGTGCAGGCCTGATGAGCGACCAGACGTTCCGCCCCCGCCGCTCGGTCCTCTACATGCCCAGCTCCAACGAGCGGGCACTGGAGAAGGCCAAGACCCTCCCCGTCGACGCGCTGATCCTCGACCTCGAGGACGCCGTCGCCCCCGACGCGAAGCCGCAGGCGCGCGTCAACGCGGCGGCCGCGGTCACGAGCGGGGAGTACGGCGCCAAGGAGCTCACGATCCGCGTCAACGGCGCGGACACCGAGTGGCACCACGACGACCTGAAGGCAGCGGCCGAGGCCGGTCCCGACGCGATCGTCGTGCCGAAGGTCAACTCGGCCGACGCCGTGCTCAGCCTGGTCGACGCGTTCGACGCCGCGGGCGTGCCCGACACCACCAAGCTCTGGGCGATGATCGAGTCGCCGTACGCCATCCTCCACGCGGAGGAGATCGCCGCCGCCTCCGACCGGCTCAATGTGCTGGTGCTCGGCACCAACGACCTGGTCAAGGAGCTGTACGTCGAGCACGTCCCAGGTCGCACCAACCTGGTGACCGGCCTGCAACTGGCCGTGCTCGCGGCCCGCGCGACCGGCAAGGTCGTGCTCGACGGGGTCTACAACGACGTCAAGGACGTCGACGGCTACCTCGCCGAGGTCGAGCAGGGCCGGGCGTTCGGCTTCGACGGCAAGACGATCATCCACCCCGGCCAGATCGAGGGCGCCAACGCCGGCTTCGCCCCGAGCGCCGAGGCGGTCGAGAACGCCCGCGGCCTCATCCAGGCGTGGGAGGACGGGAAGGGCGCCGGCGTGGTGACCTACAACGGCCGGATGGTCGAGAACCTGCACGTCGAGTCCGCGGAGCGCACGCTCTCCATCGCGGAGGCGATCTCGAAGCTCGAGGACTGACTGCTCGTAGAGAGAGGCCGCACCGACACACCGGTGCGGCCCTCTTTGCCGCACACTATTGCGTGAAGCGTAGTAGTGTGCGGCGCATGGACACCACCCAGCTGCTCCGCGGGGTGCTCGACCTCGCGGTCCTCGCCGTCGTCGAGCGGGAGGACGGCTACGGCTACGACGTGCTCCGCCGGCTCCGCAACGGCGGCCTGGCCGAGGTCGGCGACGCGTCGGTCTACGGCACGCTGCGCCGGCTCTACGCCGCCGGCGCGCTCACGTCGTACGTCGTGCCCTCCGAGGAAGGCCCCCACCGCAAGTACTACGGCATCACGCCGGCAGGGCGTGACCAGCTCGAGTCCCAGGCCAAGGACTGGGCGGCGTTCAGCGCCGCCGTCTCCGGCCTCCTTCCCCACACGTCAGGAGCACGCGCATGACCACCGAGCCCAACGACACGCAGGTCCTCGTCCGCCCCGAGGTCGCGACGTTCGTCGAGGAGGTCCGGGCGCGGCTAGCGGACCTCGACGCCGACGACCGCGACGAGCTGCTCGGCGGGCTCGAGGCCGACCTCTCCGACCAGCTGGCCGACGGCACGCCGCTCGGAGACCCAGCGGCGTACGCCGCCGAGCTGCGTGCGGCGGCCGGACTGCCTGCGCGCCGGCGATCGGTCACCGGCGACCTGCCCCGCACGGTCGGCGGGATCCTCGACGCGGCCCGTGCCTGGTTCCTCGGGCTCGTGGGGCGACCCGGCCTACGTCCCGCCTGGGACGTGGTCGTCGCACTCCGGCCGGCGTGGTGGGTGGCGCGGGCCTGGATCGCCGTGACTGCGCTCGACATCGCCACCGGGGGCTGGGAGGAGATCAGCGTCGTCCCGTCCCTCGGCGTGCCCGGAGTCGGCGAGGTGGTGCTGGTCGCGGCCGTCGTCATGAGCACGCTGGTCGGGCTGGGCCGGCTCTGGCCAGGCTCCGGCCCCGAGCGGAGCACGGCCTCCCGGATCTCCCTGCTCCTCGTCAACGCCGTGGCCGTGCTGGCGCCGATGACGTGGAGCCTGCCCTACCCGGCGTACGTCGGCTACGGCTTCGACTACTACGACGACTACGGGGCGGGATACAACGACGCCCAGCGGGAGAACAAGGGCCTTCGGCTCGACGGCGATCCGGTCCGCAACGTGTTCGCCTACGACCTCCAGGGCAGGCCGCTGCCCGGCGTACAGCTCGTCGACCAGGACGGCGACCTGCTGGCCGCCGGACCGGGCTCGAACGCCCGCGGTCGCGGCGAGGGCCGCGTGGTCGGCTGCCCGGCGTTCAACGGCCGCACAGCGGTCTACAACGTCTTCCCCTTGGCTGAGACCCGGCTCCGGCGCGGCACCTGCGAGAGCGAGGACGCCGGCTCCGACGCGGCGTTCCCCGAGTTCCCCCTCGCTTCGCTGCCGCCCGTGACCAACCGCCCCGGCGACGGTGCCCCCACCGTGCTCGGCAGGACATCGCGGTCCCGCGACCAGTGACCAGGGTGCCGAGTCGGCTCGTGATCACGGGCCGACTCGACACTCCTCAGGCGTGAAGACGCGCCGACTCGGCACTCCTCAGGCGTGAAGACGGGCCGACTCGGGGCATTTGACGCGCCGGTTTCTGCCGGCTCGGGCCGCCCCCGTACGGTCGCTCCCATGACCGACCTGCTGATCCGCGGCGCCCGCGTGGTGGCGCTGGGCCCGGGGGCCGAGGCGCCGGACGCGCCGGTCGACGTGTTGGTCCGGGACGGCCGGATCGTGGAGGTCGGCGCGGGCATCGAGCGACCCGCCGGCACGGAGGAGTACGACGCCGCGGGCCGCTGGGTGATGCCGGGCCTGTGGGACGCCCACGTGCACCTGGGCCAGTGGACGTTGTCGCGCCAGCGGCTCGACACCAGCGGGGTGCGCTCGTCCGAGGACCTGGTCGCCCTGGTCGCCGAGCAGGTGTCGGCGCGGCCGGGCGACCCGGTCGTCGGCTGGGGTCACCGCCCCGGCGGCTGGAGCAGCCACGGCAGCGTGGCCGACCTCGACGCGGTCTCCGGCGTCACGCCGGTGGTGCTGGTCGCCGGCGACGCTCACCACGCCTGGCTCAACAGCGCCGCCCAGGCCGCGCTCGATCTTGCGGTCCGTGACGACGTCGTGCGCGAGGAGGAGTGGTTCGCGGCCTACGACCGGCTCGCGAGGCTCGACGGCGACGGTGCGGGGCCGCAGGCCTACCGCGGTGCGCTGGAGGATGCTGCCGCTCTCGGCGTGGTCGGGCTCGTCGACCTGGAGTTCACCGGCGGGGTGCCTGCCTGGCAGGAGCGGTGGGCGCAGGGCTGCGACCTGCTCCGGATCCGCGCCGCGATCTATCCCGAGGGCTTCGCCGACATCGAGGAGCCGGCGTTCCGCACCGGCGACGCGCTCCTGCCGGGCGAGGACCGGCTCACCATGGGGCCGCTCAAGATCATCAGCGACGGGTCGCTCAACACCCGCACTGCCTGGTGCCACCACCCCTACGCCACCGGCGCCGACCCGCACCACCCGCGGGGCGCGCCCAACCTCGACGAGGCCGAGCTGCGCGCCCACCTCGCCCGCGCTCACGACCTCGGGATCGAGGTCGCGACGCACGCGATCGGCGACGCCGCGGTCGGCAGGGCGCTGGCGGCGTACGTCGAGACGGGCGCGCGCGGCTCCGTCGAGCACGTCCAGCTCGTAGCCCGCGACGACGTGGCGACGATGGCCCGGCTCGGGCTGCGCGCGAGCGTCCAGCCCCACCACCTCGTCGACGACCGCGACCTCACCGAGACGGTCTGGCCGGGCCACGCCGAGCGCGCCTTCGCGTTCCGCTGGCTGCTCGACGCAGGTGTCCCACTCACGCTCGGGTCGGACGCCCCGGTCTCACCGCTGGACCCGTGGCTCGCCGTCGACGCGGCCGTGCGCCGCACCGGCGACGACCGGCCCGCCTGGCACCCCGAGCAGGCGCTCACGCGGCAGGAGGCGCTCGCGGCGTCGGTCGACGGGCAGCGCCTCGTGCCCGGGGCGCGGGGAGACCTGGTGCTGCTGGACGACGACCCGCTGACCACGATCCGGCCGGGCGTCGCGCTGACCGTGGTGGCCGGCGGGGTCGTGCACGACGCCCGCTGACCGCCTCGGGCGGTCAGCCGTCGTTGCCGACCTGCTTGGCCACGTCGGCGGGAGTCACGTCGACAGTGCTCGGGTCGGCGGCCGCGTCGATGTCGGTCACGGGCTTCGTCGCGTCCTTCGCGGCGTCCTTCTTCTTCGCCACGGGGGCCGGGTCGAGGCCGAGCTCCTCGGTCACGTTGACGGGTTCGGTCGATGCCTTCCTCGCGGGGGCCTTCTTGGCGGCCGGCTTCTTCGCGGTCGCCTTCTTGGTGGCCTCCTTCTTGGCCGGGGCCTTCTTCGCGGCCGGCTTCTTCGCCGGGGCCTTCTTAGCAGGCGTCTTCTTCGCGGGCGCTTCGTCAGGGGTCCCGGGGTCAGTCTTCTCGTCCGGCACGGGGTCCGACTTCCCCCCGACCAGCGAGGTGACGGCATCGCGCGCGATCCCCACCGCCGACCCGGCGACGGTGGCCGGAGCCTTCAGCGTCTCGACGGCGACGTCCTTGACCTTGCCCAGCGGGTTCTTGCGAGCCACGAGTGTTGTCCTCACTGCGAGAGAGAATCGGATCGGACCGAGCGGGCGTGCCGACCGGTCGTTGTTCGTCCCGGTACCCGATCTCCGCGGCCGCACGCGCCAGTGAGAGACGGGTTACGCGACCAGCTCGGCGAGCGCCTCGGCGGCGACCTGCTGCTCCTTGGGATAGGGGTGCCACTGGGCCGCGTCTCCGGCGGGATGCATGCCCGCGACCCACGGGTCGTCGGCACAGAAGTGGTGTCCCTCGGTCAGCTCGTAGAGGTCGAGGAACTCCACCCCCGCCTCGGCGGCGGCGCGCTCCTGTGCCTCCACCAGGAGGATGTTGACGCGCTCGGCCAACTCGGTGTCACCCTCCGCGATCGGGAACTGACGGCAACTCTCGTCGGAGGCGAACTGGGGATAGCCGACGAAGACGACGCGCGCCTGCGGCGCCTCCTCGGTGATCGCGGCGAGGACGTCGATGATCCGCTCCTCCATGCGGTCGATGCGAGCCGCGAAGCTGTCGTCACCGTCCCCCGCGTCTCGGTCCGTGCACGGCGCACCGTCGCGCTCCTTCGGTGTGAGCTCTTGCGCGCAACTCACGACGAGGCTCGGGAAGATCTCCTCGTCGTTGGCCCCGATGCTGATCGTGACCAGCGCGGTGTGCTCGGTCAGCGCGTCGATTTGAGGATCCATCCGCTCGCGTAGCGTCGTCGTCTGCTGCTTGAGATGGATCGATTCCGTCTTCGCGCCGCCGCACGAGACGTCTGTCAGCTCCAGTCCGAGCTCCTTCTCCAGCAGATGCGGGTAGTTGCCGATGGACTGCAGGCAGCCGTTGGTCTCGCTTTCGTAGGGCGCAAAGGCCGCAGCCGTGTACGAGTCGCCCATCGCGACGTACCGGTCCCCGGGGCTGACCGGCAGGTGGTCCGGGAGCGGCTCGGGGTCGGGTGCGTCCTCGCACGCCGCCAGGAGCGCGACAGCCGCGAGCAGGCCGGGGAGCACCGACGAACGCATGCGCCCATCCTGCCGGGACATCCTTGCCGTTCGCTGAGGAAGCACCGACGAAGGCAGGGGCTACGACACCAGCTCGGCCAGCGCCTCGGCAGCGACCTGCTGCTCCTTGAGGTAGGGGTGATAGGTGATCGCCGGAGCGGTCGGGTGCAGGCCGGCCACCCAGGGGTCGTCGGCGCAGAAGTGGTGGCCCTCGGTCAGCTCGTAGAGGTCGAGGAACTCGACCCCCGCCTCGGCGGCCGCGCGCTCCTGGGCGAGCACCAGCAGCTCGTTGACGCGCTGGGCGAACTCCACGTCCCCCGCCCCGATCGGGAACTGCGCGCACCGCTCGTCCGGGGCGAACTGGGGATAGCCGACGAAGACGACCCGCGCCTCCGGCGCCTCCGCGGTGATCCCGGCGAGCACGTCCACGATCCGCTCCTCCATCCGGTCGATCCGCGCCTCGACGCTCAGTTCCCCGCCGGCGGCATCGGCCTCCGTGCACGGCGCACCCTCGGGATCGGTCGCTCGTTGCACGCAGAAGCGGATCAGGTCGCCGTAGATCCGCTCGTCGTTGGCGCCGATCGAGATCGTCACCAGGTCGGTCGCCTCGGTCAGCGCGTCGATCTGCGGGTCGAGCTGGGCGTTCTTGTAGGTGACCTGCCCCTGCTCGATCGATGCGGTGATCGCCCCACCGCACGAGACGTCCTCGAGCTCGAGGTCGAGCTCGGCGGCGAGCAGGTGCGGGTAGTTGTTCGTCGACTGGGTGCAGCCGGTCGACTCGTCGTCGGTCGGCCCGATCCTGGGCGCCGCGGTGTAGGAGTCGCCCATCGCGACGTACCGGTCGCCGGCGCGCACCGGCTCCTCTGCCCGCAGCGGCGGCTCGTCCGCCTTCTCGCCCTTGCAGCCGGCGAGCAGCGCAGCGGTCACGAGCAGACCGGGGAGCACCACCGTCGAACGCATGCGCCCATCCTGCCGGGGCTTCCTGGGCGTTCGCTGAGGAACCGACCTACGCCTCGACGCCGAGAGCGATCGTCAGGGTGAGGACCGTCCGCGGGTCGTCGAGGGCGTCGCCGTACGCCTCGCGCAGCTGGCCGACGCGGTAGCGCACGGTCTGCGGGTGCACGAACAACGCTTCCGCGACCTCCTCCCGGCGGCCCTGGTGGAGCAGCCAGGCGCGCAGGGTCTCGACCAGCTTGGCGCGGGTGCTCGCCCGCAGCCCGGCCAGGGGCGCGAGCGCCTGCTCGCGCAGGTCGGCGAGCGCCTCGGCGTCGGCGGTGAGCACGAGCTCGGGCAGGTGGCTCTCGGTGTCGGCGCCGAGGCCCGCCTCGTGCGCCCGCAGCGCCCGGAGGTACGACGACCGCGCCTCACGCCAGGGCCGCGGCGGACCGACGGTCCCGCCACTGCGCGTGGTCTCGCGCACCACTCGGCCGCGCGGCCGGCCGTGCACGTTGGGCACGAGCAGCAACACGGTGCCGTCGAGCTCGGGGAGGTCGGTCGCCTGGAGGGTCTGACCCGGCAGCGCCTGGAGCAGCCTGCCCGCCTCGCCCTCCGGCACCAGCACCGCGGTCAGCGTCGCCGGCACCTTCCACTCCGCGCGCTCGGCCAGGCGCAGGATCGTCGCCTCCGGCGCCTGGTCGACGACGTGCGTGGCGATCCGCTCCAGCAGCCGCTGCCGCACCCGGCCGGCCGTCGCCGACTCGTCGGTGTGGCCCTGCGCGCTGGCTGCGGAGAGCTGGTCGATGTAGGCGAAGACCTGCTCGGCGAACGCGGCGACGGTCTTCGGGTCGGAGCCGTGATCGACCGCGGTGCGGGACAGCTCACGCCAGGAGATCCGGGCGCCGATGCGGTAGGCCGACAGCAGCGCGTCGATCGTGCGACCGCTGCTCGCCTCCCCGCGACCGAGCTGGTAGGCGCCGTCGAGCGCCTGGGCCAGGAGCTTGTCGGGGTCGCGGCCGGGCTGGCCGCTCACCATCGCGAGGAACGCCCCGATCGCGGCCCGCACGGCGTTGCGGATGACGACGCCCATCTCCTCGTTGAGGGCGTTCTCATAGCTCGGCACCTCGTCGACGATCGCCGCGACGACGTCCTCGGCCAGCTGCGGCAGCCGCGGTCGCAGGTCGCCCTCGACCGTCGGCGGCAGCACGACGCCGTCCGACGCCACCGCGCGTCGCCCTCGCACCGCCATGCCAGCCTCCTGGAAAGATTGTGCGCCGCGAACAAAATCGGCAGCCCGATTCACCGGTGCTGGTCATGATCTTAGCGCCACGGACGGGCACGCTGGATGTATGAGCGAAGCCATCAGCCTACGGCGCAGCACCCTCGGCGCGCCCGGCGCCGGGTTGGCGCTCCGGAAGCGGCTGCGCGCGGTTGCCGACGCCGCAGTCCACCCGCTGACCCTCGACGACGTCCTCGACCACTTCCACCCGCTGCGCCGCGACACCGAGCTGCGCGGCCGGATCGTGTCCGTCACCCCCGAGACCGCCGAGTCGGCGACGATCCTCATCAAGCCGGGCAAGGGCTGGACCGGCCACGTGCCCGGCCAGTACGTGCGCGTCGGCGTCGACGTCGACGGCGTCCGCCTGTGGCGCACCTACTCGCTGACCCACGGCCCGCGCCCCGACCGCAACATCAGCATCACCGTCAAGGCGATCCCCGACGGGGTCGTGTCGGGCCACCTGGTGCACCGCGCCCGGGCCGGCCAGCTGATCCACCTGGCACCGGCCGAGGGCGAGTTCACGCTGCCCACGCCACTGCCGGGCAAGCTGCTCCTCGTCACCGCCGGCTCGGGGATCACGCCGGTCATCGGGATGCTGCGCAACCTGTTCCTGCGCGCCACCCCGGTCGACGCCGACATCGTCCTCGTCTCGGTCAACCAGAGCGAGTCCACCGCGATCTTCCGCGACGAGCTCCGCGAGCACGCCGCGAAGGGCCACATCACCCTGATCGAGCGGTTCGACGACCGCGACGGACTGCTCGACGTCGACACGATCGACGCGCTGGTGCCCGACTACGCGGAGCGGCTGGCCTACGCGTGCGGCCCAGCGGGGCTCCTCGACGCGCTCGAGCAGCACCACGCCGAGCGCGGCCTCGAGCTGACCACCGAGCGCTTCCGCCCGGTCGCCCTCGCCACCGAGGGCGAAGGCGGCTCGGTCACGTTCACCAAGGCCGGGACCGAGGTGGAGGCCGACGGCGCCACCCCGATCCTCGACGCCGCCGAGGCGGCCGGCGTCCTCATGCCCAGCGGTTGCCGGATGGGCATCTGCATGGGCTGCGTGCTTCCGATGAAGGAGGGCGCCGTGCGCGACCTGCGCACCGGCGAGCTCACGGTGGCCGTCCCGGGCGAGACCCACGCGGACGGCGTACCGATCCAGACCTGCATCAGCGCGCCGGCCGGCGCCTGCCGCATCGACCACTGACCGGAGGGAACCCATGACCACCGTCACCAACAAGGCCGACAACCCGATCGCCCACCTGTCCGAGCAGGACATCGCCGAGATCGGCGAGAAGCTCGACGCGATCCGCCAGGAGGTCATCGACTCCCGCGGCGACGACGACGCGAACTACATCCGGGGGATGATCGACTTCCAGCGCAAGCTCGAGCTCGGCAGCCGCGCCGTACTCCTGTTCTCGGTGCTGCCCCCGGCGTGGCTGATCGGCACCGCCGGCCTGAGCGTCGCGAAGATCCTCGAGAACATGGAGATCGGGCACAACGTGCTCCACGGCCAGTGGGACTGGATGCGCGACTCGAAGATCCACTCGACGACCTGGGAGTGGGACAACGCGACCCCGGCCGAGAACTGGAAGCACTCGCACAACCAGGTACACCACACCTACACGAACATCATCGGCAAGGACAACGACCTCGGCTACGGCATCATGCGCGTCGACGAGGAGCAGAAGTGGTACCCGATGTACCTCGCGCAGCCGCTGTGGAACTTCGTCAACGCCTGCTTCTTCGAGTACGGCATCGCGGCCTACGACCTCGACCTCGGGCGGAACCTGTCCCGTCCGAAGGACAAGCGCCCCGAGTCGTTCAAGCGGGGCGTCAAGGCCACGCTGGCAAAGATCCGCAAGCAGGCGACCAAGGACTACGTCGTGCACCCGCTGCTGTCGGCGCCGACCGGCTCGCTGCTGCCCACGCTCGCCGCCAACTTCGTCGCCAACGTGGTGCGCAACCTGTGGTCGCACTCGGTCATCATGTGCGGCCACTTCCCCGAGGGCGTCGAGACGTTCGAGCTCGCGTCGATCCCGGAGAAGGAGAGCCGCGGCGCCTGGTACCTCCGGCAGATGCTCGGCTCGGCCAACATCTCCGGCTCGAAGCTGATGCACATCATGACCGGCAACCTGTCGCACCAGATCGAGCACCACCTGTTCCCCGACCTGCCGAGCAACCGGTACGCCGAGGTCGCCCCGAAGGTGCGGGCGGTCTTCGACGAGTACGGGCTGACCTACCTCTCGCGGCCGCTGCCACAGCAGGTCGCCAGCGCCTGGCACAAGGTCGTCCGGCTGTCGTTCCCCAACGGCTGGCTCGAGACCACCAACGCCAAGAACCTCCCGCAGCAGCTGGCCGCCCTCTACAAGATCGCCACCGCCGACAAGCGCAAGCGGCGGGTCATGCTGCGGCTCCTGGAGCGGAAGGCCGCCGAGCAGCAGGAGCTCGCGACCGCCGCCTGATCGATGGGCGGGCGCCCCGGGGCCCGCGGCCGCCACGCGGGGCGGTGGGGTAACTCAGTGTTACGTCCGCTCCCTCGGTGCTGTGACCGCGAAATCGTGGTCACAGCACCCACCGAGCGAACGTAACACTGAGTTACTGCACGTCCGCCTGCCGCCGTACGATCATCGGCATGAGCAACGTGAAGTGCGAGGTGGTCGGCGGGATCGCGACCGTGACCCTCAACCGCCCCGACAAGCTGAACGCGCTGACCCTGCCGCTCCTCGACGACCTGATCGCGACCGCCCACCGGCTGCGCAGGGACAAGAGCCTGCGCGCGGTGATCGTGGCCGGCGAGGGCGACGCGTTCTGCGCGGGCCTCGACTTCGCGACGGTGATGAAGAACCCGGCCGGCATCGCGAAGGCGTTCGCTCCGCGCCCGTGGCGGAGCGGGATGACCAACACGTTCCAGGAGGCGCCCTGGGCGTTCCGGCGGATCCCCGTCCCGGTGATCGCCGCGGTGCACGGGCACTGCCTCGGCGGCGGCATCCAGATCGCCCTGGGCGCGGACTTCCGCGTCGCCACGCCCGACTCGCGCTGGTCGGTGCTCGAGGGCAAGTGGGGCCTGATCCCCGACATGTCCGGGATCCGCAGCCTGTCGGAGCAGATCGGCATGGACCAGGCCAAGTGGCTGACGATGAGCGCCGAGGTGATCGACGGGTCCCGCGCCGCCCAGATCGGCCTCGTCACCCGGCTCTCCAACGACCCGCTCGCCGAGGCA
The DNA here is from genome assembly GCF_013410655.1 of Nocardioides thalensis. Taxonomy (NCBI): domain Bacteria; kingdom Bacillati; phylum Actinomycetota; class Actinomycetes; order Propionibacteriales; family Nocardioidaceae; genus Nocardioides; species Nocardioides thalensis. The sequence goes on from NZ_JACCFP010000001.1 coordinate 3,904,047, forward strand.
CACCGGATGGCCGAGCAGCTCGCGGCGCGCTCCCCCGACGCGCTCGGTGCGGCCAAGCGGCTGTTCAACGACACCTGGACGGCGTCGCCGCGCAAGGTCTTCTCCCGCGAGCGCATCGAGCAGGCTTACCTGCTCGCCGCCCGCAACACCAAGGCCGCCCGCGAGGCCGCCTTCAAGAAGGCGGAGCCGGTCTACGGCCCGCGCAGCCGCTGAGGCTCAGGGGTAGCTGATCCCCGTCGTCCGCTCGCTGATCTCCCAGAGACGGCGGGCGGCGTCGCGGTCACGGGCCAGGCGAGTGCGGCCGACCAGGTGGGGCGGTCCCGCCATCTCGCCGCGGCCGCTGGGGCCGCAGTAGCTGTCGCCGGGCAGGTCGGCGGTCGCGGCCATCAGGGTCGGCCACGCGCCGGCGGCGGCGGACTGTGAGACCGCCTTCACGGCGGCGTCGAGGATCGAGGCGATGCCGCCCTGGGCGCGGCCGTACTGGCCGTTGGCGGCGAGGTGGGTGCCCGAGAACCCGGGGTGCGCGGCGAGCGCCTTGACCGGGTAGCCCGCGGCGCGCAGCCGGCGGTCGAGCTCGCCGGTGAACAGCAGGTTGGCGAGCTTGGACTGGCCGTAGACGTGCCACTTCCAGTACCGCCCCTCCTGCCGGGTCGGGTCGCCGAGCGGCGCCGACCGGGCGGTGCGGTGCATCGGCGAGGACACGGCGACCACGCGGCCGTCACCGCTCGCCGCGAGCTGCGGCAGCAGCAGACCGGTCAGCAGGAACGGGCCGAAGTGGTTGGTGGCCATCTGGAGCTCGAGGCCGTCGCTCGTCCGCTGGTAGGACGTGCCCATCACGCCCGCGTTGTTGACGAGTACGTCGATCGGGCCGTAACGCGCCGCGGCCGCCGCCCCGTGGCGCACCGAGTCGAGGTCGGCCAGGTCGACGGTGAGCAGCTCGAGCTCGGCCTTCGGCACCTCGTCCCGGATCGCCTCGGTCGCTGCCTCTGCCTTCGCGGGGTTGCGACCGGCGAGCACCACGCGCGCACCCTTGCGCGCCAGCTCGAGCGCTGTGTGGTGGCCGAGGCCGCCGATGGTGGGGCCGGTGACGACGATGGTCCTGCCGGTCTGGTCCGGGATGTCCGAGACGGTCCAGTGAGCGGTCATGGGGCCCAGCGTGTCAGGGAGTGGTCGCGAGGTGGTCGACGATCCGCTGCCCGAGACCTGCGTCGCCGGTGACCGCGACGCTGCCGTCTCCCGGCGTACGGCGCCCGCCGGCCGCGGCGGTGAACGTCGCGCGGTCGAGCGCGACCCGCACGTCGGGATCCGCGGGGACCTCCAGCAGCCGCTGCCCGCGGCCGTCCTCGCCGATGACGACGGCGACCTCCGGACTGCCCTCGACGGCCAGGACGGCGGTCGTGCCCACTGGGGGCTTCACCTTCTTGCCGACGATGAAGGGGAACGCCTCCGACAGGTAGTCGGCGACGTGCTGCGCCGCCGCGCTGTCCATCCCGCCCGGCCGGCCGACGGCGCGGCGTACGTCCTGCTCGTGCATCCACACGTCCAACGGACGGTTGCGCAGGAGCGTGCGCTGGGTCCATCCGATCAGCCCGAAGATGCCGGGCGCCGGCGCGGACGCGTCGGTGGGCGGGTCGGCCTGGAGCTGCTTGCTGCGGGTCTCGGTCGCGGACCTGATCTCCTCGATGATCGATGCGGGCGACCGGTCGCGGCGGGTGACGACGCCGATCTCGGTGAACTGGCCCATCGGACCGGTCACGTGCGCGGGCTCGCCGATGTCGGCCGTCTCCTCCGGGCCGCCGGCGAGGATGCTCTCCAGGTGGGCGACGTGGGAGACGACCGCCTTGACGTCCCAGCCCGGGAGGTCGGTCGGCAGCGCCCACTCGTCATCGGCCAGCTCGGTGGCGACGGCCAGGAAGTCGCGGACCGCCAGCCGCCAGGTCTCGATGTACGCCGCCAGCGTCTGCTCGTCGCTCATGGAGCGACCTTAGGGCGTCCCGCGGCTCAACCGGAGACCAGTCCGACCGCGATGGCCAGCATCGTCACGCCGATCAGCACGTCGAGCACGCGCCACGCCCGCTCGGTGGCGAGCAGCCGATGGGCGAGCCGGGCGCCGTACCCGAGGCACGAGAACCAGAGCAGGCTGGCGGCGCAGGCGCCCCCTACGAACCACCAGCGCCCGTCGCCGTGGCTGTTGGCGATCGACGCGAGCAGCACGACCGTGTCGAGGTAGACGTGCGGGTTGAGCCAGGTGAGTGCCAGCGCGGTCAGCGCGACGGCTCCGACCCGCGCTCCGCCGGCCTGCGCGGCCTCGAGCGACTGGCCTCCGCGTGCCGCTCGGCGGAACGCGAGTGCACCGTAGACGGCGAGGAAGACCGCGCCGAGCCAGCGGGCGACCTCGACGCTCCACGGGGCGCTCTCGATCACCAGGGCCAGGCCGGCAACGCCCGCCACGATGAGCACCAGGTCGGAGATCGCGCAGATCGCCACCACCACGGCCACGTGTCGTCGCGCGAGACCCTGGCGCAGCACGAAGACGTTCTGCGCGCCGATGGCGACGATCAGGGACAGGCCGGCGCCGAGGCCGGCAGCGGTGGACGCGATCACGGCGTCGACGCTAGGTCCCTGCACCCGCTTCAGGCCAGCGAATGTTATTGAGGTTCCATTAGCATCGCTTCATGTCGCCGCAACCCGCCCAGCTCGAGGCCCTCGTCGCCATCCTCGACCACGGCACCTTCGACGCGGCCGCCCGCGCGCTGCACGTGACGCCGAGCGCGGTCAGCCAGCGGATCCGCGCGCTCGAGTCCGCGGCGGGCCAGGTGCTGGTCCGCCGTACGACGCCGTGCCGGCCGACGGCCGCCGGCGAGGCGCTGGTCCGGTTGGCCCGCCAGACCCGGCTGTTGTACGACGAGGCGCGCGCCGCCCTGACGCCGGACGGTGGTGCGATCGCGCTGCCGGTCGCGGTCAACGCCGACTCGCTCGCCTCGTGGTTCCTCGACGTGCTGGCTGCCGCCTCGGAATGGGACCGGGTCGCCCTGCGCCTCCACGTCGAGGACCAGGCCTACTCCGCCGACCTGCTGCGCCGGGGCGACGCGCTCGCAGCGGTGACCAGCGACCCGACCGCCGTCCAGGGCTGCTCGGTCGAGCCGCTGGGCGTGCTGCGCTACCTGCCCGTCGCCGCTCCCGGGTTCGCGGAGCGGTGGCGCCGCGGCGGTCGACCCGACTGGGCGCGGATGCCGGTGCTCGTCTTCAACGACCGCGACAGCCTCCAGCACGACCTGCTGCGACGGCGCGGTGTCGACTCCCCTGCCGTCGTGCACCACGTGCCGTCGTCGACGGAGTTCCACGAGGCGGTGCGGCTCGGCCTGGGCTGGAGCCTGCTCCCGCTGCCGCAGCTGGGGTCCGACGTCGAGGACGGGCGGCTGGTGCTGCTCCACGGCCGCGACCACGTCGACGTACCCCTCTTCTGGCAGCGGTGGCGGCTCGACTCACCCACCCTCGACCGCCTCACGGACACCGTGCGCACCGCCGCCCGCGCCCACCTGCGCCGCTAGCCCCGAGTCGGCAGAAGTTGTCGTCGAGACCGGCCCGAGTCGGCAGAAGGTCGCGCGAAAAATGCGCCGAGTCGGCAGAAGTTCTTTGCAAACTTCTGCCGACTCGGCGTGCTGCGTCGGCGAACTTCTACCGACTCGGGCTATCTCAGAAGGCGGCCTCGTCGAGATCCATCAGGTCCAGGTCGGTGGCCTGGGCGATGGCGACCTCGGCGCTGATCTTCGGCAGCACCTGGTTGGCGAAGAACTGCGCCGCGGCGACCTTGCCCTCGTAGAACGCCTTGTCGCCACCGACGTCGCCCGCGAGCTTGTCGAGGGCGATCTCGGCACCGCGGAGCAGCAGCCACGCGACGACGACGTCGCCGAGGGTGAGCAGCAGGCGGCTGGTGTTGAGGCCGACCTTGTAGATGTTGCGGATCTCTTCCTGCGCCGACATCAGGTCGTTGATCATCAGCGTGACCAGGGCCTGCGCGTCGTCGAGCGCCTTGAGGAGGAGGCCGCGCTCCACCTTCAAACGGCCGTTGCCGGCCTCGGACTCCGCGAACGCCTTGATCTCGTTGGCGAGGTGGCCGAGCGCGGTGCCGCCGTCCTTGACGATCTTGCGGAAGAAGAAGTCCTGGCCCTGGATCGCCGTGGTGCCCTCGTAGAGCGTGTCGATCTTGGCGTCCCGGACGTACTGCTCGATCGGGTACTCCTGGAGGAAGCCCGAGCCACCCAGGGTCTGCAGCGACTCGGTGCCGAGCAGGGTCCACGAGCGCTCCGAGCCGTAGCCCTTCACGATCGGGAGCAGCAGGTCGTTGAGCGCCTCGGCAAGCTTGTCGTCCTCACCCTTGGCCTTCGCGATCATCACCTGGTCCTGGATGGACGCGGTGTACATCACCAGGGAGCGCATGCCCTCGGCGTACGCCTTCTGGGTCATCAGCGACCGGCGTACGTCGGGGTGGTGGGTGATCGTGACGCGCGGGGCGGTCTTGTCGGCCGCCTGGGTCAGGTCGGGGCCCTGGACGCGCTCCTTGGCGAACTCGAGCGCGTTGAGGTAGCCGGTCGACAGCGTGGAGATGGCCTTGGTGCCGACCATCATCCGGGCGTTCTCGATGACGTCGAACATCTGGCGGATGCCGTCGTGGACCTCGCCGAGCAGCCAGCCCTTGGCCGGCTCGCCGCCGCCGATCTGCGGGTCGCCGAACGTGACCTCGCAGGTGTTGGACACCTTGATGCCCATCTTGTGCTCGACGTTGGTGACGTAGGCGCCGTTGCGCTCGCCGGTCAGCTCGCCGGTCTCGTGGTCGAAGTGGTGCTTCGGCACGAGGAAGAGCGAGAGGCCCTTGGTGCCCGGGCCGCCGACGCCCTCGACGCCGCGCGGACGCGCGAGCACGAGGTGCATGATGTTCTCCTGAAGGTCCGACTCGGCGCTGGTGATGAAGCGCTTCACGCCGGTGATGTTCCAGGAGCCGTCGTCGTTGGGCTCGGCGAACGTCTTGCCCGCGCCCACGTCGGAGCCCGCGTCGGGCTCGGTGAGCACCATGGTGGCGCCCCACAGGCGCTCGACCATGATCTCGGCGATCCGCTTGTCGCGGTCGTTGCCGTTCTCGTAGACGACCTTGGCGAAGAAGGGGCCCGCGGCGTACATCCAGATCGGGGTGTTGGCGCCGAGGATCATCTCCGCGGTGCTCCAGACGAGCGACGGCGGGGCGGTGGTGCCGCCGATGGCCTCGGGCGTCGACAGGCTCCAGAAGCCCGACTCCATCCAGGTGTCGTAGCTCTTCTTGAACGACGCCGGCACCGGCGCGGTGTTGGTCTTCGGGTCGAACACCGGCGGGTTGCGGTCGCTGTCCTCGAACGACGCCGCGAGGTCCTCGCGCGAGATGCGCTCGACCTCGCTGAGGATCTCCTTGGCGGTGTCGACGTCCATCTCCTCGAAGAGGCCCTGGCCGAGGACTTCCTGGCGACCGAGGAGCTCGAAGAGGTTGAACTCGATGTCGCGCAGGTTGCTCTTGTAGTGGCTCACTTGTTCCACCGTTTCTCACTCGTTGTGGGGCGCGGGTCGTCCGCTGCCCGTCAGGTGACATCGCGAGGTGCTACTCGCGGGTAACTTAATGATAGAGGGGGGTGCTAGCTGGGGCAAGCAGAGGTGGTGCACACCCCACGCGCGCGCAGATGTGCAGTGAACCGATCGAGCAATCTGACACACTGGACCCATGCGAGTTTCCGCCAAGTCCGACTACGCACTGCGGGCGTTGATCGAGATGGCGGGACGCGCGGACGGCAAGGCCGTCAGCGCCGAGGAGCTCGGCCGCTTGCAGGAGATCCCGCACGGGTTCCTCCAGGCGATCCTCGCCGACCTGCGCCGCGCGGGGATCGTGATGTCGCAGCGCGGCCAGTCCGGCGGCTGGCGGATGGGCCGGGCGGCCACGGACGTCTCGGTTGCCGACGTCATCCGCGCGGTCGACGGTCCGCTGGTCTCGGTCTACGGCCTGCGCCCCGAGGCCGTCAGCTACAACGACTCCGCCGAGGTGCTCCAGCACGTCTGGATCGCGGCCCGCCGCTCGCTGCGCGAGGTCTTCGAGCAGGTGACGATCCAGGGCCTCGCCGACGGCGAGCTGCCTGAGACGGTCACCGCCCGCACCGCCGACGAGGACGCCTGGCAGCCTCACTGAGGGCTGTCTTTCTGCGCATCTCCGCAGCATCTCCGCCGAATCCTCAGGTGGGCCGCGCGCCTGCCGATCGGCGCGGCATCTCGGCCGCGCGTCCCCAGTGACGCACCCGGCGCACGGATGCAGCCGGAAGGCCGTCACCAGGGAAGGTGCCCACCGTGGCTGTCCGCCGGCTCGCCGTACCGTCGTTGCTCGGGATCCTGCTCGTCCTCGGAGCGCTGGTCGCGCTCCCGGAGACCCGTTCGTACCCGCCGCGGTGCGTCGGAGCGGGCGACCTCCGCCTGCTGCTGCCGGGCGCCTGCGCACACGAGGACGAGGCGCCGCCGGGCGTGGACCCCACGGAGCCGGTCTCCACCAGGGAGCTGCGGGCCCGCGAAGGCGCCGGGGAGCGCGCGTACGAGGCGGCCGAGGAGCTCGGCGTCGCCGCCCCGACGTCGGTCGCCGCCACCAGCCCCGACGTCACCTGCGAGGGCGACGGCACGGGCGGCTACCGGGTGCAGGCGATGTACGTCGTCGAGGCGGGCCGGACGAACAGGTACGCCGCGCTCGAGTCGAGCATCCAGCTCTGGGCCGCGGGGGTCGACGACGTCGTGAACCGGTCCGCCGCGCTCACCGGCGGCGTGCGCAACGTGCGCTACGTGACCGAGGCGGGGGGCGGCGGCTGCGTCGCCAAGGTGCTCAACGTGACCGTCCCCGCCGGCGCAGCCTCGTCGTTCAACGCGACCATCTCCGCCGTGCAGGCGCTCGGCTACACCGACCCCACGAAGAAGTACCTCATGTGGACCGACGCCTCCGTCCTGTGCGGGATCGCGTCGATGTATCCGAACGACGCCGAGAGCCAGGGCAACCCCAACAACGGCTCCTACCCGCAGTACGCGCGGATCGACTCGGGCTGCTGGGGGTTCGGCGACGGGGCCCGCGCCCACTCGGTCGAGGCGCACGAGCTGCTGCACACGATCGGCGGCGTGCAGAACACCTCGCCCCACTCCACGCGCAGGGGTCACTGCTGGGACGAGTCCGACACCATGTGCTACTCCGACGGCGGCGGCTTCGCGATGCGTCAGGTCTGCGCGGCCGAGATGGAGTACTTCTTCGACTGCGGCAACGACGACTACTTCTCGACGTACCCCGATCCGGGCAGCTATCTCGACGGCCACTGGAACGCAGCAGACTCGCGGTTCCTCATCGGCGGTGGCGACGGCGCCGGGGGCGGTGACGCGGGCACGCCGACCGTGCTCGGCGCGACGATCGCGGTGAACAACCCCGCGGTCCCCGGCCTCTCCACCCAGGCCTCCGTGACGCCGGCGCTGCCGGCCGGCCGCACGCTGACGTCGGTGGCGTGGACCTCCGCGCGCGCCGACTGCGTCTTCAGCGCGCCGACCGAGGTGCAGACCGACGTCACGTGCGGTGCGACCGCGGCCGCCCCGACCACGGTGACGGCGACCCTCGTCGACTCCAGCGGCGCGACCAAGGTGATCAGGAGCCCGCTGACGTTCGCCACCGGCACCGCCCGACCGGTCGCGGTCCGCCTCGGCGCCGCCGGCCAGGTGCCCGCGGACGGTGGCGGCGTGCGCGTGTGCACCAGCGCGGCGTTCCCGCTGGTGGCGACCGTCGTCGACACGGCGAGCGGCCAGCCGGTCAAGGGCCTGACGGCCGCGTTCACGAAGCAGACCGCGACGATGACGGCTCCCGCGGCGGCCGGTTCGGCGACGTCGTCGGTGGACGGCGCCGCGACGAGCAGCCAGACGATCGCGCTCGCGGCGACGTACCGCGGTCGCACCGCGCTCGGGACGGTGTACGCCGCGAGCAACGTCGCGTCGCTGGTGGCCACCCCGGCCCGCTGCACCACGTCGCTCACCGCGACCGCCGACAGGTCCGCCATCTACTACGCCGACCCGGTGACGGTCTCGGGAGCGCTCACCGCGGCATCGGGAGGTACGCCGGTCGCCGCGGCCGGCGTCTCGCTGGCGGTCAAGCTGACCACTGCCGACGGCAGGGTGCTCGCGCTCGGCACGACCAAGACGAGGGCGGACGGCAGCTACTCCGTCGTGGTCAAGCCCACCACGTCCGGCACGATCACCGTGGCGCTCGCCGGGACCACCGGCTACGAGGCCGCATCTGCCACCGCCGGCGCGGTGACCGTCTCCCTCCCCGACACGCAGATCACCGGGGCGGTGGCGCCGTCCGACGTGGGCTACGGCAGCGCCGTACAGGTGACTGGCACGCTGGAACGCGTCGTCGAGGGGGTCGCCACCCCGCTCGGCGGCAAGTCGGTCGGCGTCTTCGTCACCCCGACCGGCGGCAGCCCGGTGAAGATCGGCCAGGCGACGACGACGGCGAGCGGCACGTTCTCTGTCGCGCCGGCGCTCCGGGTCTCGGGCACACTGTCGGTGTCGTTCGCCGGCCTCAGCGGCCAGCCCGCCGCGAGCGCCGCGGTCACGACGGTCGTCGCGGGGACGTGGGCGACGGAGGTGACGGCCGCGGCGTCGACGACATCGGTGCCGGCCGGCACCGCGGTCACGTTCACCGGCGCCGTCACCAGGGCGTACGGCGGCCCGGCGCAGCCCGCCGTGGGCGTGAAGGTGTCCGTCTACTTCCAGGCGTCCGGGGCGCCGAGCCCGACCCTGGTCACGAGCACCACCACCAGGACCGGTGGCGCGTTCACCGCCAAGGTCTATCCGCGGTCGACGGGCACCTGGACGCTGAGGGTGCTGCCGGTGGCGGGGTACGCCGGCTCCGCGGCCTCTCCGGTGACGATCAGCGTGGGGTGAGGCGGCTCAGGCGACCTTCGACAGCTTCTTCTTGAGCTTGCGGCGCTTCCTGTCGGTCTCCTCGAGGCGGTGCTCGAGCGACTCGTTGCGCCGGGTCAGCCGCTCGATCTCGCGGCGCGCCTCGTCGAGGGACGACAGGGGGCGCGCGCCGACCGGCCGGGGCACGTCGTCGAGCTGCAGCGACGCCGTACCGAAGCCGACCGTCCTGCCGAACGCCTTCCAGGCCGCGCAGCCGTCGGCCTCGTCGAGCTCGACGACGTGCAGCCGCTCCGGCTTGCGGACGGCGGCGCCCCAGCGCTTCGTGACCGCGGCGAGGTCGGCGTCGGGCTCCTGGGGGCAGGTCGTCACGACGACGTGGATCTCGAAGCCGGCGAGGCCGTCGAGGAGGAGGTCGATCTGCTCGGGCTCGGCCCGGGCGAGGAGCGGCTGGCTGAAGACGACGGCGGTCCTGCCCTTGTGGGCGCGGCGGCAGAGGTCGGCCCACTGGCCCTCGACCTCCTTGCGCTTGAAGCCCCAACCCTTGTGGTCGCGCAGGATCTCGACCGCCGCCCGGAAGGACTCGTCGGTGGTCTTCGGAAGCACGGTGACGCCGAGCTCGACGAGGGCGTCGCGGTGCTGCACCAGTGCCGGCTCGATGATGTCGCCGATCCCCGCGAGGCCGACGTGCACGAATGCCTTGCGCTTCTTGGCCATGGCCGCATGGTGCCTCGCGCATCCGTCCGAGCGGTGAACTCCCCGGAACGTCCACCCCACCGGAGGACGACGGTGCAGTCACGTCCGCCTACTAGAACGTGTTCCAGTTCCGCCGTACGATGCCGACCATGATCACCTCGGACGCCATCGTCTGGAACGCTCCCAACGACCCCCACCCGGCGCGCGCCGCGTCGCAGCGGTCCTACTCCGCGGTCGCCAAGGGCGACCTGGCCGAGTGGCTGACCGTGTACGCCGAGGACTGCGTGCTCGAGGACCCCGTCGGTCGCTCGATGTTCGACCCGGAGGGGCTCGGGCACCACGGGCACGCCGGCATCTCGGGGTTCTGGGAGAAGGCGATCGCGCCGATCGCGAAGTTCGAGTTCGAGATCAACGACTCGTTCGCCAACCCGGAGAGCAACACCTGCGCCAACATCGGGCGGATCAAGACGTCGTTCCCGGACGGCTCCTTCACGACCACCGAGCTGATCATGGTCTACGTCGTCGACGACGACGGGCGGGTGAAGTCGATGAAGGCGTTCTGGGAGCCGGAGCGGACGATGGCGAGCTTCACGAAGGCCGACTGACGCGCAAGCGTCTCAGCACTCCTCGAGCCAGGTGACGAGCGGCCGCAGCCGGCGCCAGTCGTCGCGCACCCTGTCGAGCAGCTCGGCGGAGTGCACGAACGGCTCGAAGCCGTAGCGCTTCATGCCGAGCACCGTCTTCATCCGCAGCAGCTCGATGCGCGGGTGGTCCTTGTCGTAGCCCCGGGGCGCCGACTTGAGCCGCTCGCCGGCGATCTCGAACCCGCCCCGCTCGAGGTCGCCGAGGATCCGCTTCAGCCGTGCGCCCGCCTTCTGGTCGGCCATCGCCTCGCGGATCGCCGCCAGCCGCGCGCCGGACGCCTCGTAGATGCCGGCGCCGACCCGCACACCGGGCGCCGAGACCTCGACGTACCAGCCGGTCGCGGGCGCGACGCCGACGAACGCGCCCTGGTGGGTCTTGTAGGGCGTCTTGTCCTTGGCGAACCGGACGTCGCGGTAGGGACGGAACACCTTGGCCTCGCCGAACTCCTGAGCCAGCGCGTCGGTCAGCGCCACCATCGGCGCGCGCACGGCCTCGTCGTACACCGCCTTGTGCGCGTCCCAGAACGACTTGGTGTTGTCGACCTCGAGGTCGTCGTAGAAGTCGAGCGCGGCGACGGGGAAACCGGTGAACTCCACAGAGGGAGGGTACGGCGGGTGTCCGCGTGCGCTCGTGGGTACTGCCCCGCCATGACATCGAGCGAACCCGAGAGGGAGAAGATCCAGCAGCAGAAGGAGTACGGCGACTCCGCGACCGCCGTGACGCCCGACAGCCAGCAGCGCGCCCAGGGCGAACCCGTCAACAACGACGAGGACGACGACGGGCTGGGCGGCGACGAGCCCAACGCGCAGGGACCGGACGAGGACACCCGCGGCGACGGGCCGGACGCGGAGTCGGGCTTCTACGGCTGAGCCGGCCGAGCCGGCCGAGCCGGCCGATCAAGTCCCAGGCCGGCGACCGCCGACTTCGCGTGGCGTCGCATCGCGGCGTCGACCGCACGGCGGTCGCCGGTCAGCAGCAGGTCGTGCAGCAGGCCCCGCGCGACCGCGAGGTCGAGGCGCGCCTGGAGGCGCGCCTCGCGCCGCGGCGCGCCGCGAGCGACCCACATCTCGGCCAGCGCGTCCACCCAGGTCGTGACGAGCCGCTCACGAAGATCCTCCGCGTGCGGGAGCCCGAGCATCGCGTGGCTGGAGAGCTCGAAGAAGAGCGGCCCGTAGACGGTGGCGTCGTCCGCGGCCAACCGCCAGAACCGCATGCCCGTCGTGACCGGGTCCCCGGCGTGACCAGCGTCCGCCATCGCGGCCAGCGCCGTACGGAGCCGCTCCTCGACGGTCTCGACGACCGCCGCCAGCAGGCCTTCCCGCGAGCCGAAGTGGTAGATCAGCATCCGGTGGCTGGTGCCGATCGCCTGTGCCAGCGCGCGCAGGCTGGTGTCGACGACGCCGTTGCGGGCGAAGTGGTCGATCGCCTGCGCCAGCAGGGCGTCGCGGCCGGTCGCCGCTCGCTCGGTCACCGGCTCGCGGCCGCCGCTGCGGTGAGGTCGCGGCACTCCATGTCGACGTAGCTCCGGATCCGGCCGCCGAGGAGCACGCCGAGCAGGCCCGCGAGGAGGCCGGACTGCTCGACACCCAGGGCGAGGCGGGCCCGCCTCCGTCCGCGGCGCTGACCGCGTGTCGACCGATCGTCCGCACGCCCGGCTGGCGGTTCTCCCACACGAACGACTCGCCCTCGACCAGCGCGGTGACGACCCACTCGCCGGCGGCCAGGCCCCGCTGCTTGACCCGCGCCCGGCTCCCGACCCGCAGCGGGCCGTCGTCGGTGCGCCGTACCTCTTCGTAGACCTCGATCCACTCGGGCCACCGCTCGACGTCGCTGAGCACCGCCCACAGCGCGTCCGGCGCTGCCGCGGTCGTGCCCTCCACCTCGTACTTCATCGCAGTTCCTCTCGTCGGTGTACCAGACGGTTCATGCGACAGGTGCCTGACGCGAGCAGGATCCGAGCAGGCGAGTCCGAACAGGCGCCGGCGAAGCGTCTTGCCGCCAGCGAGGCCGGCACCGAGACTGCCTCGACTGCGGGCCGGCAGCGTGTCGTCGGCGGCGAAGCCGCATCGATCGTGAAGCCCGGGGCGGAGCTTGCGGAGTCCCCGGGCGCGCGGTCGATGACGACACGCTCGGCCGATCCAGTGAGCGGGCGACGAGACTCGAACTCGCGACATCGACCTTGGGAAGGTCGCGCTCTACCAACTGAGCTACGCCCGCAGGCCCCGCTGGGCGAGGCGTGGAGGATGCTACCCGATGGGGCTGAGGGTGGGCCGCTTCGGCTCCACCCCGTCGCCCGACGACCGGCCGGTGACCCGGCGGTGGACCCACGGCACCAGGTGGGTGCGGGCCCAGCTGAGGTCGGCGTGGCGCTGCTCCCGCCGGGTGAGCACCGGCGTGGCGGCCGGCTCGAGCTCCTCCAGCGGGTGCTCGATGCCGAGCGCGTCGAGCACCGCGATCGCGATCGCCTGGTGGCCGACGGCGTTGAGGTGGAGGCGGTCGTCGTCCATGACCTCGGAGACCTTCCAGCCGCGCATCCGCCACATGTCGACGACGGTCGCACCGTGCCGGTCGGCGATCTCGCGCACCCACTCGTTGAAGATGGCGGTGCGGCCGCGGATCATCTTGATCACCGGGTTGAGCCCGGGGTCGGCGATCGTGAACATCACGACCTTCGCGCCCGAGGCGGCGAGCCGGCCGACCGCCTCGTCGTACGACGCCGCGAGCGCATCGATGTCGACCTTCGGCCGCAGCACGTCGTTGCCGCCGCCGTGGATCGTCACCAGGTCCGGCCGCAGCGCGAGGGCGGGCTCGAGCTGCTCGGCGATGATCTCCGGCAGCTTGCGGCCGCGGATCGCGAGGTTGGCGTAGCCGAACGCCGGGTCACTGGCGGCCAGCACCTCGGCGAACCGGTCGGCCCAGCCGCGGCAGCCGTTGGGGCGCGACGGGTCGTGGTCACCGATGCCCTCGGTGAACGAGTCGCCGAGCGCGACGTACCTCTGGAAAGTCACGACAGACATTGTGCGCCGCAGCCCCACACCGGACGGACCCGCCCACCCGATCCCGAATCGGTAGGGTGCGTGCGTGCTGCTGAGCGACCGCGACATCCTCACCGAGATCGACCACGGCCGGATCCAGATGGAGCCGTGGGACCCCGCGATGCTGCAGCCGTCCTCGATCGACGTGCGTCTCGACCGGTTCTTCCGGGTCTTCGAGAACCACAAGTACCCGCACATCGACCCGGCCGCCGACCAGTCCGACCTCACCCGGATGGTCGAGCCCGACGGCGACGAGCCGTTCATCCTGCACCCCGGCGAGTTCGTGCTCGGCTCGACGTACGAGGTCGTCTCGCTGCCCGACGACATCGCCGCGCGCGTCGAGGGCAAGTCGTCGCTCGGCCGGCTCGGGCTGCTGACGCACGCGACCGCCGGATTCGTGGACCCCGGGTTCTCCGGGCACGTGACGCTCGAGCTCGCCAACGTCGCGACGCTGCCGATCAAGCTCTACCCGGGCATGAAGATCGGCCAGTTCTGCTTCTTCCGCCTGACCTCGCCGAGCGAGCACCCGTACGGCGCGGAGAAGTACGGCTCGCGCTACCAGGGCCAGCGCGGCCCGACCCCGTCGCGCTCCTACCTGAACTTCCACCGCACCGAGATCTGACGGCCGGGCGGGCGCGCCCTGCGAAGTTAGGTTAGCCTTACCGGCATGACCGCCACGCAGAACGAGTACGTCGCCAGCCTGCCCATGATCCTCGACCAGGTCGAGGTCCGGTCGGTCGAGCGCGTCTCGCCGTCGTACGTCCGGATCGAGCTGGGCGGCGACTGCCTCGCGGAGTTCGGCGTCCCCGGCAAGATCTACGACCAGCGGATCAAGCTGGTCTTCCCCAACGCGGCGGGCAACCTGCCGTCGTTCGAGGGCATGGACGACTCCTGGTGGGCCACGTGGCTGCAGATCCCCGAGGACGAACGCGGCTCGATGCGCACCTACACGGTGCGCGACGTGCTCGGCGAGGGCGAGGACACGCGGCTCGTCGTCGACATCGTAGTCCACGAGGCCGAGCACGCCGACGACGCGGGCAAGGGCAACGCCTGGGCGCAGCGCGCGCAGGCGGGCGACCGGCTGGTGCTGCTGGCACCGCGGCGCGGGCACGAGTACGGCGGCATCGAGTGGGCGCCCGGTACGGCGAGCCGTCTGCTCATCGTCGGCGACGAGACCGCCGTGCCCGCGATCCGCGGCGTGCTGCGCGACCTGCCGGCCGACGCGGAGGGCGCGGCCTTCCTCGAGGTGCCGACCTCAGACGACATCCAGCGCGACGTGACCAAGCCCGAGGGCGTCGAGCTCACCTGGCTGCCGCGTGAGGGCTCGCCCCGCGGCGCCAGCCTTCACGCCGCCGCGATCGCCTACCTGACCGGCGCCGCGGCGGCGCCGCCCGCCGTCAGCGACGAGGACATCGACCCCGACCTGTGGGAGACGCCGGTCCACTCCTCCTCCGGCGAGGAGGTCGCCGAGTCGACCGTGATCCCCGACTCCGGCACGCCGTACGCCGGCCTCTACGCGTGGATCGCCGGCGAGTCCAAGGTCGTCACCGGCCTGCGCCGCCAGCTGGTCAACGAGCTCGGCATCGACCGCAAGCAGGTCGCCTTCATGGGCTACTGGCGCGAGGGCGTCGCCATGCGCTCCTGAGCCCGCCGAACCGGCACGGTTGGCGCGCCGAACGGGCAGGGTTGGCGTGACGAACGGGCACGGTTGGTTGGCCGAACCGGCACGGTTGGCGGCGCGAGCCGTCAGCTCCGCCGGCGGAGGCCCTTCACCACTGCGACGCCGCTGGAGACCTTGTCCATGAGCGCGACAGCGATCTTCGGTACGTCGGTGCCGACCGGCGCGATCGGCTTCAGCATCGCGTCCGTGCCGCCGTCGGCGTACACCACCGATCCGACGAGCAGGCTCGCGGCCGGCGACAGCAGGAACGCGATCAGCTCGGCGACCTCGTCGGCGCGGCCACCGCGGCCGATCGCCGACGGGTAGGCCTTCACGAACGCGCCGAGCTTGGGGTCGGCCTTCATCTGGTCCGACATCGGCGTCTCGATGAGCCCGGGCGCGACGGCGTTGAGGCGGATGCCTGCGCCGCCCCACTCGGCCTTCACGCCCTCGCGACGCGCCCAGTAGGCCACGGCCGCCTTGGTCGCCGGGTAGACGTGGACGGGCTCGCTCGCCTCGGCCGACGTGCGGGCGGCGGCCTCGTCGCCCCTGAGGCAGGCGCTGGCGACGTCGGCGGCCCAGCCGGGCTGGGCGGTGACGGAGTTGGACGAGAGGAAGACGACCGCGGAGCCGTCCGACATGAGCGGCCGCAGCCCGTCGACCAGGTCGACCGCGCCGAAGTAGTTGACCGAGACCATCACCGCCGGGTCGAGGCCGGTCACCGGCCCGAGCCCCGCGCACGGCACGACTCCGGCCAGGCCAGTGGCGGCGCGCTCGTTCACAGCCTGTACGGCGGCCGCGCGCCCGCCGGGCGTCGACAGGTCGGCGTCGATGTCGCTCCCGCGCAGGTCGATGCCGATGACCTCGTGCCCGTCGGACGTCAGCCGGCGGACGACGGCCGCCCCGATCCCCGAGGCGGCGCCGCTGACGACGTACGTTCCCATGCCGGACATCCAACTAGAACGCGTTCTAGTTGTCGAGTTCGCCAACCGTGCCGGTTCGACCCGCCAACCGTGCCCGTTCGACCCGCCAACCGGGCCCGTTCGACGGGTCAGCGCACGGGGAGGGTGATCCGGGAGGGGTGCTTCGGACCGGTGTGGAGGGTGATCGGGAGCGCCTGCCCGACCAGGTCGGGCAGCGGCGGGAGCAGGTGCGGCACGTCGTAGCCCTGGATCGCGATCCGCAGCCGGTGACCGGGACGGATCACCGCGCCGGTCGGGAAGATCTCGACGTCGACCGGCGCGACCTGGCCGGCGGCGAGCCTGGCCTTGGCCTCGCGGGTGAACGGGTGGAACGCCTGGATCAGCTCGCCGTCGAGGTAGCGCGACTTCGACCGGATCAGCTTGCGGTGCGCGATCGTCTGCCAGCCGCCGGTGATCCGGTGGACGGTTCCGTCCGGCGCGACGTCCTCGATCGCCACGGAGAGCATGCCGTCGCCACCGGCCGTGGAGACGTAGAGCCGCGCGTTGAGCGGTCCCTGGAACCGGACGGCCCGCTTGACCGGCGCGGTCTCGAAGGTCAGGCCGGAGAGGTCGTTGAGCGCGTTGTTCTCGAAGCACGGGTTGGAGCCGAGGAAGCCGTTCATCACCCCGGCGGTCCACTGGTTGGCCGAGCGCGTGCACAGGCCGGAGACCGGCAGCGGCACCAGCAGCGACTCCCCCGCCTTCGGGTCGGTGCGACGCAGCACGCCCGCCGCTCCACCCATGCCGGCCTTGCCGGAGAGTGCGTAGGACCGCGCGGACAGGTCGCCCGCGATCCATCGCTTGGTGCGCACCCAGCGGTCCGAGCCCTGCTCGTAGTAGCTGACCGGTGGGATCTCGTCGAGGTCGGTGTCGCGACCCTTGATCCACTTGTCGAACCACCGCAGCTGCAGCTCCTGAAGGGAGCCGTAGCCGGCGTCGCCGACGTCGGCGCCCGACGAGCCCTCGAGGTGGTCCCAGGGGCCGACGATCATCTTGACCGGCGCACCGTTGCGCTGGAGGCGCTCGAACACCAAGGGCGTCCCGCGCTGGAAGAGGTCGTACTGCCCGCCGACGAGGAACGTCGGCACGGTCACGTCGTCGAGGTACTCGATCGGCGAGCGCTCGCGGTAGAACGGCCCGTCGTACGCCGGCTCACCGCCGAGGATCGCCTGGAGCATCAGCGGCAGCGTGAACGTCGT
Source organism: Nocardioides thalensis (assembly GCF_013410655.1). NCBI lineage: Bacteria > Bacillati > Actinomycetota > Actinomycetes > Propionibacteriales > Nocardioidaceae > Nocardioides > Nocardioides thalensis. The sequence continues at coordinate 3,921,193 of NZ_JACCFP010000001.1, forward strand.
GCCGGTCGTGAGCCGGTCGAACAGCATCTGGAAGGCGTTGTCAGGATCGCTGCCGGCGTACGCCGGTGGGATCACGCCGGTCGCGGTGACCAGGCCCATCCAGAGCGGGATGAAGCCGACGTCGATCTGGCCACCGGAGGCGACGACGTCGCGGTAGACGTCGGCCGACGGCACCTGCGGGAAGATCGCCTTGAGGCCGTCCGGGTGGTGGCCGGCCGCAAAGAGCTGGCTGATGCCCTTGTAGGACGCGCCCGTCATGCCGACCTTGCCGTTGCTCCACGGCTGCTCGTGGGCCCACTGCACGATGGCGCCGGCGTCCTTGTTCTCCCGCGCGCTGAACGCCTCCCACACCCCGTTGGAGCTGCCCGTGCCGCGGGCGTCGACGGTGAGCTGGGCGTAGCCCCGCTTGACCAGGTAGTCGGCCCCGCCGCCGAGCACCGCCTCGCCGCCGCCCGCGAGGACGGCCTTGTTGTAGGCGGTGATCGTGACGATCACCGGGAACTTCCGGTCGATGGCCACACCGTCGGCGTCGGCCGGGAGCACCAGGTCGCCGCGCAGGGTGACGCCGTCGTCCATGACGATCGGCAGGTCCCTGCGGGTCACGGTCCCGGGGTACTGCTCGGGTCGCGGCTCCCAGTCGCCGGCCGCGGGCGCGGTGCGCGCCGGAGCCGCTGGGGGTACGGCGCCCGCGGCGGAGGTCGGGACGGGGAGACCCGCCGAGCCGGCCGCGAGTGCGGCGGTGATCGCGGTTGCGCCGAGGGCGCGCCGGAGCAGGTGGCTCATCGTGGGAACTCCTCGCTGGAACGTGTTCTCAACGAGGGGACCCTAACCGCGGTCACGCCGGGCGGCGGGTGCCGCTCAGCTGCTGGGCCAGCTGTCGCGGCGCGCCCTTCGCGCGGACTTGGCCCGCGACGCGACCCGCTGGCGGCTGGCACGGTCGATGCGCTCGGCGATCTCCTGACGGACCCGGAGCTCGGTCGTCGGCTCGATCATCGTGATTTCCTCCTCCCGAGGGTGCCTGCTGCGTCTTCGTGGACCTGTTGGCTTGTGCTCTTACTCAAGCACCGAGCACCGACATCGGCCCGGGCTGTCGGCGGCTGTCGGCGGCCGGTCAGATGGCCGCGAGCACCACGTCTCCAGACACCGTCGACGCCCGCAGCTCGACGTGGTCGGCGCCCGGCTCCGGCTGCCCGACACCCTCGATCGAGGAGGTCAGCCGGCCGGTGACCGTGGTGACGTCGGTCCAGACCGGGGTGCCGGCGGGGATGCCGATCCGGACGCTGCCGGAGGCACCCTTGCTGGTGATGCGACCACGGCGGGCGGCGCGGATGACGGTGTCGCCCGACCCGGTCTTCATCGCGACGTCGCCCTCGGCGTCGGCGATCTCGAGGTCGCCCGAGCCGGTCTTGACGACCACCGAGCCGAGGCTGTGCTCGATGACCACGTCACCCGAGCCCGTGGACACGGCGGCGGTCGCGCGCACCTCGCCGAGGTGGACGTCGCCGGAGCCGCTGCGCACGCGCAGCTCCTCGGCGGCGTCGGCGATGTCGACGTCGCCCGAGCCGGTGTCGATCACGCCGACCTCCGCCAGCCGCTCGAACCGGACGTCGCCGGAGCCGCACTTGACCCGGGCGCCGCCGACGAGTCCGGTGGCGACGACGTCGGCACTGCCGCTCTTGACGTCGACCCGGCTGCGGGTCGGCACCGTGATGGTCATGACGAGCGACTGGTCGCCGCTGAAGATGCCGGACGCGCGCCACTTCGGCGCGATGACGGAGATCTGGTGACCGTCCTGCGTCACCGTGACCTCGTCGGCGCGCTTGCCGGCGACGAGGACCTTGCTCTCGGTGACGTCGGCGGCGGTGATGGCGATCGACCCGGAGCTGTTCTCGACGAAGAGCTCGATCGGCTCGGGGGTGCTGAAGGCGTACTCGGACATGGGGTCTCCTGTGTCGGGCGGCTCAGAGCCAGCCGGTCATGCGGCGGTTGCCGCGCTTGTTGCCGAAGGGAAAGTCGCCGCCGAACGGGATGCTCGACAGGTCGACGTCGATGTGGATCGCGTCGTCGTTGGTCGCGCCGCGGACCAGGTTGACGAGCCAGGTGTTGAGGGACTGACCGACGCGGCCCGCGGCCTCCTCCGCCTTGGCCTTCACCGACTCGGGCATCCGGAGCGTGATCCGGGCCAGGCCCTCCTCCTCGCCCGGCGCCGCCGGCGCGGCGGGAGGCGCCGGCGGGGCCGGCGGCACGGGCGGGACCGGACCGGAGGCCGCGGCCGGCGTACCGGCATCGACGACGAAGTCCAGGTCGCGCCCCGACAGACGTACGTCGACGCCGCCGCTCGGCATGGACGCGGTGATCTCGGCGGCCGCCTGGCTGATCGCCTCCATCAGCGCGAGCCGGACGGACGGGTCGAGCGCGTAGCCGAGTCGCTCGGCGGCCTCGCGGGCCTCCGGGCCGGCACCCTCCGCCGCTGCGAGCAGGTCGCGGCGGATGCTGTCGACGTAGGGCGTGATGTCCATGTGCATCACTATGACGTCATGATGACGTCATGTCAATGGCGTTGTGATGTCAGATTGCTACGCCGATCTGTCGGACGGCGTAGATCTCGCCGTTCCCGTCGATCCAAAGCTCGACCGCCCATGCGTCGCGACAGGTCGCGGGCTCCGGCTCGGTAAGGCGCACGACGTCCGCGTCCGGAAACTCGGAGGCGACGTCCTCCCCCGCGGGGCACGTGGACCGGGCCCACGGACGGGACAACGCGCCCCCGATAGCGGGCGATGGTGGCGACGGGGTCGATCGCGCAGCTGGGAAAGCCGAGTCCGGAGCACCCGCTCCATCCGTCGCGTCGCTCGGGCTCGTCGTTCCACGGGAGGCTGAACCCCGGCGCGAAGTGGCGCACCCGGTCGGCGAAGTCGGGCGCTAAGCGCAGGACCAGCACTTCTCGCTGTTCGGTCTTCATCAGCGCGAGCGCACGCCGTACGGCGATGCCGCTCGCCCATGCCTCGTCCAGGGCGGCACCTTCCTCCGGCAGCGCGTCGGTCGGCAGCTCGCCGTTCCAGCGGCGACGGCGGGCGTCGTGCAGCGTGTTGACGAGCACCCGGTGCACGTAGGCGTCCGGGTGGTCGGCCCGGCTGACCTTCCGCCACGAGCGGTAGCACTTCAGCAGCGCCGCCTGCACGACGTCCTCCGCGTCGACACGCGGGCAGCCGAGCAGCACCGCGGTCCGCACCAAGCCGGTGCGGCGCTGGGCGACGTACGTGCTGAAGTCCATCACCCTCCAGACCGCCTGGAGGCCGGATCGGTTCCGGCCGCGAGGTCGTAGGAGTCAGCGTGGTCTATAGGTCACTCTCACTCCTACGACTCCGGAAGGTCAGGGGAGCCGCGACTCCACGTGGCTGGCGAGCAGACCGAGTGGGAGCGCGCCCGAGTCGAGGACCGCGTCGTGGAACGCCTTGATGTCGAACCGGTCGCCCTGGCGCTGCTGGGCCGCCTCGCGGATCCGCAGGATCTCGAGCCGGCCGATCATGTAGGACAGCGCCTGACCGGGCGTGACGGCGTAGCGGTCGATCTCGGCGATCGCGTGCGAGAGCGGAAGCGGCGAGTTGGCGACCAGGTAGTCGACCGCCTGCTGACGGCTCCAGCCCATCGCGTGCATGCCGGTGTCGACGACCAGGCGGCATGCGCGCATCGAGTCCGCGGCGAGCATGCCGATCCGGTCCATCGGCGTCGTGTAGAGGCCCATCTCGTCGGCGAGCCGCTCGGTGTAGAGGCCCCAGCCTTCGCTGTAGGCGACGCAGAACGCGGTCTTGCGGAAGTCGGGCAGGTCCTCGAGCTCCTGCGCGATGGCGATCTGGAGGTGGTGGCCGGGGATCCCCTCGTGGTAGGCGGTCGCCTCGATCTGGTAGCGCCCCCAGCCCTCGGGGTCGCTCACGTTCATGAAGAAGACGCCGCCGCGGCTGCCGTCCATCGCCGGCCGGAAGTAATAGGCCACCGCGCCGCTGGTCGTCGCCTCGACGTCGCAGTCGGACTTCGGCAGCCGGCCGAACCAGTCGCCCATGACCGCCTTGGCCTTGTCCATCGCGGCCTTGGAGTCCGCAACGATCTCGTCGGGATCGGTGTGGTGGAGCGCGGGGTCGTCGCGGAGCGCCGCGAGGATCGTCGCCACGTCGGCGCTGCCCACGACGTCGGGCCCGAGCTCGGCGTACTCCTCCGCCAGCGAGGCGACCTGGTCGAGCCCGATCTCGTGGATCTCCTGCGGGCTCATCTCGGTGGTCGTGTAGAACCGCGCGAGCGTCCGGTAGGCCTCCTCGCCGCCCGGAAGGTGCACCAGGCCGACGTTCTCGTCCTCGCGGGCGTGGTGCATGACCTCGTCGCTGAGGACGTGGCGGTACGTCGCGAGCGCCGGCCTGACCTGCTCCTCGACGACGTCGCGCATCCGGCCGACGAGCGCGTCGCGGTCGATGCCGTCCGGCGTGGAGCCGATCGCCAGCAGCCGGTCGTCGGCGAGCGGCTCGGCCAGCCAGTCGTCGAGCTGCTTGATGGTGTCGGCGACCGCGAACGCGGCCGGCGTACGACCACTCGCGACGCCGTCGCGGTGGCGCTCGGCGAGGTCGGTGAAGTACGTCGCGATGCCTGCCAGCTTGTCGACCATCGCTTCGGCGACCTCGGGCGTGGGCAGCGACAGCTTCGGGACGTACATCCCGAGCGACGTCTGGGCCCCGAAGATCGGGTTGGCGCCGTAGTCGGCGCTGTGGAGCTCGGCCACCTCCGCCGTCGAGCGCGCGTCCCAGGAGAGCATCGCGCGCGACAGCCGCTCCTGCTCGTCGAGGCCGCTCTCGTCGATCGCCTCGGCACGCTCGGCGAAGTCGCGCGCCTCCGCGATCGCCGCATCCTCGGCGGCACGACTGACGTCGGTGTAGGCGCCCGCCACCGAGTACTCCCCCGACATGTGCGCCCACAGGGGGTTCTGGCGGTAGCGGAAGCGCTGGTAGTCGTCGGCGAGCTGCGCGAGGTCGTCGGTCACGCGGTCAGTTCTATCCCGCGGGTGGTGGGCGGGGCGAGGGGTTTGCCGGCTGTTTCAGGGTTCGGCCCAGCCGAGGTTGGCAGCGGCGATGCGATCGTCGGCGTCGACGTAGAGCTCGACGGCCCAGTAGTCGACACACGAGAGTCCCTCGTCGGGGTGATCGTCACTCGCTGGAGGCCTGCCCATGCACGCGGCGGGGCTCCTGGGTGCGCGCATGGGTGCTGCGCCGGCGCACCTGTGAACGCGAGGCGTCCCGGCCAGGCGCCGACGGTGTCGGCTGCCGAGAACGGACAGGTCCGTGCGGCATAGAACGGCCGGCACACGCGCCAGTGACGGTGGTCGGCCAGGTCTTCGGCGTCGCGGGTCTCGACGATCCTGTTCCCGAGGTAGAGCTCCACGCGGCTGGCCAGAGGCGGGCTCCCGAGCCCGCGGGCGAACGCCACGAACTGCTCGGCAACCGCCGTCAGGTGCGGCTCGGTCGGGGACAGCCGCAAGCCGCACTCGCCATGACTGCCGGTGTTGACCTCGACGACGACCCGCTCGCCCGCCCCCACGGTCTCTCCCGCGTCGGGGCGCTGGGCATAGACACCACGCGGCGTGCACGCCGACATCAGGCTCGGGTGGCGTACGGGCGTCAGCCCGCTCTCCCGGATCGCGTCCCGCGCGTCACGCCCACGCAGCCCGATCACGTCCGGCACCGCGACGGGCGCTCCTGGCGCCGATGACCGCCCACCCTCGGGGCGCGGAGGCGGCACCGCGGCCGGGATAGCGCGCTCCGAAGCACACCCGCCGAGCAGCAGCAGCCCGAGCCCCGCTGCTGCCACGGCGATGCGCCTCATGGGGGTTGCACGCGCTGCGGACGGCGGCGGTTGTCGAGCGCGTGAACAACGCGGAGGATCCGTTCAACCTGGTTGAACGGATCCTCCGCGTTGTGTCCGAAGAGCCTGTCAGAGATCGAAGAGCGAGCCCGACTTGTTGATGTCCACGTCGGTGCGCGGCTCGTTGGTCTCGCCGTCCGACGAGGCCGGCGTCGCAGCCTCGGCCGTCGACTCATCCGCTGCAGCCTGCTCAGGCTCGGCCGGCTCGTCCTCGGTGGCCGCCTCCTCAGCAGCGGTCGCCTCTGCGGGCTCCGCCGCGGCCTCTGCTGCCTCCATGGTCGGCTCCACGCTGTGCGCGGCTGCCGACTCGGAGGCCGGAGCGGACTCCGGCGTCGCCTCGTTGGCGGTGGTCGGCTCGTCCGGCGCGGCGATGTCGAACAGCGAGCCGCCCGACGGGATCTCGGCAGCCGGCGCCGCGGCCGGCGACGCAGGGGGTGCGGCCGGAGCCGCAGCCTCGGGGGACTCGTCGACCGCCGCGGCCTCCTCGGCGCGGGCGTCGGACTCGGCCGGCGCGGGAGCCGCCGCCGCGCTCTCCGGCGCGCTCTCGGACGCGGCGATGTCGAACAGCGACCCGCCCGACGGGACTTCGCTCGCAGGTGCGGGCGCGGCCTTCGCGGGCTCTGCCTTCGCAGGCTCCGCCTTCGTCGGCTCTGCCTTCGCAGGCTCCGCCTTGGCCTCGGCCGGCTTCTCCTCCGCCGCGGGGGCGGGAGTGTCGAACAGCGATCCGCCGCTGTCGCCACCGACGTCGAAGAGCGAGCCACCCGAGGCGGGCTTGCTCTCCTCAGCAGGCTTCTCCTCGGCAGGCGCCGGGGTGTCGAACAGCGACCCGCCGGACTTCGACTCGGCCGGCGTATCCGCTGCCGGGGCGTCATCGAACAGCGACCCACCCGACTTCGACTCCGCCGGCGCGTCCGCGGCCGGGGCGTCGCCGAACAGCGACCCGCCCGACGTCGACTCCGCCGGGGCGTCCGCAGCCGGCGCGTCCCCGAACAGCGAGCTGCCGCCCTCGGCGGCCGCCGTCTCCCCGGTCGCGGCCGGGGCCGGCGACGGCGACGGCGCGGATGCCTTCGCAGCAGGGGCGTCGTGGTCGGAGTCCGAGAAGATCGAGATGCCCACGTCGCCGTCGGACTTCGCGCTCTTCTTGGCCTTGCCGTTCTTCTTCGCCTTCGGCTCCGCGACGGGCTTCTCGAGGACCTCGACCGCCGTACCCGCTGCGCGGGCCTCGATCGCGGCCTTCGGGTCGACGAACGACTTCTTGAGAGGGTCACCAGCGGGCTCGGCCGTAGCCGGCGCACCCTCGCCGGGCGCCATCTTGGTGGCCTGCTCGCCCTTCACGGACGCGAGCAGCATCTGGGCGACGTCGAGGACCTCGACCTCCTCGCGGGCAACACCGTCGGCCTGCAGCTTGGTCAGGCCGTCGGCCAGCATGACCCGGCAGAAGGGGCAGCCGACGGCGATCTGGTCGGCGCCGGTGCCGACGGCCTCGGTGGTGCGGTTGATGTTGATCCGCTCACCGATGGTCTCCTCCATCCACATCCGGGCACCGCCTGCGCCGCAGCAGAACGAGCGCTCGTTGCTGCGCTCCATCTCCTTGTACTGCGCGCCGGGGAGGATCTCGAGGAGCTCGCGCGGCGGGGTGTAGACCTTGTTGTGGCGGCCCAGGAAGCACGGGTCGTGGTAGGTGATCGAGCGCTTGTGCGCGCCGGCGCCGGACTTGACCGTCGTCAGCTTGCCCTCGCGCACGAGGCGGTTCAGCAGCTGGGTGTGGTGGACCACCTCCAGCTCGATACCGAACTCCTTGTACTCGTTCTTGAGGGTGTTGAAGCAGTGGGCGCAGGTCGAGACGACCTTCTTGACCTTGTACTCCTTGAACGTCTCCACGTTCTGCTGGGCCAGGCCCTGGAAGACGAACTCGTTGCCGGCCCGGCGGGCGGAGTCGCCCGTGCAGGTCTCGCCGTTGCCGAGCACGCCGAAGGAGACGCCGGCGATGTCGAGCAACTCGGCCACGGCGCGCGTGGTCTTCTTCGCGCGGTCCTCGTAGGCGCCGGCGCAGCCGACCCAGAACAGCCAGTCGACCGAGTCGAGGTCCTCGATGTCGTCACCGACGACCTTGACGTCGAACGGCAGGTCCTTCGCCCAGTCCATGCGCGCGGTGGGCGACATGTTCCAGGGGTTGCCCTTGTTCTCGAGCCCCTTGAAGAGGCCGTTGAGCTCGGAGGGGAAGTTGGACTCGACCAGCACCTGGTAGCGGCGCATGTCGACGAAGTGGTCGACGTGCTCGATGTCGACCGGGCACTGCTGCACGCAGGCGCCGCAGTTGGTGCACGCCCACAGGGCGTCCTCGTCGACGACGAACTCGCCGCCCTCGGGCATGTAGAACCACTCGACCGGCTCGCCGTCGTCGTTGCGCTCCACCGCGCCCACGAGCGCGCGGTCGGCGGCGCCATCGCCGTTCGCGGCGACGTACGCCTGCTCGCGCATCGCCATCATCATCAGCTTCGGCGAGAGCGGCTTGTCGGTGTGCCAAGCGGGGCACTGCGACTGGCAGCGACCGCACTCGGTGCAGGTGGTGAAGTCGAGGATGTCCTTCCAGGAGAAGTCCCAGATGGACCCGGCGCCGAGGACGGAGTCCTCGTCGAGGTCGTCGATGTCGTCGAGCGTGATCGGCTTGCCGTTCGAGGTGAGCGGCTTGACGGCGCCCAGCGCCGTGCTGCCGTCGTCCTCGCGCTTGAACCAGATGTTGAACCACGCGGTGAACCGGTGCCACGCCACGCCCATGGTCAGGTTGGTGGCGACGACGAGCAGCCAGGCCATCGCGGAGACGATCTTGATCGCGGCGATGACGAAGATGATGTTTTCGAGGGTCCCGATCGAGTCGTGGCCGGTCGGGTAGAGACCGCCGAAGAACTGCGAGATCGGGAAGTGGAAGCCGGTGGCGTGGTCGGCGATCTCGCCGCCGTGCGCCTTGGCCAAGTTGTACTCCGCGCCTCGGATGAAGAGGATCGCCGCGCTCTCGAGGAGCACCATCGCCTCGACGAAGAACGCCTGCCACATCGTCGACCCGAAGAACCGGCTCGCGCGGCCCTGCTGGGACGGCAGGTGGGTGAGCCGGTAGACGATCAGCGGGATGATGCCGAGGGCACCGAAGAGGCCGAGCACCTCGGCCAGCCACTCGTAGACGAACAGCTCGCCGACCACGGGGAGCGTCCACTCCGCGTCGAAGAGCTGGAAGTACGCCGCGCCGACGGCCGTCGAGAGGAAGAGGAAGGCCGCGAAGGCGAACCAGTGGAGGGCGCCGACCCAGGTCCACTGGAGCATCCGGGTGTGACCGAACGTCTCCTTGAGCATGGTGACGGTCCGGCCGGCCGGGTTGCCGGTCCGGCCCGGGGCCGCCTGGCCCTTGCGGATGACGCCGAGCATCGACCTCACGGCCCACGCGACCACCACCAGGGTGACGGCGGTGAGGGCGAGCGACACCACGATCGCGACGGTCTGCACCATTTCCAGTGTCTCCTCATCGATGAGGGCGCGCTCCGAGCACGCCCGCGGGGACCTGTTGCTTCTGGCCGAGCCTAGGGTCCCGGCGCCGTTGAGCCGCGATCAGGCAAGCCTTAGATCACGGGCCGCGGGCGCCGTACAGGCCGGCTCGCCGAATACTACCCGTTGGTAACTTCCGTGGCGGGTGACGCTCGCCTCACCTGTGCGAAGCCGACCACCCGCAAAAAGTCCGAGAGGACCGTCCCCGGACGGGAACGGCCCTCTCGTTGGTCGAGCTACTGCGCGATCAGCGCAGCGGGGGCAGCTGGCCCACGCGCATCCGGGCGACGCCCAGGTTGATCGTGGCGCCGGTGCCGTCGAGCAGCGTCAGCCGCAGGGCGGTGACCTCGAGGCCACCCTTGAGCTTGCGCTCGATGCCCTCCTCGATCTTCAGCAGACCGGGGATCTCCAGACCCTCGAGCGGGATCGGGGTCGGCTCGCCGTCGACCGTCAGGGTCAGCACGTTGGTGCCCGTCGAGTCGCGGATGACCTTCTTCTTGCCCCGCTCACGCCGCACGTAGGCGCGGGCGGAGATGCCGGAGATCTCGATCATGCCGTTGAGGAGGGAGATGTCGGCGACCTCGGCCATCTCGTAGCCGGAGGCCTTGTTCTTGAAGGCCTGGGCCTTCTGCCGCACGGAGACCGCGCCGACCGACGCGAGCGCCGGCAGGTCGACCTGGAGGACGTCCTTCTCGATGACCTCGCCGTCGGTGCCGTCGCAGGGCATGAAGACCTGCGGGATGCGGCCGACGCCGACGACGTCGCCGAGGATGTCGGCGGAGACGCCGTACGCGATCCCGCCGAAGACGCCCAGGTCGGCCTTGCCGATCTTGGTCGAGGCACGAGCCAGGATCACGCGGCTGTTGGTGGCCGCGAGGTGCACCGCGA